>CACYYS010000001.1 GCA_902778725.1 uncultured Ruminococcus sp.
GAAAAAAAGGAAAAAGACCGTTTGACTTCTCTCTGCATTTGTAGTATGATAAAAACAGATTTCAAGCAAGGAGCTTTTATGGAACACGACCGCTTTCTCACAGCCTACGAACGCCCGCGGGGGAGGATCGACGTCGTCCTCGATACCGACGCCTACAACGAGATCGACGATCAGTTCGCGCTCTCCTACCTGCTCACCTTCGGCGAGCGGTGCCGGATCCGAGGGATCACGGCGGCGCCTTTCCTCAACGGACGCGCTTCCTCTCCCGCCGACGGGATGGAAAAAAGCTACCGGGAGATCGGCAAGCTCCTTTCGCTTGCGGGGCGGGAGGACCTTCTCCCCGCCGTTTACCGCGGCTCGGAGCGTTACCTCCCCGACGAAAACACGCCCGTCCTCTCGCCGGCGGCGGAGTTCCTCTGCCGCGAGGCGGCGGCCCATACGCCGGAGGAGCCCCTCTATATCGCGGCGATCGGCGCGATCACGAACGTCGCCTCCGCCCTGCTCCTCTCGCCGGAGATGCGCGAGCGCGTGATCGTCGTCTGGCTCGGCGGGCACGCGCCGCATATCCCGCGCGCCGCCGCGGAGTTCAATATGCAGCAGGATATCGCCGGCGCGCGGGTGCTCTTTTCCTGCGGCGTGCCGGTCGTGCAGCTCCCCTGCTTCGGGGTCGTGGACCGGTTCGCGACCTCCCGCTACGAGCTTGAGTACTGGCTCGGCGGCAAAAACCCCCTCTGCGACTATCTGGTCGAAAACACCGTGCGCGAGGCGGAGCGCTACGCCGCCGGCAAGCCCTGGACCCGCGTGATCTGGGACGTGACCGCCGTCGCGTGGCTCTTTGACGAAAAGAAACGCTTCCTCCGGGACGCGGTCGCCCCGGCGCCCGTTCCCGCGTACGATCTCACCTACGCGCCGGAGCCCGGACGGTTCCCGATCTGCCGCGTGGAGTCGGTCGACCGGGACGCGCTCTTCTGCGACCTCTTCGCCCGGCTGACGGGAGCGGGGGAGAGGGAGCGGCCGGACGGGAACGACCCCCGGATCGCGCGGATCCGCGCGATGGAGGAGCGCTTTTCCCGCGCGGACGCGGCGCTGCGGGCGTACGAAAAGGCGCGCGCCGCCCTGCTCGCCGAGCAGGAGGAGATCCGGACGCTGGAATCGTATTACGAAGGCCCCCTGTGGCGGGAGGATCTGGCGGCGGACGAGGCGGGCGAGCTGCCCTCTTCTCTCCGGCGCGGCGTCCTCTCGGAGGACGGGATCTATAACCTCCTGGAAGAGAACGGGGCGATCCTCGCCTCGCCGGGAGACGGAAAACAAAATCCGAAAGGATCAAAGGAGAAACGACATGGACGAGCTTTTTTCTACCCTGTTTTCCGCGGTGGACGCGCACCGCGCAGAGATCCTGGCGGCGGAGCGGCATATCTGGAAAAACCCGGAGCCCGGCTATCGCGAGTGGAAGACTCACAAATATCTCAAGGACCTCTACGAGGCGCTCGGGTACCGCCTGACCGAGGCGGGGAACATCCCCGGCTTTTACACGGAGATCGATACCGGCCGCCCGGGTCCGACGGTCGCGGTCTTCGGCGAGATGGACTCGCTGATCATCCCGAGCCACCCGGAGTGCGACCCGGAGACGGGGGCGGTCCACGCCTGCGGCCACCATTGCCAGAGCGCCGCGCTCTACGGGCTTGCCGCCGCGCTCAAGGTCCCCGGCGCGCTCGACGGGCTCTGCGGGAAGATCCGGCTGCTCGCCGTCCCCGCCGAGGAGCTGATCGAGATCGAGTTCCGCCAGAGCCTGAAGGATCAGGGCGTGATCCGTTATTTCGGCGGTAAGGTGGAGTTTATGTACCGCGGGTTCCTCGACGGCGTGGATATGGCGATGATGGTCCACACCGGCGGCGGGAACGGGATCGGCGCCAACGCCGGCTCCAACGGCTGCATCGTCAAGCGGGCGGAGTTCATCGGCCGCGCCGTGCACGCCGCCGGCGCCTCCAGGGGACTCAACGCCCTCTACGCCGCCAATACCGCGATGACGGCGGCGAACGCCGTCCGCGAGACCTTCCCCGACTCGCAGCACGTCCGCTTCCATCCGATCATCACGGCGGGCGGCACCGCCGTCAACTCCATCCCCGACTCGGTCGTGATGGAGAGCATGGTGCGCGCCGATACGATCGGGCATACCGTTGAGATGAACGGCAGGATCAACCGCGCCTTTGCCGGCGCGGCGGCGGCGATGGGCTGCCGTCTCCGTCTCTCCGACCGCCACGGCTACGCTCCCCGCTTCAACGACCCGAACTTCAATCTCGCGGTCGGCCGCGTGGGCGCGATGCTGATCCCGCCGGAGTGGGTCCGCGTCAACCGGAGCTGGGAGACCGGCTCCAGCGATATGGGGGACGTCTCCTGCGTGATGCCCGCGATCCATCCCTCCTGCGGCGGCGCCTCCGGCACCTTCCACGGCAAGGACTTTGCGATCACCGACCCGGAGATGGCGTGCGTCACCTCCGCCAAGCTCCAGGCGGGCATCCTCGCCGACCTGCTCGGCGCGGACGCCGCCGCCGCAAAAGAGATCCTCGCGGAGAAAAAAGTCGTGTATAGCTCCACGTCGGAATACTTCGCCGCCGTCGACAAGCTCACCCGCGAGTGGGACGCCGTCGAGTACGGCGAGGACGGCACAGCTGTTCTGAGGTACTGATCCCGCTCCGGTCGGGCGCGATCTGACGGTCCCCCGGATCGTCATTCAACGCGCGCCCTTCGATCCCTTCCAACGATCAAACCAAAAGAAAACGCCCCGCAAGGGGGCGTTTTCTTTTGTGCTTACCGAACGAATATGCAAAACGGATATAATTAGGTAAAAACTGTGTTTTTCGCCTGATTTCGGCTCCTTATGAAATACCCATCCTTAAACGAATGAAATCACAAAAGTGAAATATCGAGCTTTGCTCGATGTGATATGTTTGCCTTGCGGCAAACGTGATATTTTTCGCTTGCGCGAAAAGTGATATTATATTCGTTCCTTCACTCGTCCGCAGGACGAATATCACTGCGAAGCAATATCACTCGACCGAAGGTCGAATATAACTCGTTCCGAAGGAACGAATATAGTTGAAAAAAGCACTTGCGAAAGCAAGTGCTTTTTTCTGGTACGGGCGACAGGGATCGATTCTCCGCCCTCGACGGGCTCCGGTCCGGTCGGCTCTGCCGCTCCCCCGGAGCGGCATTCACTCCCGACCGTTCGATCCCTTCCAACGATCAAACCAAAAGAAAACACCCCGCAAGGGGGCGTTTTCTTTTGGTACGGGCGACAGGGATCGAACCTGCAAGGTTGCCCACCGGATCCTAAATCCGGCGCGTCTGCCAGTTCCGCCACGCCCGCGGGAGCGGGAAACGGTTTCCCGCTCCTGCATTATACAACATTCCCCTCCGCTTGTCAAGCGCGCGGGCGGGCGGTCGGGCGGGGAAGGGCGGCGGCGCGCAAAAAAACTTCTCCGGCCGCCTCGCCGAAAGAGCCTTGCTTTTTTTGCCGCGCTTTGCTACAATAAAAACAGAAAAACCGCGTAGGGCGCGCCGCATTCCGCGGCGGAACCCCGCTGCAGGAAAGGAAAACGATGAAAAGACCGAACATCCTCTGGCTTTGCACCGATCAGCAGCGCTTCGACACGCTCGGCTGCTGCGGCAACCGCTTCGTTCACACGCCGAACCTCGACAGTCTCGCCGAAAACGGCGTGCTGTTTTCCCGCGCGTACTGTCAGAATCCGGTCTGCACGCCGAGCCGGGCCTCCTTTCTGACCGGGCGGTATCCGCGGACCTGCCGCGCACGGCAGAACGGGCAGGACATTCCGGCGGACGAGATCCCCGTCACGCGCATTCTCCACGAAAACGGCTATCTCGGCGGTCTTTCCGGCAAGCTGCATCTTTCCGCCTGTCATTTTTCCGTCTGCCGAACGAGGGAACGCAGGATCGACGACGGGTACGACAGCTTTGCGTGGAGCCACGGGCATGGACCCGCGCACGAGTGGCCGATGCACGACTACGCGCTGTGGCTGAAGAGGCGGGGCGTGACGTACGCGCACCCTCCGCGCCGGGACTGCCGGTACGTGAGGACGGGGATGCCCGCCGAATACCATCAGACAAAGTGGTGTGCCGATCGCGCCGTCGAATTCATGGAAGCGGCGAGAGAAGCGGGACGGCCGTGGTTTTTCTCGGTGAACTGGTTCGACCCGCATCATGCGTTCGATCCCCCCGCGGAGTATCTGGAGCGTTACCTGCCCTTCCTCTCCGAGATTCCGCTGCCCGAGTACCGCCCGGGCGAGCTGGAGAACAAATCCCCGCTGCAGAGAAGAGATCATCTCGGCGCGTACGGAAAGGCGGGGAGTTTTGCCTACGGCGATATGACGGAATACGACCACCGCCTGATCCGCGCGGCGTACTACGCGATGATCGATTTGATCGACGAGCAGACGGGCCGGCTGATCGCCTACCTCCGGGATACGGATCAGCTCGACGATACGATCATCCTTTTCCATTCCGACCACGGGGAAAGTCTGGGAGATCACGGCCTTTACCTGAAAGGAGGCTACTTCTACGAAGCGAGCGTCCACGTGCCGCTGATCTTATCTTGGAAAAACGGTTTTGTATCCGGCGTGCGCTCGGACGCGCTGGTCGAGCTCGTCGATCTCGCGCCCACGCTTCTGGAGGCGTGCGGGATCGAAAAAGTCCCCGGGATGCAGGGGCGGTCGCTTGCCGGGATCCTGACCGGGACCGCGCCGGCGGACGTTTTCCGCGACACGGTCTATTCCGAGTACTATAAAACCGACGCAGAAGGCGGGGTCACGGCGTTCTGCACGATGCTCTCCGACGGGCGCCTGAAGCTGACCAAGATCCACGCGCTCGCACCGGATCTGCCGCGCGACTGCCCGGGTGAGCTTTATGATCTCGCTGTCGATCCGGGCGAGCATGTCAATCTGTACGGGGACCCCCGTTACACCGGGGAAAAGCTGCGGCTCCTGGAAGCGCTGTGCGACCGGGAAGCGCTCACAGCGGATCCGCTCCCCGCGGCGCGCGCGCCGTGGTAAAGCGCAAAAAGCGGAAAAAACAAACAGACACGAGGTGCGTTATGAAACACAGCCGGCTTTTGCCGCTTCTCCTTTGTTTTCTCCTCACCGCCTGCGGACGGACGCCGACGTCGGCGCCCGCCTCCCCCGTGACGGCGCCGGAGCCGGCGACTTTGCCGATCGCCGCCGATCTGCCCGCCGGGACGGTCGCGGCGCCGGAGACGACCGCGCCGCCGGTCCTGCCGTCTCTGCCCTCGCTCGCCTTTTTTGCCGATATGGGCGCGCGGACCTTCGAGCCTCTGACCGCCTACTCCGCCCGCTGGGAGCGGGACCGGGACATCCTCTGCCTCGGCGTGGAGCCGCTCGGAGTCGCCGGAAACAGCTACCAGACCCTCTGGGGCGGCGCGTTTGAAGCTTACCCCGATCTCGTGCCCCGCCGGCTCGGATTTTTGATCTCCTGCACACTCTCGGACGGGCGGCGCCTTACCCTCACCGTCCGCACCCCCGCAGACGCGGAGGGGGAGCATACCGCCTATTTTGACGTGTATCTCTATGACGACTATCATCAGACGCCCGGCGTCTGGTACTCGCACGTGGAGAAGGACGCGTTCAACGGGGAGACGACCCTCACCTCGATCAAGGTGACGGGGCGCGAGCGGATCGCCGAGGTGCGGGAGATGACCCTTTCCGCCTTTTTCTACCTCCCGGGCGGACCGGACGGAGAAGGCGTTTTCACGGGCGCCCCCGCGCTGACTCTCCCGATCGGGAAGGAGGCGTAAAATGAAACGCAAGATCCCTGCTCTGACCGGACTTTTCCTTGCCGCGGTCCTCTTCTGTTCGCTCGTTCCCGCAAAGGCGCTCGCCTATCCCGTCGGGGACGGAGCCGCCGCCGCGTACGAGGCGGCGGCGGAGGGCGCCGTCCTCCTCAAAAACGAGAACGGCGCGCTCCCCCTCGAAAAGACGGACAGGATCGCCCTCTTCGGCGTCGGGCAGGTCGTGACGGACGGCAAGACCGGCGGCTTTTACCTGATGGGGCGCGGCAGCGGGTATATCACCCTCTCGGAAACGCCGAAATCCCCCTGCGATCTCCTCGCCGCCGCCGCGCGCGCCGGCCGCCTCGGCGGCGTATACGAGCCGCTCGTCGCCTCCTACAAAAAGGCGGCGAAGACCGGCGAGACCTTTTCCTATACCCCGACGGCGGAGGAATACCGCGCCGCGGGGGAGTACGCGGACAAGGCGGTCGTCTTCCTCTCCCGCTCCTCGGCGGAGGGGGCGGACAACGCGGCCTCGCTTTTCTCCCTCACCGCGGCGGAGAAAAAGATGCTGGAGGACGTCGCCGCCGCCTTCTCCGGCAAGCCGGTCGTCGCGATCCTCAACATCGGCTATCCGATCGACTGCGGTTTCGCCCTGGGCAGGGTGCCGGGGATCCGCGCGGACGCGCTCCTCTCGGTCTCCTACCCCGGTATCCGGGGGCCCCAGGCGCTCTGCGATCTCCTCACCGGCGCCGTCACCCCCTCGGGCAAGACGGTCGATACCTACGCTCCCTCCCTCGCCGCCTATCCCGGCTGTGAGACCTTTTACCTTTCCTCGTCCTATACCGAATACCGGGAGGACATCTACCTCGGCTACCGCTGGTTCGAGACCTTCGGCAAGGAGGTGGACTTTCCCTTCGGCTACGGGCTCTCCTACACCTCGTTTTCCCGTTCCGCCCCCCGCCTCGAGGAGCGGGACGGCAGGCTCACCGTCTCCCTGACGGTGAAAAACACCGGAGACCGCGCCGGACGGGAGGTCGTGCAGCTCTATTTCTCCGCCCCGCAGAAGGGGACGGACGGCGCCCTCCTCTCCAAAGCCGCAAAGGAGCTCTGCGCCTTTGAAAAGACCCGGCTCCTCGCGCCCGGCGAAGAGGAGACGCTCACGCTCTCCTTCTCCGTCTCCGACATGGCGTCCTACGACGACCTCGGCGCGACCGGGCACAAGGCCGCCTACGTCCTTGAGCGGGGCGAGTACCGGATCTACGCCGGCGCCTCGGTCCGCGATCTCGTCCTCGCCGGGACCCACCGGGAGACGGCGACGCGGGTGACCGAACAGCGCCGCACCCTCTGCGAGCCGACCTCCGCCTTCCTGCGGACGACCTTTGACGGGACGGAGCGGGTCGGCGTTTCCCACGCGCAGGACGCGGAATGCGCGTTCGTCCCCTATGACGCGGAGCGGACGGAGCGGGAGACGCCCCTCCTCTTCTCCGACGTGGTGCGCGGAAAGGCGACGATGGAGGACTTTCTCTCCCAGATGAGCGACGCGGAGCTGTGCAGCGTCGCCGTGATGACCCGCGCCTACGGCGTGACGGCGGGGACCGGCGCCTGGGGCGCCGGCGTTGCCGCGGCGGAAAAATACGGCATCCCCGTCGCCGATACCGCCGACGGCGGCGCGGGTCTCCGGATCTCCACCAAGGGGACGGGCTGGCCCTGCGCGACGGCGCTCGCCTCGACCTGGAACGCCGCGCTGGCGGAAAAGGTCGGCGAGGTGACCGGCCGGGAGGCGATCGAAAGCGGCGTGGACGTCTGGCTCGCGCCGGGGCTCAATCTCCACCGTTTCCCCCTTTGCGGGCGCAATTTTGAGTATTTTTCCGAGGATCCGTTTCTCGCCGGGACGATGGCGGCGCGGATCGTTTCCTCCTTCCAGCGCTCCGGCGCCGTCTGCTGCGTCAAGCATTTTGTCGCCAATGAAAAGGAAAAGGGCCGCAACACCAACGACTCCCGCGTCTCCGAGCGCGCGCTGCGGGAGCTGTATCTCAAGCCGTTTCAGATGGCGGTGGAGGCGGGCGTCGGCGCCGTGATGACCTCCTATAACAAACTCAACGGGACCGAAACGTCGGAGAACGCCGAGCTTTTGCGCGGGATCCTGCGCGGGGAGTGGGGCTTTGACGGCGTGATCACGACCGACTGGTCGAACAACTCCGACCTCGTGCGCGAGATCCTCGGGGGCAACAACGTCAAGTCCTCCGGCGACAGCGCGAATCTCTCGACCGCCGCGCTGGAGAAGAACGTTCAGGCGGGGCGCGTCAGCCGCTCGCTCCTCCTTGAGAACGCGGCGTACGTCCTCTCCCTGATCGCCCGCCTCCCGGACGGGCGGAACCTGGCGGAGCGCGAGCCCACCGCGGTCTCCTATGAAAAAAAGACCGTCTTCCAGGCGGAGCATTTCTCTCTCAAGCACGGGATGCCGCGGCTCGAGAAGAGCGGCGGCACCACCGTCCTCGCCTATACGCAGGCGGACGGGGAGAATCTGCCGTGGGTGGAATACCGCCTCTTTACCGAGCGGGCGGGGCGCTATCTGCTCTCCGTCGGGCTGGCGAACAACGGATCGAAAAACACCAAGGACACCGTCACCGTCACGGTAAACGGCGAGGAGCAGAAGGTCTGCCTCGATTCCGCCGGGACGGGAGGGTGGTATAATGTCAAACTGCGCGAGATCGGAGAGATCCGGCTCCCCGCCGGGGAGTCCGCCCTCCGCATCAAAACAAAGGAGAACTCCTCCTGCGGGAACTACGATTATTTTGTCCTCACCCCGATCGAAACGGAGGAACCGCCCGCGACCGAGCCGCCCGCGGCAGATACGGCCGCGGCAGATACGGCCGCGCCGCCGGAGCGGGAGAGCGCGGCGCGGGAGACCGGACCGGCGGACGGAGAGAGCGGGACGGGAGGAGCGCTTCTTTTGCCCCTTTCCCTTGCCGGGGCGGCGCTCCTTGCCGGCGCGGCAGCCGCGATCTTTTTCCGCAAAAAGAGAAAACCGCGGTAAAGGGCTCTTCCGGCGTGCCTGGAAGAATACTTGACACATCCCTCTTTCTGTGATACGATAAACCGAACGAAGTTCGCAAAAAGGAGAACGGCGATGAGAGAAAATCTGATGAAAATCAAAGGGTGGAGCGCCCTCCTTCTGCTCTGCTCGCTTGTCTTTGGGGGATTCTGCGCCTGCGCTCCCGCCGCCGACGCGCCCGCCGGAACGGAGGAGATTCCCGCCGCGACCGACGCCGTGACCGACGAGGAGACGGAAGCGGAAACGGAGACGCCGGAGACGGAGGCGCCGCAAAAGACCGGTCCGCTCCGTGTCCTCTTTATCGGCAACAGTCATACCTTTTTCAACGATATGCCCGTGATCTTCGGGCAGATCGCAAAGGCGGACGGACGGGAGATCACGGTGGAGTCTGTGACCAAGGGCGGCTGGACGCTGGAAAAACACGCAAACAAAAACGACGAGTGCGGCAAGCAGATCGACAGGCTGCTGCGGGAGGAGCGCTTTGACTGCGTTATCCTCCAGGAGAACAGCGATATGCTGATGTCGAGCGCCTATTATCCGGCGCACTACGAGACGGCGGTGCGGTCGCTTGTCGCCCGGATCCGGGAGAACGGCGCCGTCCCGATCCTCTATTCCACCTGGGGCAACTGGCTCTCCAAAAACACGATGGATACCGAGAAGACCCGTACCCTCGCCAAACGCAATACCTCGATCGGACGGGAGCTCGACGTGCCCGTCGCTTACGCGGGATTTGCCTTTATGGAGGTGTACGCCGATCCGCAGAATCCGCTCAAGCTCCACTATACCGACAATCATCATCCCTCCCTCGCCGGCAGCTATCTCGCGGCGATGACGATCTACGCTACCGCCTTCCCGGATTCGGATATCCGTTCGGTCTCCCTTCAGGGTAAGCTCCCCGACCCCGTCGCGGAAGTTCTCAAAGCCGCCGCGTACAAAGTCGTTAAGGACCCGGATCCTTACTTTTCTGAAGAATAGCAGGCACTTCCTTTTCTGAAGAAAAGGAAGCAAAAGACTCCCTTTTCTGAAGAAAAGGAAGCAAAAGACTTTTTGAAGGGGCAGGGAAAAGAAAAAGCGTATTCAAAGAAGCTCCTTCCCCAAAAGCCGCCGTACTTTTCTGAAGAAAAGTAGGCAAAAGACTTTTTAAAGGGGCAGGGAAAAGAAAAAGCGTATTCAAAGACGCTCCTTCTCCAAAAGCCGGGCGGTACGGATGCCCGGCTTTTTCCTTTCGCTCGATAGAGCGCGTCCATATCCTCCCTCGGGGCGAAAAACGCCCGTTACGCTCCGGGCATTTTTCGGTTTATTCAACGTTTTGCGGCAGGAGCAAGAATGATGGCGCTCGCCGGAGGCAAGCGGCATCGAACATCTCCCGCCGCTTTCCGTTAGGTGCGCGTCCAAACGAAAAGCCGATCCGTACGGATCGGCTTTTGGGTTATAGAACGGAGCGCGTTTTACGGCAGGAGGTCGAGCTGGGAGGATTTGCCTGCGGCGCAGCGGGAGATCTGGAGCGCGTCCTTGGAGTTGACCTCGCCGTCCCGGTTGACGTCCGCCGCGCGCAGCCGGTAGGCGGCGAGGTCTTCGTCGCTGCCGGAGTCGAGAACGGAGGATTTGCCCGCGGCGTAGCGGGAGATCTGGAGGGCGTCCCTTGCGTTGGCGGCGCCGTCGTTGTTCACGTCGCCGTAGAGCCAGAGCGCGATCCCGCCGAGGTCGGCGTCGCTCGCCCCGAGCGTGACGGAGAGGATGCGGGGCGCGTGTTTCCCCGCTTTTGTGAGGAGGAGCCGATAGGCGCCGGGCGCGACCTCCGGGAAGGAGACCGGCTGGGCAAAGAGCCCGTCCGCCGCGCTCGCATCCCCCGGCACGGCGGTATACAGCGCAAGCGCTCCGGCCGTGTCCGCGAGGATCTGGTCATTTGTCATATCGGCGGGGTAGAGAGCGGCAAAGGCGCCAAAGCTTCCGTCCGCGCGGGAGAGCAGAGAGAGGGTGAGGGAGGCGGCGGGAGCCTGCGGGAGGGAATAGGGGAAATACTGGAATTCCCGGTCCGTGATCTCGTTTGGCGCGTTGCGGATCTCGCAGACGAGTTTTTCGTTTTCCCGGTCAAGGGCGAACCCGAAGACCGCGCGTCCGCGGGTGTTTCCGAGCCCGGCTTCCGCTATGCGCTCGGAGGCGCCGGAGGCGGGAGAATACCGGTAAACGCCGTCGGGGAGGGAATAGAGGAGATTTTCGCCGTCGGTTTCAAGCCGGCCGAAGAACCCGATCCAGGTGTAACCCTCCTCGGGATGCGGCCAGGCGGCGGAGAAGGACGCGCCGGTCGGGACGGCGGCGCCGTCCGCGCCGAGCTGACAGAGCTCGCCCGTGTCGGCGTCAAGGAACCAGAGCGCTCCGTCGAGGAGGACGATCTGGGCGTGGGAACGCGTCCAGGCGTAGGATTCATAGGTCGTATCGACCGGGGCGGTCGAGTGGTCCGCCTGAGTCATGCGGTGACGGACGAGCATCGTATCGGTCGAGAGCAGGAAGTGATCGTGCAGCACCTGCCCGGTCAGATCCTCGGTCGGGTCGTCCCAGGTGACGTCGACGTGGTAGGGGACGCCGCCGAGATAGACGATGTTCCAGGCGTGGTTGATGGTCTGGGAGGAGCAGATCTCGGAGTCGATCCCCGCCTCGCGCAAAAGATAGAGATACGCGGCGGAATACCCCTGGCAGACCGCGGTGCGGAGCACGAGCGCTCCGTAGGCGGTATAGGAATCCTGCGGGATCGTGTTGGAGAGGTAGTTGTCGTAGTCGTAGGCGACGCGGACGGCGAGCCGGTCGTGCAGCAGCAGCGCCTTTTGCGCGTCGGAGAGCGCGTCGTTGCCGCGGATCCCCTCCAGCAGCCGGTCGGCGGCGGCGAAGAAGGCGGTGTAGCGCGCTTCGCTCTCCTCGTGGGTCAGATCCGCATAGTGCAGCTTCAGGGCGTAAATGGTGTCGGCGCCGTCCCAGGAATAACTGTATCCGCCGTCGGCGAGGTTGCACAGCTCCGGCATATCGTGCTGGAGCAGGTCGCGCAGATAGGCGAGATCGTTTGAGACGGAGAGGGAGAACGCGCTGACGTCGATCCAGGTCTCCTGCGCCCGGGCGCCGGCGAGGATCGCGGCCCGCAGGGCGTCCGTATCCAGTCCGGCGGGGACGGAGACGGAGGACGAGGGGGCAAGGAACAGCTCCGGCGCTTCCACGTCCTCAAAGCGGAGCGCCGGTTCGGCGGCGACGGCGGGGAGGGCGGAGAGACAGAGCGCCAGGGAGAGGATGACGGCAAAGAGACGGGTTTGTTTCATCGGGGACCTCCTGAAAAGGTTTCTGCCATTAAGATACCACAAAAGCGCCGGAAAAGCAATGCTTTTCCGGCGCATTTTTCATTTTTCCAGATAGCGGAGCGCCGCGTCGAGGTAAAGCTCCACCTCCGCGGAGGAGGAGAAGTCGTCCTGCGCGAGGATCTCGCCCCGCAGCAGCTTCTGGCAGAGGGCGGTGATCCCGTGGGTAAAGGTCCGGTAGAAGAGCGCGGGATCCACGCCCGCGCGCAGCGAGCCGTCCGCCACGCCCCGCCGGTAGGCGGCCTCAAAGAGCGGGTAATAGTCCCCGATGCTCCGCTCGTACTCGTAAAGCTCGCTCTTTTTTACCCCCGAGGCGAGGATAAAGCGGTCAAAATCCTCGAGGAAGAGGAGAAAGCTTTTGTGGTCGCGGCAGAGGGTGCGGTAGACGCCGAGCATTGCGGCGACCTGCTCCCGCCCGGTGCGGGAGGAGTCCGCGTCCTTCAGCACTTCTTCAAAGAGCGCGCGCAGATCGCTCCAGAGGAGGATGCCCGCGCGGATCAGGATCGCCTCCTTTGTGCCGAAGTAACGGTAGAGGGAGGCGACGCCGATCTCCGCCGCCTCGGCGATGTCGGTCATCTTCACCGCTTCCACTCCCCGCGAGAGGAAAAGCTGCGCAGCGGCGAAAACCGCTTCGTTTTCCCTTGTTTTTCTCAGGTTTTCCTGATATTTTTCGTATTTCATCTTGACTTTCCGTTTCCGCTGTGATATTCTTAATATCAGCTTGATAGTTATACTATCACAAAATCGCTTTCTTGTCAAGCGGAAAAGAGGAAATATGGAACGCTCCAAGGTCATTTTCGGCAACGAGATCCGCGCAAAGGACTACCGCAAGGCGGTAAAAAGCAAGAAAAAGTATGAAAAAAAGTTCGGCAGCGACGAGGGGAAGACCTTTGTCTTCTCGGCGGAGGAGAACCCGGTGATCGGAGAGCCGCTCGGGGTAAAGAACCTGACGCTCTCCGGCGGCGAGCCCGTCTCCTTTGAGGAGAACGCGCTGATCGTCGGCAACATCCGCATGGGCTACGGGCATTACCGCATCTCGATGGCGATCGCCTCGGCGGCGCACGCGCTCGGGTACGTTCCCTACTGGCTCGATCTCAACTCCTTCCCCGGCACGGCGGCGACCGGCATCATCTCCCATCAGAACGACCTCTACTCCCTCGGCTCCCGCCTCTCGCAGAAGTTTTCGCTTTTCAACAAGCTCGTCTGGGAGCCGATCAACTCGGAGGGCTTCCGCAAGCTCAGCTACAACGCCGCGGACCAGAAAAACGCGGAGCTGATGGCGCCGCTGCTTGCCGGACTGCCGAAGGGGATCCCCTACGTCGCCACCCACGCGTGGCCCGCGCAGGCGGCGATCCACGCGGGGCTCACGCGCGTCGTCAACGCGATCCCGGATAACTGGCCGATGGCGCTGCACCTCGCGGAGGGGAGCGTCCATACGGTCCAGACCCCTTCCGCCTATCTCGGATACCTCACCCTGCGCGGGATGGACGAAAAGCGCGCCCTCTCCCCGATGCCGGCGGAGGCGATCCGCGAGGTCGGGCATTATGTGGACGACGAATTCGTGAAAAACATCGCCGCGGACAACGCCCGGCGCCTGGCGCGGGCGGAGGCGGGGGAGCCCCGCCGGTTCCTTCTCACCGTCGGCGGCGCCGGCGCGCAGCAGAAGCTCTTTGAGGAGATCGCCGCGCACCTGCTCCCGAAGGTAAAGGAGGGGAAGGTCACGCTGCTTGTCAACGTCGGCGACCACAAAAACGTCTGGGAGGAGATCGCCGCGCACGTCCCGGGGCTCGCCGGGGCGGCCGAATTCCACGAAGACGACTACGAAACGGTGAAAAACACCCTCGCCCCGGACGCAAAGCTCTCCGGCGTGCAGGTCTACTGCAACAAAGAGATCTTCGCCGCCGTCTACCTGACCAACCTTCTGATGCGGGTGACGGACTTCCTTGTCACCAAGCCGAGCGAGCTTGCCTTCTACCCGGTCCCCAAGCTGATGATGCGCCGCGTGGGCGGCCACGAGGCCTGGGGCGCGATCACCGCCGCCGAGCTCGGCGACGGGACGTTTGAGTGCGACCGTACCGACGAGATCCTGGCGATGCTCGACCGGATGACGGAGACCCCGGACATCCTGCGGTATATGTGCGGGAGGATCGAAAAAGCCGACCGCATCGGCGCCTACAACGGCGCGTACGAGGTCGTCCGGCTTGCCGCCGGCGCCGCCCGCTGACAAAAAAGAAAACCCTGAAAATATATTTGACGGAGGAACATCATGCAAAAGAAACCGGAAGCTCTCTATATTGACGAGGTATTTCCTGTTAACAAAAGGAACATCGGCATCTGTATTCTCTTATCGATTATTACATGTGGAATTTACGGAATATATTGGCAGTATTTGCTCGTAAAAAACACAAAAATAATCAAAAAAGAAGAATCAAGCTGCACAGGGGAAATGCTGTGCCTGATATTCGTTCCTTTTTACTTTCTTTATTGGTTTTTTACCAGAGGTAAAATCATAAAGGATGAATTTGCAAAATACGGTTATTCTGCTACCGGAAACGAGATTGCCTACTTAGTTCTCAACATTTTCGGTTTGGGCATTGTCTCTATGGCAATCATGCAAAACGATTTCAACTCGTTGCCGTCTGAGTTTACCCAATCAATTCAGCGAAACTACAGGAAACCGATCAAACCGATCACAAACAAGGTACTCTGGATCTTCGCCGTCGGGCAGCTCGGCTGGAGCCTGCTCTCCGGCATCATCTCCACCTGGCTCGTCCACCTGTACGCGGGCAACGTCGGGCTCGGCGGGACCAACGGCATTTTCAGCACGCTGATCACCCAGGCGCCGATCCTCGCGTCCCTCACCCTTTTCGGGGTGATCACCGCGGTCGGCCGTCTCTTTGACGCGGTCACCGACCCGCTGATCGCCAGCTGGTCCGACCGTTCGGATTTCAAGGGCGGACGCCGCATCCCGTTCATGAAGGCGATCGCCGTCCCCTTCGCCGCGATCACCGTCGCCGTCTTCTGCGTCCCCGTGACCTCCTCGGTCGCCTTCAACGATACGATGATCTTCATTCTGCTGATGCTTTTCTACCTTTTCATGACGATCTACTGCACCCCCTATAACGCCCTGATCGCCGAGCTCGGAGACACGCAGGAGCACCGCATCAACGTTTCCACCTACATTTCCTTTACCTATATCGCCGGCTTCTCGCTTGCGACCTTCATGCCCAACCTCGCCGGGATGCTCGAGGGGATCGCCGGCAGCCAGGCGGCGTCCATCCGCCTCGCCATCGGCGTGATGTGCGCGATCGCCGCGATCGCGATGATGATCCCCGCCTTCTATATCAAGGAGCGCGACTATATCGACTCCAAACCGGTGAAGACCCCGGCGTTCAAGTCGCTGGTCGCCACCTTCGGCAACGGGCAGTTCCGCCGTTTCGTTTACGCGGACGTGATCTACTTCTTCGCCGTCACCCTCTTCCAGACGGGCCTTGCGGATTTTGAGACCAATCTGATGGGGATCGGCTCCGACCAGACCTTCCTTCTGACCGTCCTTATGACGGTCGTCAGCCTTGCGCTTTATCCCGTCGTCAACCGCCTCGCGCCGAAAGCGGGGAAGAAGACGCTGATCGTCGTCGGCTTCTTCAGCTATGCCGCCGTCTTTTTCATCACCTCGATCTCGAACGCGCCCTTCTTCGGCTATCTGATCGCGGTGCTGGCCGGCGTCCCGATGGCGATCCTCGGGATCCTGCCGCAGGCGTGCGTCGCCGACGTCTCGGAGCTGAGCACTCTGGAGACCGGCGAGGACCGCAGCGGGATGTTCTTTGCCGCCCGGACCTTCGCGATGAAGATGGGGCAGGCGCTCTCGATGCTGATCTATACCTCTCTCACCGTCTCCCGTCTGACGGAGAGCGGGACAAAGGTCGTCAGCGAGGGGCAGTACCGCACCGTCGCCGTCGTCGCCACCGTCGCCTGCCTGATCGGCGCCTTCCTCTTCTTCCTCTACGGGGAGAAGCGGATCCTCTCCCGCATCCGGGAGCTGCGCGCCGCGAAAAAGGCGGAAGCGACGGAGGAGAACTGACGGATGGGAGACTTCCGGTTTTCCTCACTCCGGCTCCGGTTCCGGGACGGGGAGCGGCGGGACGCCGTCCTGCGTGAGAGCGGGCGCGTCGGCGCGCTCTCGGCCGATCTGCGGGCGGACGGAGAGGGGATCGGCCTCACCCTCGCGCCCGAGGGGGAGGCGACGCTGGAGAGCGTTTCGGCGCTCTTCGATTTCACCTTCCGGCCGGACGACCGCCTCTTCTTAAACGGCTACCAGAGCTGGACCGACAGTTATGAGCATACCGCGGGGGAGCGGATCCGTCCCCTCGGAGCGCTGCCCCGGATGCTCGACGGACGTTTCGGCTTTTCCGCCTACGGAGATTACCGCTTCACAAAGACCGAGCGCAGGCGCGGACGGCTGCACGGCTTTTCCTACGCCTACGTCCGGCGGGGCGCGGAGTGGATCCTCTTCGGCTCCCTCGCGGAGGACAGCGGCTTTACCGTGATCCGCTTCCACACCGACCGGAACTGCATCCTGTTTGAAAAAGAGTGCGCCGGCCGCCGCCTGACCGCTCCCTACCGCGCGCTCTCCGTGCGCGTCTACCGCGGCGCGGAGGACGAGGTGTTCGACGCGTACTTTGCCGACCTCGGGATAGAAAAGACCGGCAAACGGCGCGTGGACGGCTACACGAGCTGGTACAACCGTTATCAGAACATCAGCGAGGAGAGCGTCACGGAGGATCTCGCCGGCTTTGCCGCGCAGAGCGAAAAGCCGGACTTCTTCCAGATCGACGACGGCTATCAGACCGCCGTCGGCGACTGGCTCTCCGTCGATGAAAAAAAGTTCCCCCGCGGGATGGCGCCGATCGCGGAGAGGATCCGCGCGGCGGGCATGACGCCGGGGATCTGGCTCGCGCCCTTTGCGGCGGAGCGCACCTCACGGCTGGTCGCCGAGCATCCCGACTGGCTGCTTCGCGGGGAGGACGGCAAGCCCGTCTTCGCCGGCGGCAACTGGTCCGGCTTCTATGCGCTCGATCTCGACCGCCCGGAGGTCGTCTCCTATCTCGAGCGGGTCTTTTCCGCCGTGATACGCGAATGGGGCTACCGGCTCCTCAAGCTCGATTTCCTCTACGCCGCCTGCCTTGTTCCGACCCCGGACGCCACGCGCGGCGAGCGGATGGCAAAGGCGGTCGACCTCCTCCTCCGGCTCACCGAGGGCGCGGAGATCCTTGCGTGCGGCGTGCCGCTCGCCTCCGTCTTCGGCAAGGTCGCCTACTGCCGGATCGGCTGCGACGTGGCGCTCTCCTTCGACGGAGATTTCTACCTCCGTCCGATGCACCGGGAGCGCCCCTCGACCAAGTTCTCGCTCCTCAATACCCTTTACCGCCGGCAGCTGAACGGCCGCGCCTTCCTCTCGGATCCGGACGTCTTCCTTTTGCGGGACGACAATATGGAGATGACCCCGGAGGAGCGGAAGACCCTGCTCACCCTCAACGCTCTCTGCGGCGGCGTGCTCTTTACCTCCGACAACGTCGGCGCCTATTCCGACGAAAAAAAGCGCCTGCTCCGGGAGGCGAAAAAGCTTACCCCCGCCGATCTCCTCTCGGTGGAGAGGGAGAAGAAGACCGTTACCGTCTCCTATACTGGCGGAACGCTGACGCTCAAGCTCTGAAAAAAAGGAAAAAAGCCGTCTCACGGTTCCGTGAGACGGCTTTTCTGCGTTTTTTTGCCGCATGGCGAGACGCTTCAGCCGACGTTTTTCATGAACGAGGTCCCGAGCCAGATCAAAAGGACCATCGAGACGGGCAGCAGGATCAGCGCGGCGGTCATGCTCCACAGCCCCGCGAGCGCGCTGAGCGCGGGGGAGAGCGAAACGAGCGCGATCACCTTTGCAAGCTGCGCCGCGTACCGCCGGGGATCCTTCGGCTTTACCGACTGTCTCGCGCGGATCGGGAGCATCTTATAGTCCTTTGTCAGCGCCAAAAGTCCGGCGTAGAGCAGGATCGCCCCCGCAAAGATCCCCATCAGGATCGAATAGCCGTATTCCATAACAGACCTCCGGAATAAGGGAAAACCGTACCGGCGCCGCGGATCAAAGCCCGAGCCTTGCCGTGATCCGGTCAGTCGTCGTCTTCCAGGGAGTTTTTGATTTCGTCCGCCGCAAACGCGCCCGCGGCTTCCTTGACGCCCTCTTTTGTCACTTCGGAATCGAGCAGGTGACCGACGACCTCTCCGCCGCCTTCGCCTATGACCGCGTCTCCGACTTTCCCGCCGACCAAATCAACGGTTTTGTCGACAGCGAAGTTCAGCGCGCCCTGCTTGGCGGCCTTGTTGCCTTCTTTAAGGGCTTTTTCCAGGCTTTTGCCTCTTGCGAGAGAATCCGTTGTTGCGGCGATACCGTCGCCGGTCACGTTGGCGGTCCCTTCCGCGGCGAAGCCGACAACGCCTCCGCCCGCCCAGTCGCTCGCGTGATTCTTGGCGATCTCGGCGCTGGTTTTAACGGTCGCGGCCGACATCGCGCCCGAGAAGGATTTTTCGCCCGTGGCGACTTCCATCAACCCCTGACCGTAAGCCTTGCCGGCTTGGTAACCGTCCTTGACCAGCTTTGCGGTGCCGGTCTTATCGAACTTTTCGAGCACGTCAAGCGCAACGTCGGCGGCTTTTTCGGTCTGCTTTGCGGTCTTATAACCCGCGTCCATGTATTCCGCCCGGCCCTCGGCTTCGGCGCCTTTCTGATAATCGTCCATCTGATCTCTTATCACGGCTTTTCTGACGTCTTTTTCATCGCCGACGAATACGCCGTGATTGGCGCCGACCTTCTTCACATAAGCGTCGTGTTCGGCGTTTTCTCTTTCCTTTTTCTCCGCGGCCTCCCGTTCGGCGCGCGCCTCGGTGCTGTAGAAGGACTCGTCCTGATTTGCGGCGCGCTGCTCCTCGGCGGCTTTTTTCGCCTGCGCCGCGTCTTTACGGATCAGGCCCGCGTTTTCGGCGCGGCTGTCAAGCGCGTCCTTCAGCTCCGTTTCGGTATAAGTCGCACCGGTCAGCGGGTTCGTATAGGTACCGTCTCCGTTTGAGACGTAGGTATTCTGTTCTCCGGTGGCGGGGTCGCGCGTTACAAGATCGCCGTCGCCGTCGCGTGTGATATAGGGCCCCAGATCGCTGTGATCCGCCGGCGCGGGCGCGTCAAGGTCCTCCGCCGCGGTCCCGGCAGCCTCCACAGCGGAGCTGCCCGCCGCGGACGCCGCGCTGCCGGCGGCTCCGCCGAGCGCGGAGCCGGCGATGCCTCCTCCCGCTCCGACGAGGACGGTCGTGACACTTACCACAACAACACCGATCGCGGATCCCGGCTGATCAAGATAATCCGGATTATGCACCAGCTTTTGCCGTATCACACGGTCGGCGTAGTCGATATCGCCGTCTCTGTCGAAATCCATCATATCGGGAAACGGCTGACCGTATTTGTTCGTCTGACCGTTGTGGTAGGTGAGACGGCCGTTGTACATGACGTAGGCATCGTCATCCCCTTCCTCCGCGGCGACGGGCAGCGAGAAAAACGGCGCCAGAGTCAAGCCGAACATCAGCACAAGCGCAGCGATCGCGGCGGCTTTTTTGCCCTTCCCGTTTATCAGGATCGAAGATACGATCCCGGCCGCGAGCAGTAAGGCGCCGACGGAGAAAATGATGATCGGATATCTGGCGAAGGTGATCGGGAAAGAAACGGCGAAACCGGCCGACACACCCGTAAGGAGTCGGCTTACGGCGGTTCTCGACGGCGCTTTTCCCTTTGAAAGCTTGCCGACAAGCGTAAAAACAAGGGAGAAGAGGACGCCGCTCTGGCTGCCCGCCGCGCGTATCGCGGCGACGGCGCCGACGATCGCCGCCGCGCTGTTGATCGGCGCGGACGTGATATTGAAGAACCAGTACAGAAGGATCCCGGCGCCGCCTCCGATCAGATACGGCGATACGGCGGAAACCCCTGTTACGGCCGCTCCCTTGAAGCCTTTTTTCATTCCCTTGAACGGATTTTGCTTATTGACGAGCGCAAGCACGAACGAGTTTACGACAGCGACGAACAGCGCTTTGCCGAAAATGCCGCCGATCGCGCCGAAGAGACCGCCGTACATCCCGCCGTTTGAATAGGTGAGCGTATAGAGGAACCTGAGCGCCGGGATATTGGCGCCGAGCCCGGACATCAGCGAGAAAACCGTCCATATTACCGACAGCACGATGGCGGGGATCAGCTTTTTGGGGTGCTTGAAGAAATCGATGATCTGCTCCTTCCATTCGGCGAAAAATCCGGTTTTCGTCTGATTGGCGGACCCTCCTTCCCGTTTCGGTTTCTGCTGAGGCTGCCGCGTCTGCGCCTGCGGCGCGGCCGGCGCGGCCTGCGTGCCGCATACGGGGCAGAATCTTGCGCCTTCCTCCAATTCCTTGCCGCATTTTTGACAGAATTTTGCCATGATCGATCTCTCCTTTATCGGTTGTTTTTCAGGTTGCCCAATGCGAGGCGGCGTTTTTCCGGGAGAAAAGTCTTCCTTTCCGGCCGCTTCTTCCGCCCGCTTTACTTCAGCAGGGGCAGATCGCATTTTTTACACCGGTCGGCCTCAACGGGATTTTTTGTTCCGCAGTTCACGCAGGCGAGATACGGCGCACGGGATTTATCGTACAGCTCATACGGGAAAGGGAACTGCGGATGATATCGGAAGCGGTCGCCGATCTCCAGGTAGTTGTACGCCCAGAGCTGCGATCCCTCGTATTCGACGATCTTCTTTTTCTTTCCGTCGGCCGTTCTCACGACGGTGATATATTCGGTGATACGCTCACGGGAATCCGAGGTTCCGTGACGGTAGGTATCGCGGGAGCTCTTGTCGATCACCGTCGCTTCGTAGGTGTTCTTTGCGCGTTCCCTGATGAAACTGAAAAGCGCGAAAACAAGGAACACCGCCGAAACGATCCCGCCGATCATCGCCGCCTGAGCGATCTCCATCTGATCGCTGACGACGCTGTAGATCACAAAGCCGATCAGCGGTAGCGGAACGAGGAAGAAGGCGAAGACGCCCGCCGCCTTGCGGTTTTTCTTGACGGCGGCGAGGATCTCCGGGTGGTTCACCCGGTCCGAGAACCCCGGCGCGGGGATCCCCTGCCGTACGGCGCCGGTCCCGGCGCAGGCGGGCGCTCCGTACGCGGGAGCGCCGTTCGGCTGCGCCGGCGCGGCGTTTTGCGCCGCGCCGCAGTTCGGGCAGAATTTAGTGTTTTCCTCTGTTGGCGCTCCGCAGTTCTGACAGAATTTTGACATATCGTTCCCTCCTTGGTTCTTTCATTCTTTGGTTCCTTAATTCTTTGCCGGCGGGAGCGGGGGGTCCTTTGGCACATCGATTACGGATGCTGAGAATGGCACGCTTCCGTATAACTCATTGAAAAGATATGCGAAGAAGCCGCCTTCGGCTATGATCTGTCCCGTTTTCGATATCGCGTCGGACAGCGCTTTGTTCACGTCGACCGCGCACTCGTAGTTTTTATTGTTTACTTCAAAGTAGAACGTAACGATCAGATGACCGTCTGAGTTGAATTCAAATCCGTTCTGCGACGAAATAAACTTGTCGTGGATCTTGGTGTCGAGTTCCACAAGTTTGTCGATCCCCATACCGAACAGACCGTCGAGGTACTTGCGAAGTATTTCCGATCTCGTCAGTCCGTCGACCGCGCGCAGATCGAGCAGCGTCGCCGACGAACCGAGATGCTTGCTGACGAACGAGCCGCACCACGCGCTCAGTTTGGCGCGGAAGCCGGGGCATTTTTTTAGCGCGGCGTCGAACAGATGACCCGCTGCAGCTTTCAGACCCGTTGCCGTCGTATCCGCGAAACCGTGGACTATCGCTCCGTAAAGATCGAACTTGTTCTCCTCGCGCAGCGTCATATAAAAGTTCTTTATCGAAGCGAATGCGAAATACGCGCCGAGCGTATACGCCGCCTGCTTCCAGTTTGCGAAGCTGATATTGCCGGATACGAAGTTGTCGAATATCGCGAACACGTTTTTGCTGAAGTTGAAATTATCGGGGTTTACGGATTGGCCGCGCATCCAGCACGCCACTGTCTCGCCAATCGCCTCGGCGAGAAAGTCCTTCGTCGGCGATATTATCGCGTCCGCGACGGGACCGGCGTACATATTCACGAGTATCGAAAAGGCGCAGTCGCCGAAGAATTTTGCCCATTCAAGGTAATCTATGATGACGTCGTATACCTTGGCTTCGTCCTGGCTCTTCATACTCTGGATCGTCCAGTAGGTCATATACTGGCGTACGATCCATTTGCTCGTGAGCCTCAGCTCTTCGGTCGTACAGCGCGGATCCTCGGCAAGACTTGCGAGACGTTTGAGCAGATCGTCCTTGTTTTCCGGCAGGGAGAATTTTTCGATGCGTCCTTTCAGCTTATCGTATTCCTCTTCCCATCCCGCCATCGGGTCGAAATCTTTGCCGCGCAGTCTCAGCGGTATATCGGCTTTATATTCTTCGCCGTCATATTCTGCGGTGCAGGGAAGCAATACGATGAAGAACTTCCCGTCGTCCGGCTCGCAGAGCGTTGAATTCGGCTCGAAATCGTAGGTGAACTTTTCGTTCAGAATACCGTACGACTCTTTATATTCAAATTTCTCCGCGATCGACTGTTCCTTGTCGGCGCGCATTCCGAGCCCGCCCGCGCCCTTGAGCTTTTCAAACTTGTATTCGGCTTCCTTCGGGTCGATGATCGCCTTGTCCTTGCCGGTGTGGGCGAGCGTGAATTTGATCTCGGAAACCTGCCACTTTTTGTCGAGATCGCCGGCGTATTCCTTTTCGTACGCCTGCACGCGGACGTATTTGACGCTGTTCTTCTTGCCCTCCTGCGTGGAGGAGACCGTGATCCCCTCGGGATAGAGAGTCACCGTGACGTAGCCCTTGACCGGCTCCTTTTCGCCCTCGACCGCGACGCGGATCTCGAAGTTCCTGTCCTTCGGCTTCTCGAAGATATCGTGATCCGGCTCGGGCTTGGTGTTGTTCTTTACGTTCATCCGGTAGACCGCCGGCCGGTCGGTCAACTCGAACTCCACGTCAAACTCGCCCGGGTTGACGGCGGTGATGTCGGAGAGCTTGGGTGCCGTCGGCGCGTCCACTATCGCAAAGCGCTCCGTATAGGTAAATCCGTCGCCGGGGATCGCGTCGATGCCGCATCCGCTGCCGTACAGCGTCCCGTCGGATTCGTCGATGAATTTGAGCTGAGGACCGTCGACCACCCGGAAAACGACGGTGTTGGTAAAGCTGCCGCCCTCTCCCGTAAAGGTAAAGGTGATGCTCGCCGTGTCCTTATCGTATTCTTTCGGCACGCTGACCGTCGCCTCGCAGTAGCGTCCGGCGAGCGCGGCGCCGTGCACGGTCATGCCGTCGGCGGAGACTGCGATCAGCGCGGTCAGATCGCCGCGGTCCCGCTCGGCCGTCCCCTCGACCTCCGCCATCCTCGCGCGGATCACCACGGGCTTGTCGCCGCCGCGTCTTATCGCGTCGCCGAAGTCCTTCTGCACGTACATCTTGTACGTTTTCTGCGTTCTCTTTTTATCGTCGGCGCCGCCGGACGCCGCCGCCGCGCCCGCGACCGCCGCGCCGCCGCCCAAGACGCCGATCACGATCGCCGCGGGGACGGATACGCCGCCGTCCTCGCCGGGGTCCGTCTCGGCGTGCTTGGTAACGCCCGCGATATTGAAGCCCTCGTAAGTGATCGGTTCGTCCGCTTTGACCTCCGGCATCATACTGTACAGAGTCGGCGCCATGGCGACAGTCGCCTTCCATTTTTCCATCATATCGTTGTACAGATCCACCGCTTCTTTTTTGGGGCTTACCAGGCCGATCTTGTGGCCGGTCAGCCGGTTAAGCAGCACATGATTTACGGTATATGCGTCAGAGATCCCGGGAATGCGGGTATAGTAGTAGTATTCGTAGGTTTCCTGAGTCGATTCGTACTTCAATTCCTCGATCAGCGTAGAACCGCCTTCGTGGTACTTGAGTCTTTTATAGGTTTCCTTGGGTGAATCGTCCCATAAGCTGTGGTAGGCGACAAGGATACTGTCTCCGCCGCCCTGGCGCTCCACGGTTATGGTATTTCTCTCGTCTGTATTAGCCTCTTTTTCCTTATTCCATTCTTCGTACTGATTCTGCGCCGCATCCTCCATTGTGGGGGTGTTGCCGTATTTCATATGATAGAGGGTGATATGCGGCTGATTCGCCACCACGTAGCCGTAACAATACGCTTCCGTTTCCCCCGGCTGAAGACCCTTGTTCTCCCTGCTGAAATCCTCGTAGTAGTATTGATACTGATATTCGTTGATATAGTCGTCGACCATATTGTCCTTGACGTCATTGCGCCCGGCCGAGAAGTCCGCAACGTAATATCTGTACTTGCGGCCCGGCGTATACAGGCTCGTATATGCGGAGGGGAGTTTATAGGTGAGATGGACCTTCTGCTCAAACAGGCGGTACCCCGGTTTCTCCTTGGCGTCCCGGGCGTTGAACAGATAGTAAAGCAAAAGCTTCTCGCCTGTATCCGTAACCTTGTCCGGGTACGTGTCGCCCCAGTAGAAGTCCAGTTCAAAATTGTTCCGCGTTTCCGCCCTGACTTCATAATTGGGATTGTTGATGAATTTGTCATAATTGAAGAGGTCCGCCGCAAGCGAGGGGAATGCGAGATACGGGACGGTCAGGAACGCCGCGAACGCGCCGCACAACAGTTTCAGCAGGATCTTTTTCATGCTTTCGCCCCCTTTCCGAATTTGACGACGCCCGTCGCCTGCAGGATCATTATCACGCCGCCGCCGGCAAACAGCAGACCGCCGAAAATGAGCAGAATAAGCTTGACGCCGGTCATTCCGAGCAAAGCCGCCGCCGCAAAACCGGCGGCAAGCCCGCGGACGATCCCCGAAACGTTCGGGTGCGACGCGTTTTTGCTCTTTGTGAACGATCCGAGCAGCTGCCGTAAAAATCCGCCGGACAGCGCCGCTCTCGCCGCGAGGAACGCCGCCGCGATCCCGCCCATAAAAGAGGCGCGGGTCGCCCCGCCGGAGATGAATAAGTAGAGAAGCATTGCCGCGCCGATCCCGCAGAGATACGCCCACAGCGTATCAAGCGAGACGCCGAAGGCGCCCTTGACCGTCTCCCCGAAGGACCGCTTCACGCCGCCCTTGCGGGTAAAGAGCCCGATCAGCGAGACGAGCGCGCCGGCGAAGATCCCTTTGCCGACGATCCCGCCGACGGCGCCGATGACGCCGCCCGACGTCCCGCCGCCCGCAAAGGTGAGGAAGGAGAGGATCCGCGTCGGAAACGGGTTTACTCCGCACGCCTGCAGAACGTTCAAAACGAGCCACACGAGAGCCAGCGCGAGCGCGGGGATCAGACGCTTCGGGTCCTTTACCGCCGCGCCGACAGAGGAGAAGAACGATTTCAGACCCGCTCCGATCACTCCGCCCGGTTCCGAAATCGCGTTCGATACGGCTCTCGCCGCGGTATCGGCGACCGCGCCGCACGCCGCCTCGCCCGAAAAAGCCGGAGCGGTAAAGTTGAATTTCTGCGGCTCCGGCGGCTGCTGCGCCGGGCCGTCCGGTACGCCGCCGATCGCGCTCCCGCATTTGCCGCAGAAGCGCGCGGTATCCGCCAGCTCGTTTCCGCATTTCGGACAGAACATAAAACGCCTCCTCTATGATCAGACAGATTATAAAAATATTATACTAAAGGGAACGGAACGTCTCAAGGATTGCCTCGGCATTGTCATTGACAATTTTTCAGGCAAAACCCTTGATTTCCGGAAGGATCCGGGCTATACTGGACGTGACCGACAGAAACGGAAAGGAGAAGGGGATGTTCCGGCAAAGGATAAAAGAGTTACTCTCTCTGCTCGGGGTCGGCTCGGCCGACCTTGCGCGCCTCGCGGGGTGCGACCAGTCGCATATCAGCCGGATGGTCAGCGGCGCCCGCGTACCGAAAAACGGCGGCGCCGGCGCGTGGCGCCTGGTGCAGGGCGTCTATCTCTGCGCCGACGAAAAGGGGATGGTCAACGCGCTCTGCGACCTTGTTTCCTGCGGCGACCGGGGAGACGCCGACGCCGTCCGGCGGGCGGTGATGCTTTATCTCTACAAGGGGGAGGCGCCGCGCGGGGCGGGAGCGCCGAGGGAGAAGACGCCCTACCGCGCCTTCGGGGAGAGGCTCGGCGCCGTCATGGATCTGACCGGGCTCTCGAACATCCGCCTCGGCAAAGCCCTCAATCTCGATCCCTCCTACGTCAGCCGCTTCCGCAACGGCTTCCGCTCGCCGAAAGCGAATCCGAAGACGATGAGCGATCTCTGCCTCTTTCTGCTCGACCGGACCTTTGAACAGGGCAAGGAGGGGGAGCTGGCGCGCCTGACGGGCGAGCCGGTCGAAGAGTTTTCCGACCGGGAGAAGGCGGCGGAGATCCTCTATCTCTGGCTTTACAGCAACGACGGAGGGGACAGCGGCCCCCTCGTGGAAAGGTTGATCGACCAGATCGGCTTCTTCTCCGCAAAGGTCAAAAAGCCGCCGCTCTCCTTTGAGGCGGCGGCGGACACGGAGATCCTCGCGGATACGGCGGAGACCTATTACGGAAGGGAGGGACTGCGGCGCGCGGTCATCCGCTTCCTCGGCAGCGTCATCCGGCGGGGGGAGCGGGAGCTCTTCCTCTATTCCGACCAGAATATGGACTGGATGGTCTCCGATCCTCTTTTCCGCGCAAAATGGGCGACGCTGATGGCGCTCTCCGTCGCCGGAGGCGTGAAGATCACCATCATCCACAACATCAACCGCGATCTCTCCGAGATGGCGTCGGCGATCGAGAGCTGGCTGCCGCTCTATCCCTCCGGCAGGATCCGTTCCTACTACTGCAAAACGCCGCACCGGCCGCGTTTTTCCGCCACGCTTTTCCTCTGCCCGGGCTGCGCCTGCATCTTTGGCTGCAACGTGATCGGCGCGGAGGACGGGACGGGGATGTACCGCTACGATACCGACCCCGCGCAGCTTGCGGCGCACGGGGCGGCGTACCGCGAGCTGCTCTCCCGCTCCGGGGAACTGGTCAGGGTGTACCGGACGTCGGATCTCACGTATCCGGAACGGCGGGACGGTTCCGCGTTCGCCGTTTTCGGCGGCGCGCTCTCCCTCGCCACGATGCCGGAGGAGGTCCTGCGTTCCGCGCTCGGGCGCAGCGGAGCGGACGAAGAGAGGAAAAAATACCTTCTCCGGCTCCGGGAGGAACGCTTCGCTTTTCTGAAGCGGAGCGCGGAGCGGGGCGGTTTTCACGAATACGCGCCCGTGGCGGCGGCGGAGGCGCTCCCGGGCGGCTCGGTCCGGATGGATCTGCCGGAGCTTTCCGTTTCCTACACGCCGCGGGAGTACGCGGCGCACGTCCGCCGCGTCATCGGGATCTCGGAGGAGCTGGTCGGCTACCGGTTCTATATTCTGCCGGAAGCGCCGTTCGAGGACGTGAAGGTCCTTATTTCCGACAGCGCCGTCGCCGTTTCCCGCCTGCGGGAGCCCTACCTCACCTTCCTCTTCGAGCATCCGGATCTCTGCCGCGCCTTTCTCGCTTACGCCGCGCGGATCCGGGATCAGTACAGCCAGGACAAGCTGACGACAAAGCGTATCCTCGAACGCTTCCTTTGAAAAATGCGAAAAAAAGAAAAGGGACAGGAGAAATATCCTGTCCTTTTCTGTTTTCCGGAGCGTTATCTCCGCCCGGTCTTGACCAGCTGCGCCGAGAGCGCGGCAAAGACGGCGCCGAGCGCGAGGGAGAGGAGGGCGGAGCCGAGCGCCGCGGGGAGCATCGCCTCAAAGACGATCCCGAGGATCGCGGGGATCGCGATCGGCGCGAGACCGAAGTAGAGGAAGGAGACGGTGACGACCGATTTGAAGGTCTTGGCGACTCCCTCCGGGATCGCAAAATCGAGGAAAACGCCGACCGACGACGCGTAAAAGTTGACGCCGAGGGAGAGGAGGAGCCAGACGAGCGCCTCGGCGGGGAAGCCGAGCGCCGCCGCCGTGACGAGATAGGCGGGGAGGAGGTCGAGCAGGTTCTTCACGAATCCGGCGCAGAGCGACCAGGCGATCTTGGAGAGGGGGGAGGCGGGGACGAGGAAGAACCAGTCCTTCCGGCTGTCCTCGGCAAAGGGATTGCCGAGGGAGGTGTAGAAGGAGACGAAGGAGACGAGCAGTCCGAAGGGGAGGAAGCTGCCCGAGCGGATTACGGTCTTTTCGAGGAAGATCGCCCCGGCGGCGATCACGAGATAGGTGATCGCGGATTTGGTGAAAAAGCCGAGCGTCGCAAAGCGGCGGCGGTTGTAGAGGGCTTTGGCAAAGTAGGCGCGCGCCCCCTCGCCGGCGGGCAGCCTGTCGCGCAGGATCCTGTCGCCCCGGTCCGGTTTTTTGCGTTTGACGATGCCGCCCTCCGCCGCGGAAGCGAGCGCGGCGGCCGTCTCCTCGCTTTTCGCCTGCGCGTCCTCGTAGAAATCCGCCTTGATCCGCCAGATGAAGAAACAGACGGCGGGGAGGAAGAGGACGAGCGCTGCCAAAAAGAGGAGCGCGGGGAGGGTCTCTCCGGCGGCGGCGTGATAGCAGAGCCCCTTCAGCCATCCGGCGACGGGGATCAGCCGCGCCGGCAGCGTGCAGAAGAAGCGGCCGCCCGCCTCGAGCAGCCCGGCCATCTCAAACGGGATGCCGGAAGTCTTCCACCAGAGGAGGAAGGGGAAGAGGACGAGCGCGATCACGCCGTAGACGGTCCAGCGGACGTACTTTTTGACGCGGGGGTAGGTGGAGGCGAGGGTGTAGATGAAGACGCCGAGCAGTTTGGAATAAAAGAGGAGGAAGAGCCACGCGCCGAAGAGCGCGACCCCCGCCATGGGCGGGAGATCCATCCCCCGGACGATGTTCGGGATCTGGAACGCCATATAGCCGCTGGCAAAGACCGCGGCGCCGAGCTGCAGCAGGAGCCGGAACATCAGGACCGACTGCGGCTTTGCGGGCGCGGGGAAGAGGAGCGTGGTATCGGCGGGCAGGAAGATCTGGCTCCCGCTCTTGTCTCCGGTGAGGGCGTCGATCACAAGGACGACGAGCGCGATCCCGCCGACGGCGAGCTCAAGGAGGATCAGCCCCTCCTCGCGCGAGAGGCCGGAAGGATCCTCCGGCTCCGGCTCGGTCTCGACTTCCTCCGGGGGCTCGCCGATCCCTTCTTCGACCGCCCCGCCGAGGAAGGAGAGCCCCACCCCGAGCAGGATGCCGAAGAGGAAGCAGGCGAGGATGAAGACGATCACCCACGTCTTGAAAAGCTTTTTCAGCTGATTTTTGAAGGAATGGAGCGCGTAGAAAAAGAAGAGACGCGTCATGACGGGGCACCCTCTCCGGCGTCGGGGCCTTCCGGCGCGTCAAAAACGACCTCTCCGTTCTCGGAGCGGTGCTCGGTGATCGCAAAGAAGAGCTCCTCCAGCGTGCGCCCCTCCGCGTCGAGCTCGGCTTTGGTCACGTTGGCGCGGATCCGGCCGGTCTGCATGATCAGCGCCCGGTCCCAGAGCTCGGTGACGCTGTCGATGATATGGGTGCTGACAAGCAGCGTGCTGCCGGCGGCGCGCAGCTCGGAGATCACGTTTTTCAGCTCCTTGATCGCGTGCGGGTCGAGCCCGATCATCGGCTCATCCATGATGAGGAGCTGCGGCCGGGTCACGAGCCCGAGGATCAGGTTCAGCTTCTGCTGCATCCCCTTGGAGAGCTCGTCCCCGAATTTCTTTTTCTTGTCCGCGAGCTCAAAGCGCTCAAAGAGCTCGTCGGCGTATCCCTGATAGTCCTTCAGCCTGTAGGCGCGGGCGATGAACTCCACGTGCTCGGAGACGGTGAGGTTGGGATAGAGGGAGGGGATCTCCGGGACGTAGCCGAAGAGGCGCTTCGCCTCGACCGACTTGTTGTAGAGCCCGTCGATCGCGATCTCGCCCGTGTAGCGCAGGACGCCGATCACCGATTTGAGGACCGTGCTTTTCCCGGCGCCGTTCGGCCCGAGCAGGACGGTCACCGATCCCCGGTCGAGGGAAAAGGTGACGTCGTCGCAGGCAAAGACCTTGCCGTATTTTTTGGTAATGTGAGAAACTTGCAGCATAAAAACTCCTTCAAACTTGCTGTTCATCATCTGCCGTATCGTTTTCAATCGCCAGATCCGCCAACTCTTTCAATTTGCTTTGCAACAGCTTTTTATCCGGCAGATTGAGTTTATAATCCGAAACCAGCGTCGGCGACAAGCTTCTGCTCAAGGCGTATTCCACAACCGCATCGTCCTTACTTGCGCAGAGGATCAATCCTACGCTCGGGTTTTCGTTCGGCTTTTTTACATCTCTGTCAAGCGCTTCCAGATAAAAGTTTATTTGTCCGATATGCTCCGGTTTGAATTTTCCTATCTTCAGTTCGATGGGCACCAGACAGGAAAGCGCGCGGTTGTAGAACAGCAGGTCAATATAAAAATCCTGTCCGCCGACTTGTACCCGGTATTCTTCGCCGATAAAGGTAAAGTCTTTGCCAAACTCCAAAATAAACTGTTTCAGATTCCGGATGATCGCTTTTTTGAAATTCTGCTCCGAATACTGCTCCGGCAGATCAAGAAATTCCAATACGTAAGTATCCAGGATCCTGTTACGGACGTTTTTCGGGACCGATTCCGGCGGTTGTTTTCCGGAGGATAGCAGATACCGCTCATAATAAGCGCTGTCGAGCTGCCGCTCCAGTTCGCGCGAGGAATAGCGTTCTTTTGCCGCCAATGCCACATAAAAGTCCCGCTCTTCCTTGCTTTTCGCTTTCGACAGAATCATCAAATGATTCGTCCAGCTGATTTGTGTCAGCAGTGCGGACACAATTTCATCGCCGCGATACGTTTCATAGAATTGCTTCATCCTGTACAGTCCGCGGCGCGTAAACCCTTTCACGGTCGGCGCGATCCTGGAAATGTAGTCGGCAACTTCATCGATTGTTTTGTCGCCGAAAGAGGATTTGGCACAAAGCTCCGAAAGGTAGTTGCCGACCTCCCAGTACATGCGGATCAGTTCCGCGTTGACGGCATTCAGCGCCCGGCCTTTTGCGTTTTCAATGATAGAGATGATCGCGCCGAAATCACGGCTGTTTGAGATCGGCTCCTTTGACATGGAATCACTCCTTTGGATTCACGATGGCCCGTTCGTTATCCGCCCGTTTATCGCAGGCGTCCGTCAGAAAAGCTTTTTGACCTCGCTGTAGATCTCGTCGGCGAGGACGCCGACCGGGAGGGAGGCGGGAAGGACGCGGATGTTCTGCGCGGGGTCGAGACGCTTCACGGCGTCGAAGACGGAGAGATATTTTTCCCTTGCGGCGGCGAGCATATCGGCGCCCCGCTCGTAGATCTCGGTCTCCCCTTTGCGCTTTCTGATCCGGGCGAGGGACTCCTCGGGGGAGAGATCGAGGAAGACGCAGAGATCCGGCCGGACGATATCGGGGCAGGAGAGGTGGGCGGAGAGGATCCAGTCAAGGTTCCCGGGGTTGCCCTGATAGACGGCGGTGGAATAGTAGTAGCGCGCGCAGATGACGTCGGTCCCCCCGTCGAGGAACCGCCGGATCCCGAGCGCGGGGTCGGTGTTATGGGCGACGCGGTCGGCGAGGAAGAGCGCGGCGAGCGCGGTGTCGGAGTAGACGGTCTTCCCGCGCAGCGCGTCCCCGATCAGACGCCCCGCCGGCGTGGGGACGTGGTCCGCCTTGCAGGTCGGCTCGCTCGTGACGAAGGCGCGGCGGCCGTCCGCCTCCAGCCGCGCCCGGAGGAGGGAGAGCTGGGTCGTTTTCCCGCAGCCGTCGATCCCCTCGAAGACGATCAGCCTGCCGCGGCGGTTTTCTTCTTTCATTTTGTTTCCCCTACCGTGAACTTCGTTCCCTGCGGGGTGTCGGTCAGCGTGACGCCCTCGGCGGCGAGCGCGGCGCGGATGGCGTCCGCCTCGGCGTAGTTTTTTGCCGCTTTGGCGGCCTTGCGCGCCTCGATCCGTTCGAGGATATGCAGGATGAAGGGATCCGCCGCGTCGGCGGCCGGGTCGGCGTTTTTCTTTTCCTTTTCCGCGCGGGCGGCGTCGAGCAGCCCGAGGGAGAGCACTTCGTCAAACTCCGCGATAAGCTCGCGCTTCGCCCGGCCGGAGAGGTCGGCTTTGAGGGTGTCGTAGAGCGCGGTCAGCGCAAGGGAGGTGTTGAGGTCGTTTGAGAGCGCCTCGCGGAAGGCGGCGCGGCAGCGCTCCGCCTCCTCGCCGCCCGGCGCGCCGTCCTCCGGCAGCGCCGCGATGCGGGAGACGAGCCGGTCGTAGGTCGCCTGCGCGTTGTCGAGATTCTCAAAGGAGAAGGTCAGCGTGCGGCGGTAGTGCGAGCCGAGGCAGAAGAGCCGGTAGGCGAGCGGCGCGTAGCCCTTTTCCTCGAGCAGGGAGACGGTGAGGAACGCTCCCTTCGACTTGCTCATCTTGCCGGACTGATCGTTGAGATGCAGGACGTGGAACCACCAGTTGCACCATTTGTGCCCGAGGTAGGCCTCGCTCTGCGCGATCTCGTTCGTGTGATGGGGGAAGGCGTTGTCGATCCCGCCGCAGTGGATGTCGATCCGCTCGCCGAGATATTTGGTCGAGATGGCGGAGCACTCGATGTGCCAGCCGGGATAGCCGACGCCCCAGGGAGAGTCCCATTTCAGCTCCTGGTCTTCAAACTTGGATTTTGTGAACCAGAGGACAAAGTCGGTCTTGTTGCGCTTGGCGAGGTCCTTTTCCACTCCCTCGCGCACGCCCTCGGCCAGATCCTCCTCCTTGAAGTCGTGGAAAACGTAATAGCGCTCCAGCTTCGAGGTGTCGAAATAGACGTTCCCCTCCGAGAGGTAGGCGTAGCCCTTCTCGATCAGCCCCTCCACCATCCGGATAAAGTCGGGGATGCAGGAGGTCGCGGGGACGACGGTGTCGGGCCGGCGGATGTTGAGCTTTTCGCAGTCGGCGAAGAAGGCGTCGGTGTAATAGCGCGCGATCTCCATCACCGTTTTGTGCTCGCGTTTTGCGCCCTTGAGCATCTTGTCCTCTCCGGTGTCGGCGTCGCTTGTGAGATGCCCGACGTCGGTGATGTTCATCACCCGGTTTACCTCGTAGCCGAAGTACCGGAGGGTTTTTTCCAGCACGTCCTCCATAATGTAGGAGCGGAGGTTGCCGATATGGGCAAAGTGATAGACGGTCGGGCCGCAGGTGTACATGGCGACCCTGCCCGGCGTGTTGGGGACGAATTCTTCCTTTTGTCTGGTCAGAGAGTTGTAGAGCTGCATATCATTCTTCTTCCTTGTTTTTGCATTCGGGAACGTCGGTTCCCGTGTTCCGTGCGTTTTCCAGGCGGGCGACGCGTTCTTCCAGCCGGGCAAGCTCCGCCGCGACCGGGTCGGGGACGTGGATCTGGTCGAGATCGCTCTGCTCGACGCGGTGATTGGCGACCGAAACGACCTTGGCGGGGATGCCGACGCAGGTGCTGTCCGGCGGGACCTCCTTGAGGACCACGGCGCCGGCGGCGATCTTGGAGTTGTCCCCGACGGTGAAGGGGCCGAGGACCTTCGCCCCCGCCCCGACCATCACGTTCCGGCCGAGGGTGGGATGGCGCTTGCCGGTGTCCTTGCCGGTGCCGCCGAGGGTCACGCCCTGATAGATCGTGCAGTCGTCGCCGATCTCGGCGGTCTCCCCGATCACAACGCCGCTGCCGTGGTCGATCACCAGCCCCCGTCCGATCTTCGCGGCGGGATGGATCTCGATCCCGGTGAAGAATTTTGCGGTCTGGCTCAGCGCCCGCGCTGAGAAGGAAAAGCCCCGCGTGTGCAGCGCGTGCGCGGCGCGGTGCGCCAGCAGCGCGTGAAAGCCCGAGTAGAGCAGCGCCACCTCAAGGTCGGAGGACGCCGCGGGGTCCCTGTCGCGGAAGGCTTTGATGTCGTAGCGGATCCGGGAGAGTACGTCCTCCGCCTTCCCGCGGGCGGCGTTCGCCTTTTCTCCGGCGGCCCTCGCCGCCCGAAGCGCCGTCTCCCGCAGGGCGTCGGCGTCGCGTTCTTTTGCCGCTTTCAGCGTCCGGTCGAGCGCTCCGGCGGCGGCTCGGGCCCGTGCCGCCGCCGCTTTTTTCATCGCGGCAAGGCGCGGCTGCGCCTGCGCGGCGAGGGTCTCCGCGCGCTGCGCGGCGGCGTTGGCGGCCCGCCGCAGCTCCGGCGCCTTTTCGGACGCGAACGCGCGCGCGGCGGAAAGGAGCTTTTCCGCTCCTTCGCGGATCTCCTTGCCGGGGGAAACGGCGGAGGGTCCCTTTTCCGCGGTCCCGGTTTTTTCTTCTTCTTTTGCTTCGGAGATCTCCTCCGGGCGGGGGTCCGGGCGTGTGTTTTCCATATCGTGTTCTCTTTCTCCGTAACGGATCGAAAAGTTTCAGTCTCTTTATCAATCTATTATATATCAGTCCCTCTGTTTTTGTCAATATCAAGCGTTCGGGGCGTTTTTTGCAAGTTCGACAAACAAAAAATGCAAAAACCCTTGACAAACCGCCCGGCCGGTGCTATACTGCAAAAAAAGAACAAACCGATGATCGGGAAGAGTAGCAGCGCAGAGAGCCTCCAGAGAGCCGCGGCGGGTGGGATGCGGCAGGTGTACGGCGTTGTGAATGGACCCGTGAGGGCGTCCGAAAGCGCAAGCGAGTAGCAGACGACGGCTGGCGGCCGTGATCCCGCCGTGCATATCGTGGGTATGCGTAAGAGGGCGCGCAAGCGCCAAGCAGGGTGGCACCGCAGAAGCAGCGCTTCTGTCCCGGCAGACGGGACGGATGCGCTTTTTTTCGTCCTGAAGGAAAGGAGAACAAAATGGAACGCAACGAAAAACGATGGCGGCGCGGGAATCTGTTTTTTCCCGCCGCGCACACACGCATAAAATAAAAAAAGAAAAAAGAAAGGGCACACGCCATGAAAAACCAAATGAAAAAAATCTTCTCTCTCCTTGCAGCCGCGATCCTCCTCCTCTCCTCTCTCGCGCTTTTCTCCTGCGAGAAGACCCTCCCCGTGATCGGGATCAACCAGTACGCCCAGCACCCCTCGCTCGATAACTGCCGCACCGGCTTCCTCGCCGGGCTCGCGGAAGCGGGGCTGACCGAAGGCAAGGACTTCTCCGTCGACGTGCAGAACGCCGGCGCCGACGATAATCTCAACGCCCAGATCGCCTCGACCTTCGCGTCGAAGAACGCCGCGCTGATGGTCGGCATCGCCACGCCCTCCGCGATGGCGTGCTTCAACGCCGCCGAAGAGAAGGACATCCCCGTCGTCTTCATCGCCGTCACCGATCCCGCTGCCGCTTCCCTCACCGAAGGGAACGTCACCGGCACCTCCGACCGTCTCCCCGTCACGGCGCAGCTCGAGCTGATCCGCAAACTCCAGCCGGACGCAAAGACGATCGGCATCCTCTATACCCTCAGCGAGCCGAACTCCGTTTCCGCGATCGCGGAATATAAGGAAAAAGCCCCCTCCTACGGTTTCACCATCGAGGCCGTCGGCGTCGCCGCCCAGTCCGAGGTCCCGCTGGCGACCGACAGCCTGATCGCCAAAAAGGTCGACTGCTTCTCCAACCTGACCGATAACGGCGTCGTCGACGTGCTCGACTCCATCCTCGAAAAGACCAACGCCGCCGGCATCCCCGTTTACGGCAGCGAGGTGGAGCAGGTCAAAAAGGGCTGCGTCGCCTCCGCCGGCATCGACTACTACAAGCTCGGGATCCAGACGGGCAAGCTCGCCGCAAGGATCCTCCGGAGAGAGGCGAAGGCCGCCGACATCCCCTTTGAGGCGGTCACCGAGTACGAGATCTATCTCAACGAAACGGCCTGCGGCGAGCTGGACGTCTCCGTCCCCGCCGACGTCGCCGCCTCCGCCGTGAAGGCGGACGCCTGATCCCGAGGGAAAACGCTCATGCTTGACGTTCTCATATCGGCCCTGACGCAGGGACTCATCTACGCGCTCCTCTGCTACGGGCTCCTGATCTCCTATAAGATCCTCGACTTCCCGGATCTGACGGTGGACGGCAGCTTCCCGCTCGGCGCCGCCGTCACCGCCCTCCTGATCACAAACGGCGTCCATCCCCTCCTCACCCTCCCCGTCGCCATGCTGGCGGGGGCGCTCGCCGGGCTCGCGACCGGGCTGATCCACGTCTGCCTGAAGGTGCGGGATCTGCTCGCCGGCATCATTACGATGACCGCCCTCTTCTCGATCGACCTCAAGATCGCCGGCTCCAACCTCCCCATCCCCCGCGGCGTCGACACGCTCTTCACCCTCCCCGCTCTCGACGCGCTGCTCGGCTCCGTCTCCCTCTCGGGCAAAAAGCTGATCGTCTCCTTTGTGATCGCGCTGCTCTTCAAATTCCTGCTCGATCTCTACTTTCGCACCGGCAGCGGGATGCTCCTGCGCGCGGCGGGCGATAACCCGGTCCTCGTCACCTCCCTCGCTAAAAGCGAGGGAAAAGCCAAGATCCTCGGGCTCGTCCTCTCCAACTCCCTCGTCGCCCTCTGCGGCGCCGTCGTCTGCCAGGAGCAGCGCTCCTTTTCCAGCACGATGGGCACGGGACAGATGGTCCTCGGGCTTGCCTCGGTCATCATCGGGCTCACCGTCTTCAAAAAGCTCTCCTTCGTCAAGCTGACCACCGCCGCCCTCGTCGGCAGTATCCTCTATAAATTCTGCATCCAGGCGGCGATCCTCGCGGGGCTCGACCCGAGCCTTCTCAAACTGATCACGGCGGTCCTCTTCCTCGCGATCCTCGCCGTCGGCTCGTTTGAGAGACGCAGGAAGGGAGGCGGCGCCCGTGCTTGAAGTACGCGATATCCGCAAGATCTATAATCCCGGAGACGTCACCGAGATCTGCGTCTTCGACGGCTTTTCCCTCACCGTGCCGGACGGGGAGTTCCTCTCCATCGTCGGCAGCAACGGCAGCGGGAAGACCTCGCTTCTCAATCTGATCTGCGGCAGCATCCGCCAGGACGCCGGCAGCATCCTCGTCGGCGGGGAGTCCGTCGACCGGGAGAAGGACTACGTCCGCGCCCGCCGCATCGGCCGCGTCTACCAGAACCCCGCCCTCGGCACCTGCCCGCAGATGACCATCCTCGAGAACCTCTCCCTCGCCGACGGCAAGGGAGGACGCTTCGGGCTCGCCTTCGGCGTCCGGAAGAACCGGATCGCGGCTTACCGCGAGATGCTCCGCGATCTCGGCCTCGGCCTCGAGGATAAGCTCTCGGTCAAGGTCGGCTCCCTCTCGGGCGGCCAGCGCCAGGCGCTCGCCCTCCTCATGGCGACGATGACCCCCATCGATTTTCTCATCCTCGACGAGCATACCGCCGCCCTCGACCCCCGCACCGCCGAGACGATCATGCTCCTCACCGACCGCCTCGTGCGGGAAAAACGCCTCACCGCCATGATGGTCACCCATAACCTCCGATACGCCGTCGAGTACGGCTCCCGCCTCATCATGCTCGACCGCGGAAAGATCGTCTTCGACTGCGCCGGCGAGGAGAAGAAAAACCTCAGGACCGAGGACGTCCTCGACCTCTTCAACCGCATCAGCGTCGAATGCGGGAATTAGAAGGAAAAAGAAACCTACTTTTCTGAAGAAAAGTAGGCAAAAGACTTCCTTTTCTGAAGAAAAGGAAGCAAAAGACTTTTTGAAGGGACAGGGAGCAGAAGGGAGTGCGAACACAGACGCTCCTTTCCCAAAAGCCGCCCATAAGGATGGGCGGCTTTTTCGTTTCGCTCGGGGGAGCGTGTTCATTTCCTCCCTCGGATCAAAAAACGCCCGATACGGCCCGGGCGTTTTTTGGGTTGAGCGACCCGCTGCGGATGGAGTCCTGTCTGCCTCCCTCCCGAGGGCCCGAATCCCCAAAAGGTCCTCCGGACCTTTCCGGGGACCCCGACGGGCCGGGGGACCGCTTGCGGTGGAAGGAGTTTTTCCTCTCTGTCGTTTCTCCTGTGTTTCTCCCTCCTTCCCTAACTCCTTCAGTCGCCTACGGCGACAGCTCCCTCAAGAGGGAGCCTTCTCCCGCTCCTTTTCTCTTTGTAGGTCGGGAACCGCCGCTTGCCTCCGGCGAGCGGCATCGAATACCGCCGCGTGGCGAAGACGCGCGGCATAAAAAATCCCCCGCCGTTTTGTCAAAACAAAAAGCCGCCCCATCCTTACCGGGGCGGCTTTTGGGGGAGGAGCGTCTGTGTTCGCGCTTTCTCTGCTCCCTGCCCCTTCAAAAAGTCTTTTGCCTACTTTTCTTCAGAAAAGTAGGTCTTTCCTTTTTCTTAACCTTTTTCCTGCTTGTTTCTTTCGTGAAAAAAGAGTACAATAAAGAAAAAAGGAGGCGGACATGGCAAACATTCTGATCTGTGACGACGAGCCCTCGATCGTCAAGGCGCTGCGCATTTATCTTTCTTCCGAGGGGTATCGCCTCTTTGAGGCGCCGGACGGCAAAAAAGCGCTGGAGATCCTGCGGCGGGAGGAGATCCATCTTGTGCTGCTGGACATCATGATGCCGGAGATGGACGGGATCTCGGCGCTTGCGGCTCTGCGCGAGGAGAGCAACGTACCGGTGATCCTGCTGACCGCCAAGAGCGAGGACGCGGACGTGATCCTCGGGCTGACCGTCGGCGCCGACGACTACGTCACCAAACCCTTCAACCCGGCGGAGCTGATCGCGCGGGTGCGCTCCTGTCTGCGCCGCTATCTGCAGCTTGGCGGCGGCGGGGAGCGGGAGGGGGTGCTTTCCTGCGGCGGGCTGGAGCTGGACGACCGCTCCAAGCGCGTCACGCTGGACGGGACGCAGCTCTCTCTCACGCCGACCGAGTACGGGATCCTGAAGCTCCTTCTGGAGCATCCGGGGCGGGTCTTCTCCCCGGAGGAGATCTACCGCCGCGTCTGGGGCGGCGACCCGCTCGGCGGGGAAAAGACCGTTGCCGTCCATATCCGCAATCTCCGTACCAAGATCGAGATCGACCCCTCCCGGCCCCGGATGCTGAAGGTCGTTTGGGGGCAGGGCTACAAAATGGAAAAGGAGCCTACCCATGGATCGTGACCAAGCAAAAAAAGAAAGGAAAGGATATCCCTTTTTCCTCAAAGCCGCGGCGTTTTTCTTTGCGCTGCTCTTTCTCTTCACCGCGGCGCTCTCAGCGCTGGCCGCCGCCTTCTGCTTTGCGGCGGACCTGTACGGCGAGCCGTCCGCCGACGCGGCGGAGGAGAAGCTCCTCGCCGAGCTCGGAGAGCGGGACCTCAACCGTGCGATCGAAAACTATCTTGCGGCGTACGGGGCTTCCTCGGTGATGGCTGCCGACGCCCGCATCAATCCCCGGCCGGGCAGCCGCCTCGCCTACGCCGTGACCGACGTCCACGGCGGCGTCCTCTCCGGCGACCTGGAGGGGAGGGAAGGGACGGAGCTCGCCCGCCGGAGCTTCTACGTTACGCTCCCGCGGGGTGCGATGCAGACGCGCTGGATGGTCCTCTTCCTTTTGGACGGACCTGCGATGCTCGATCCGTACGCCGTGTTCGGCTTCGGCGTGCGCGCGGCGTATACCCTCCGCTACGCCGTCTACGCGATCTTCCTCCTCTCCCTCCTCTTCGCCGTCCTCCTGCATCTCTTCCTTTTGCGGGCGGCGGGCAGGAGACGTGCGGGTGGGGAGCCGCAGACCGGCTTCTGGCAGCGGATCCCTTTCGATCTCCTCACCGCTGTTGCCGTCCTCGCCGTTCTTTTTGTTCTCTACGGCGCCTCCCGCCTCCCGCGAAACGCTGAGGCGATCCCCTTCCCGCTCCTGCTTGCGCTCCCGGCCGTGCTTTTCCTCTTTTTCGCCGCGCTGTGGCTTTTGTGGACGGTCGACCTCGCCCTGCGGATCAAAACGCACACCCTCCTCGCCCGCACGCTCCTTTATCTGATCTTTGTGCGGGGGATCTGGGGCGGCCTGCACGCGATCGCTCTTGTGCCGCGCACCGTCCTTCTCTTTCTCCTCTTTTCCGCGGCGGAGCTCGTTCTGGTGTGGAAGGAGTTTTCCTACCGCTCCTACGTCCTGCCCGCGTGGTTTTTCCTGCATTTGATCGCCTTTCTGTATATCCTCTGGTGGGCCGTCTCGATGAAAAAACTGAAACAGAGCGGGGAGGCGCTCGCCTCGGGCGATCTCTCCTACCGTACGGCCGTTTCCCGGATGCCGCGGGATCTCGCCCGCCACGGAGAAAAGCTCAACAGCATCTCCGCCGGCGTCGCGGACGCGGTGGAGCGGCAGTTAAAAAGCGAGAGGATGAAGACCGAGCTGATCACCAACGTCTCCCACGATCTGAAAACGCCGCTCACCTCCCTCGTCTCCTACGCAGACCTGATCGCCGCCGAACCGACCGAAAATCCGAAGATCACCGAATACGCCGGGGAACTGACCCGTCAGTCCGCCCGGATGAAAAAACTGATCGAGGATCTCGTCGAGGCGTCAAAGGCGTCCTCCGGCAATCTGGAGGTCGTCCTCGCGCCGACCGACCTGTCCGTCCTGATCGCGCAGAGCGCCGCCGAGTACGAGGAGCGCTTTGCCGCGCGGGGGCTCTCCCTCCTGGTGCGGGAGCCGGAGGAGCCGCTCTCCGTCCTCGCGGACGGACGGCGCCTGTGGCGCGTCTTTGACAACCTCCTCGGCAACGCCGCCAAGCACGCGGCGCCGGACTCCCGCGTCTACCTCGACGTGAAGAGAGAGGAGAACTACGCCGTCCTCACCTTCAAGAACGTCTCGGAGGCGCCGCTGAATATCCCCGCCGAGGAGCTGACCGAACGCTTTGTGCGCGGGGACAGCGCCCGCTCCGGCGAGGGCAGCGGCCTCGGACTCGCGATCGCCAAAAGCCTCACCGAACTGCAGAACGGCTTTTTCCGCGTCGAGATCGACGGGGACCTCTTCAAAGCCGTCGTCTCCCTCCCCCTCGCTCTCTACTTTTCTGAATAAAAGCCGTACTTTTCTGAAGACTTCCTTTTCTGAAGAAAAGGAAGCAAAAGACTTTTTGAAGGGGCAGGGAGCAGAGGGAGCGCGAACACAGACGCTCCTTCCCCAAAAGCCGGGCGATACGGATGCCCGGCTTTTTCCTTTCGCTCGGGTAAGCGCGTTCATATCCTCCCTCGGGTCAAAAAACGCCCGATACGGCCAGGGCGTTTTTCGGTTTGAGAGTTTTTGCGTAGGCGGCGGGAGATGTTCGATGCCTCTCGCCGCGCGGCGAAGACGCGCGCATAAATAATCTCCCGCCGTTTTGTCAAAACAAAAAGCCGCCCATCCTTATGGGCGGCTTTTGCTTAGATCCACCGGGAAAAAGGCGGGGAAGCGGTCTTCTGTGAGGGACTCTAACGGGGAGCTGCCGCGTCGAGCGAATCGCGGAGGCGGGAGAAGAGAAGAGAGCTTTTCTCGCCGGCGGCTTTTTCTGCGGCGGCTTGGCAGGATCGGCGAAGAGAGGAAAGCTCCTGCTCCCGGAGCTTCCGGTCCCGGGAGGCGGCCCGCGTTAAAACGGAAAGATAGGAGAGGCGCAGCTCCGGGGAGGGCTCTTTTGCGATCCCTTTTTCGGCAAGTTCCTCAAAGAGAGAAGCAAGGACGGGGGAAAGATCCTCGCGCTCCCAAAGCGCCTGCAAGCCGTTGAAGTAGGTTTTGACGGCGTTAAACCCCGCCAGATCGCCTCCGTAAGCCATAAGATCGCCGAAAAGCGGATAGTCGAGACAGGTGAGCAGGAGCTCTTTGGTGGAGAGGCGCGGGAGGACGTCCTCGGGGATCCGGCAGGCAAGCTCGATCTCGCCGTGATCCAGCTGCTTCCAGCGCTCCGGCGTTTTTTGCGGAGTGACCGGGTACTCGTACCGGCCGTCCGCGGCGCTGTGCGCGAGCGGAGAGACTGCGGTTTTATCCGGCGCGGAGAGCCGTTGAACGAGAGAGAAAAAAGCAACGGCGTCGTTATGGCTCGCCCGGCTGTCGGCTGCGAGCGCGCGGCAGGAGGAGAGGATTGAAGCAAGGTCGGCGTCGGTGATCTTTCCGTCTTCGGCCGCCGAGCAGACCAGCGCGGAGAGAAAGCGCGGATACAGTTCTCTCAGACTTTCCTCCTCCGGGCGTTTTTCGGAGAAGAAGTCGGCAAAAAAATCAGCGAGAGCAGGAGAAAGATCCTCGCGCTCCCAAAGCGCCTGCAAGCCGTTGAAGTAGGTTTTGACGGCGTCAAACCCCGCCAGATCGCCTCCGTAAGCCATAAGATCGCCGAAAAGCGGATAGTCAAGACAAGTGAGCAGGAGCTCTTTGGTGGAGAGGCGCGGGAGGACGTCCTCGGGGATCTGATTGGCGAGCTCGATCTCGCCGTGATCCAGCTGCTTCCAGCGCTCCGGCGTCTTTTGCGGAGTGACCGGGTACTCGTATCGGCCGCTCGCAGAAGAAACATCTTTCCGCCCGAGAGAAAAGGCGCCGACGGCGAGCCCTATGGGGATCAAAAGATCAAAGACGAGGATCAAACAAAAAAGGCGGTTTGTTTTCTCTTTCACGGCGCGGCTCCTTTCCGTTTTTGCTTGTTTACAGATCCAGCATAGCAGAAAAAATCGGGTTTTGCAAGTTTCGGGAGAAATCTTTTGTTTTTCTTAAACTTTCTTTAAATAGTTTCCTGTTTTTTTTTGCTTTCTCCCGCTTGCCACGGAAAAAACGCGATGCTGAGACGCTGCGGGCCGGGGGGAGGATATGAACACGCTCCCCCGAGCGAAAGGAAAAAGCCGCCCAAGCGTACCGGGCGGCTTTTTTGCAATGGATAGTGCGTTCGCAGCAAGACAAACAGAAGAAGAAAAAGAGAAAGCGAGTTACTGGTTATTTCCTTTTGATTCATAATACTTAATCGCGGTTTTGGTTTTCCTTATTTTGGCTATCATGATTGATATGATGGTTGCTGAAACTATAATTCCAAAAATGGCGAGTAATAAAAACCAATTTTCGAGAGATTTTGTTTCTATATACGCGCCGAGAAGGATAACGGACAAATACATAAGGAATAAACCGCCGGCAAGGCCCCATTTTAAATTGGTTTTCTTTGTTTTTAGATTGTTGATTGTTTGCTTGGAAATTATGGCTTCTTCAGAATCATAAAAATCTTTTATAGTTGCGTTTTCAGTTTTCAGAAGCGGTGCCAGCAGTTTTTTATCGTTTTCCCAAATGGAAGAATTGTCAAAGTTACCAAAGTATCGGAATTTAAAAAACTCGATAAAGGAAGCAAAAAAACTCTCCGGAGCTTCGTGATAGCTCGTTATTTGCAAGGCAGAGAAGCGATCTATCACTTTATCAGCGAGAAATCGGATCGCCCCTTGCATATTCGCGTTTGCAGTAGACAGTTCCGTTTTTGACTGGATGGAATACCCGATCGAATCCAATATGCTGTTGCTATATTCTATATTCTGCTGCAACTGAGTTTTTTCCAAATCGGTCACTTTCTCTATGCGTGCCTGGTAGTTTTCCTGAAGCATATCGCGAATCTTTGAAAAAGCCTCTGCGGAGAATGCAAAGAATTCTGCAGTCTCTCCTGCCTGCTCGTGCATTGCTTTGAAAGCGTCATCAAAGTATACTATGGTATTATCCAGCGGTTTTCGAGTTGAATCTTTTTGTTTTCCAAGAGACAGACCGGCGTAAAGCAGAGCCTTGCTGTTTTGCGGGTCGGCATTCAGAATATCAACAAAAATATCGTATGCTTTCTCTCCGTCTCCGCGTTCGTAAAGCCTTTTTGCATTAGCGAATTTGTTGTCAATTTCACTCAAATGATCGATTTTTACCGGTCCTTTTATTTCCCCATCCCAAAGCAAAAGATTTTTCGCTTCTTCAGTGGAATACTTTGTTCCGCAGAAGTCGCATATAAAAAAACCGTTCTCCTTTGTTAAAGAAGAATTACCGCACATTTCGCACTTCAAGGAACCATTGTTTTCTCCTTCTTTGTTGAAAAAACTCACTTTTTTACAAGATAAGATTCATTCGCCCTTAATTTCGTCCAAAAGTTTCCCGATTTTGATTTTTCCCGAATAAGCAAGCGCGTTTCTGCAATCGTCAAGTCGGTATTTTTCACCGGAGTAATAATCATCCGGTTTGATATAGACCCAGCATTCGTCTTTCCAGATTTCGGAATGGACTTCTTCCAGCTTTTCGCATCTTAAATACAGGTTTTTATCGACGCAGACCCATGCGACCGTTTTTGGGTTTTCCCCTTTTGTCCCGATGAATAGCAAGACGTGATTGCCCGCTTTTTGTATCACCTCTTGCTCCGGGGTATCAACGAAGATGTATTTGCTTGTGTCAAAATCCAAAAAACGCCGCAAATATGCTTTTTGGATGGCTTTTTGGATACTTCCGTTCTTGTCTCCGTTCAGATCCAGCAAGGAGACCAGCGCGCACAGATTATCTGTTACGGCAAAGGTTTTATCCAAGCCAATGGCTTCCATGACGGCTTTCTCTTCTTTGCTCGTTTTGCACATTTCGTTCAGCACCTCCTGATATTGCTCGAGGATTCTTTTAAGACCGGGGTCGATATGTTCGAGCTCGGCTACTTTTTTCAGCCAAAGGGAAATGTGTTTTTCGAAGGAAAGAAGGACAATACACTTTTTATCAAGTCGATTGCCAACGCTTTGCAGAGAAGGCATCCAGCCAGTCGGGGTGAGGTAGTAAATCTTTTTGTCGGTATACTTTTTTGTTTCAAAGTAATAATGGTAATAGTCCGCTAATTGGACGTTTTGATCGCCGGCCCATATTTTTACTTCAATGGGATAAACGTGTTCGTCGTTGCGGATTACAATATCAACACGTCGATTGTCTGTTATCACCTCTTCCAAAGTTACCGTGGCGGTCGGGGAAGGGGATGTATCAAGCCCCAGAACATACCAAAAGAACAGGCAAAGGGGAGCAAGTCCGAGTCCGTGTTTTCCGTTTGGAGAGAGAAGTGAGGCGATAAAACGGCAGGTGTGCACTTCTTTCCATTCTATTTGTAGCGCCTGAAAGATGTTGTAAGAGGAAGCGCTTTTTTGCGGTGTTTTCGTCAGCCTTTGTGTGACGGAAATATCATACAGAAGCGACTTTATTTTGTTTAGCATATCCTGCTTTTCTCCGCATTTGTTTTTTTGTCTGCAGATTGCGGTTTTGTTGTGTTCAAATGAGATCTTTTTCATTATATCTGTATTACAGATAAAAGTCAATATCTTTTTTACAGATATTCTAAAATAAAACAAAAAGGAGGCGAGGTATATGGTTTTCAAAAATCTCCGGGCGATCCGGGAGGATCGCGACCTCCGGCAGGCGGATCTGGCAAAGGTGCTGAACGTCTCGCAGAACACCTATTCGCAATATGAAAACGGTGTGATCTCGCTGACGGCGGAAACGTTGATCAAGCTTGCTCGGTTTTACGGGGTCAGCGTGGATTATCTGCTCGATCAGACGTCGGATCCGACCCCCTATCGCTGAAAGCCGGCCTGTACGCGGGTCGGCTTTTTCTTTTAAAAAAAACGGCAGGAGCAAGTTCAATGTCGCACATCGGATGCGGCGGGAGGTAAACCCCCGCCCTACAGCAGATCGGACGGAAAAGGCTTTCCTCTCGGGGGAGGCTGACAGGACTCCTTCCGCCGAGGGGCGCTCAAACCGAAAAACGCCCTGGCCGTATCGGGCGTTTTTCGACCCTCGGGAGGATATGAACACGCTCCCCCGAGCGAAAGGAAAAAGCCGCCCATCCGTACCGGGCGGCTTTTGGGGGAGGAGCTTCTTTGAATGCGCTTTTTCTTTTCCCTGCCCCTTCAAAAAGTCTTTTGCTTCCTTTTCTTCAGAAAAGGAAGTCATTCCAGGATCGAGACTTTTTCCTCGCCGTCGCGTTCGGCGAGGCGGACGGAGATCTGTTCGCTGTGGCGGGTGGGGACGTTTTTGCCGACGTAATCGGGGCGGATGGGCAGTTCCCGGAGTCCGCGGTCGATGAGGACGGCGAGCTGGACGGAGTCGGGTCTCCCCTTATCAAAGAGCGCGTCGATGGCGGCGCGGGCGGTCCGGCCGGTATAGATGACGTCGTCGACGAGGACGACGTGGAGCCCGTCGGGGGAGAAGGGGAGGTCGGTGCCGGATAGGGTAGGCTGAGGGGAGCGTCTGGAGAGGTCGTCCCGGTAGAAGGTGATGTCGAGGGTGCCGAAGAGGGGGCGGACGCCCTCGATGGCTTCCACGCGGTCGCAGATGCGGCGGGCGAGGTCGGCGCCCCGGCGCTGGATGCCGACGACGGCGACGCGGTCGACCCCTTTGTTGCGCTCGAGGATCTCGTGGGAGATACGGGTGACGGAGCGGCCGATGGCGGCCTCGTCCATGATCACGGCTTTTTCTCTGCGGTTGTTTTGCTGCATGGCGCGTCCTCTCAGGCGTTTTCCCCGTCCGGCTCCCGGCGGTTTGCGATCATCACGCCGGCGTAGGGGAGGGTGAGGATCCAGTCGCAGAAGATGTGCCACTCGGGGAGCTTGTGGGCGCGGCGGGCGTAATAGATATTGGAGAGATTTTCGTAATTGAGGGTGACGGTGCGGAGCTGGTTGAAGCTGGAGGGCAGGAGCTGGATCAGCTCGTGCCAGAGGGCGCGGTCCTTCGTCTCGTTATATTTCTGCCGGACCTCCTCGAGATAGGCGAGGAGCGAGTCGAGCTGCGCGAGGCCGGCGGGGGAGAGCCGGTCGCAGGAGAACATCTCACGGGAGAAGGGGTAGGACTGGATCTTGTGCATGGTGCTGGTGGAGTTGGCGACGGTGCCGACCTTGTAGGTATCGAACTCCTTCCACCAGTAGAGGGGCGCGGTGATATCGACGGAGACGAAGATCTGGCGGATGAATTTGCGATGGTCGGTGCCGGCGGAGCAGAGGCGGGCGGCGAGGGAGAGATCGTTTTCTCCGAGGACGTACTCGCCTTTTTCATTGTAGGCGCTGTCGCTTTTTGCCCAGGAGTTGAGGGGATTGCGCGCGCCGCGCATCGCGTTCTCAAGGTTCATCACGGAGGTGCGTTCGATCAGGATCATGGCAGTTCCTTTCCGGCGTGTTCCGCCTGCTTGGGGGTTTTCCCCGTATATTTCTTATAGATGCGGTAGAAGTGTGAGGTATCGTAAAAGCCGAGGGTCTCGGCGATCAGATCGGTGGTCCAGAGGGAGGAGGAGAGCAGCTCCTGGGCCTTGCGGACGCGGAGACGGTTGCGGTATTCGGAGGGGGAGAGCCCGCCGGAGAACTGCTTGAAGCGGGCGCGGAAATAGCTCTCGCTGAGGAAGCACATCCGCGCGAGTTCGGCGACGGAGAGGTCGGCGGCGGGGTTGTCCTCGAGGGCGCGGACGGCGGGGGTGAGATTCTCGAATCCGAGGCGGGCGCTGTCCGCGGAGAGGGAGGAGAAGAGGCGGGCGAAGACGGAGAAGCAGCAGCTCTTCATCTCCGCGGGGGTGGAGGAGGGACGGATGAAGCAGTCGAACGCCGCCCGGAAGGCGCGTCCGAGGGAGCCGGAGCGGTCCTCGGAGAAGGCGAGGGGAGAGTCGTTTACTACAAGGCGGCAGCCGGCGGCGTCGGTGAGGCGGAAGCGGATGCAGAAGGTCTGCCCCGTCCCGCCGCCGGCGTGCGTTTCCGAGAGGTAGGGGGTCTTTTCCGCGATGAAGACGGCGCCGGGGGAGGAGAGGGAGACGACGGGGTCCTTTTTTCCGGGAACGTAGATGTTTTTCCCGCCCTCCGCGGTATAGGAGAGGATGTTCTCCCCTCTGCCGCCGGAGAGGTAGTTGTTGCGGTTGCCGTCCTCCCAGCGGCGGGAGACGGCCGCCGCCGCCCCGACGTTGAAGTCGGTGCGCGCCAGCTCGGCGAAGGTGAGGGCCCGTTCCGTCATAGTCACCTCGTGAAAACCGTCGATTTTTACAATCGCATCATCATTTATTACATTGTAAACCATTTTGCGCCGGATTACAATAGGATTGCTAAATTTTCCTTTCAGGAGGTATATGCTTTGCTTTCTTATCGGATCAAGCTCGGCATCGTTCCGGTCAGGCGCGACGTAACGCCCCGTCCCGGCATCTTCAACTGGGAGGTGGCGGAGCGCCGCGGCCGCGAGCTGACCGAGACGGTCATCGCCCGGTACGGCGACGAACAGACGGAATTTGTCGATATCAAGGGGATCAACCCGGTCGACGTCATGATCAACGAGGACGACGCGCAGAAGATCATCGAGCGCTTTACGGCGGAGAAGGTGGACGGCGTGTTTTTCATCAACGCGAACTTCGGCAACGAGGAGGCGATCGGCGTGGTCGCCGCGGCGCTGAAGGTCCCGGTCTGCATCTGGGCGCCGCTCGACGACCGGTTCGACGCGGACGGGATGCGCTATACAGACAGCCAGTGCGGCATCTTCGGCGTCAGCCGGATGCTGCAGCGGCGCAACGTCCCCTTCTCTCATATCGAGACCTGCCGGGTGGATTCCCCGGCGTTCGCGCGGGATCTCACCCGCTTTGAGAACGTCGTATGCATGGTCCGCAACTTCCGCACGCTGAAGGTGGCGCAGGTCGGGATGCGTCCGCGTCCCTTCTGCTCGGTCATCTTCAACGAGGGGGAGCTGATGCGCAAGTTCGACATCCGCACCATCCCGATCAACCTCGCCGTCATCATCGACAAGTACAACCGGATCCTCGAGACGAGAAAAGAGGAGCTGGAGAAGGGCAAGGAGCTGCTCCTCTCCCGCTACGAGATGGACGATCTCACCCCCCCGCTGCTCGAGAAGGTCTACGCCTTTGTGCTGCTTTACGAGGAGATCTTTGAGGAGTACGGCGTCGGCGCGATCTCGGCGGAGTGCTGGACGGCGATGCAGCTCGCGGTTGGCGCGATGCCCTGCACGGCGTACAGCGTGCTGGCGGACAAGGGGTATCTGATCAGCTGCGAGAGCGATATGCACGCGGTGATCACGATGGTTCTGCTCGCCTCCGCCACGAGAGGGAGGAAGATCCCCTTCCTCGGTGAGTTCACCGTCCGCCATCCGGAGAACGAGAACGCCGAGCTGCTCTGGCACTGCGGGCCGTTCGCCTATTCCCTGAAGGCGCCGGACAGCAAGGCGAAGAACGTCAATATGCGCCAGTGGTTCCGTGTGAATGACGGCTCCTACACCGTCGCGCGCTTTGAGGAGGACAACGGCGTTTACCGCATCCTCAACGGCACGGCGAAGGCGACGACCGGCCCCTACACCTTCGGCACCTACCTCTGGGCGGAGTTCGACGGACTCAAGCGCTGGGAGGACAAGCTGATCGACGGGCCCTACATCCACCACTGTGTGGAGGTGGAGGGGGACGTCACCGCCGAGATCGCGGAGTTTTGCCGCTACATCCCCATGCTGGAAAACGATCCGATGGATCGCTGACAAATAGAAAAGGAGAAAAAAATGACAGATTTCCTCTTTACCCAGGTGCTGACGGAGCTTGAGGACGCCGTCGGCCGTGAGAACTGTTCCACCCGGGACATCGACAAGCTGACCCACGGGGTAGACTACTTCTGGCTCTCCCGTATGTGGGCGGACCGCGGGCTGCGGATGCCGGAGGCGGACTACATCGTCTCCCCGAAGAACGCACAGGAGACCTCCGCGGTCCTCAAGATCGCAAACTACTACAAGATCCCCGTCACCACCTGGGGCGGCGGCGGCGGAACGCAGGGGGGCGCCATCCCCGTGGCGGGCGGCATCCTGCTCGATACCAAGCGGATGGACGCGATCACCGATTTCAACGAAAAGGGGATGTACATCGAGTGCGGCGCCGGCACGATCTACAAGCACCTTGAGTGGAAGGCGAACGAGCGCGGCTACGCGACGATGCACTATCCGTCCTCCCTCACCTGCTCCACGGTCGGCGGGTTCCTCGCCCACCGCGGCATCGGCGTCGTCTCCACCAAGTACGGCAAGATCGACGATATGGTCCTGCAGATGGAGGTCGTCCTGCCGGACGGCACGATCATCCACACCTCTCCCGCGCCCAAGCACGCGGCGGGTCCGGACCTCAACCAGATCTTCATCGGCTCCGAGGGCACGCTCGGCGTGATGACCAAGGCCCAGATGCGCATCTACGATATGCCGGAGGAGCGGCGCTTCCGCGGCTTCCTCTTCCGCAATATGTCCGACGCGTTCGACGCGGCGCGCGAGCTTCTGCAGAAGTTCAAGCCCAGCGTGATGCGTCTCTACGACCCGGCGGAGACCGCCTCGCTGATCAAAAAGATCGTCGGCGTGGAGCGCGACGGCGCCTTCATGAACGTGGCGATCGAGGGCGTCTCCGAGATGGTCGAGCTCGAGCAGAAGATCCTGCTCTCCACCTTTGAGAAGTACGGCGCCGAGGACCTCGGCAGCGAGTACGGGGAAAAATGGTGGAAGGAGAAGATCACCTTCTTCTATCCCGGCCATATGATGGATCTGCCGCAGATGTTCGGCACGATGGACACCATCGCCCCCTACGGCAAGATCGAGGAGATCTACTGGGCGATGAAAAAGGCGATCGAAACGAACTTCCCGCAGGCGAAGTTCATCGCGCATTTCTCCCACTGGTACGAGTGGGGCGCGATGGTCTACGACCGCTTCATCGTGGACGGCAAGGACGTTCCGACCGACCCGAAGGAGGCGATGCGCCTGCACAACGCGATCTGGAACTGCGGCGTCCGCACGGCGATCGCGCACGGGGGCGTCGTCAACGACCATCACGGCGTGGGCATCAAGCTCGGCCGCCTAATGAAGGAGCAGTACGGCCCCGCGATGAAGGTCTTTGAGGGACTGAAGAGAGAGCTGGATCCGAACGGGATCATGAACCCGTTCAAGCTCGGACTGTAAGGAGGAACGAGAATGTCATTTTCAAGTAAATGCCGCGAAACGGCGGACGCCTGCCGTTTCTGCTGGATGTGCCGCCATATCTGCCCGATCGGCAACACGACGGGGCAGGAGAGGAACACCGCCCGCGCCCGCGCCCTTTCCCTCTCGCTTGTCGGGAGAGGGGCGGCGGAGCTGAAGGGCGACCTTGTGCAGAACGTCTATGAGTGCGCGCTCTGCCGCGCCTGCACCGAGGACTGCAAGACCGGATGGGATCCGGTGATCTTCACCCGGGAGGCGCGCCGCGAGGCGGTGCTCGCGGGCGAGGAGCCGGAGGCCGTCCGTCTCCTGCTGGAGACCTACGGGAAGACCGGCCATATCTACGGCGCGGAGCCGAAGAACAAGGCGTTTTCCGACGCCGCGCGCCGTCACGCCGCAAAGACCGACACCCTCCTTTACCTCGGCAGCGACGTCCGGCATTTCGCCAAGGACAAGGCCCTCGGCGCGATCGCGCTCCTCGAGCGGGCAAAGGTCTCCTTCACCGTGCTTGAGAAGGAGCCGGAGAGCGGACGGCAGCTTTCCTTCCTCTGCGGGGACACCAAGGAGACCCGCGACGCGATGCAGGCGGCGGCGGAGCTGTACTCCGGCTATAAGACCGTCGTCTTCTACGATCCGGAGGATGCCCGCACCGCAAAGCAGGACGCGCCGGAGCTCGGGATCACCGCTAAGGCGAAGCTTGTGACCTTCCCCGCGTATCTCGAGACCCTGATCGGCAAAAAGCTGAAGGTCAAAAAGAGCGAAAACGTCTACACCTTCCAGGATCCGGCGGCGCTTGCCCGCGCGCTGGAGGACGTTTCCTCCGCCCGGGCGGTCCTCGCCGCCTGCGGAGAACTGAAAGAGATGCTCCTCGCGGGCAAAGAGACGGTGCTGGCGGGCGATCTGATCCTGGATCGCTACCTGCACGAGGTCGTGCTCGGGATGGCGAGGAGGAGATGGGACGAGGCCGTCAACATGGGCGCAAGGACCCTCGTTACGGCGGACACCGCCGAATATCTCGCCCTCTCGGCGACAAAGCCGAAGGGCGTGCGCGTCATCACGCTGGAGGAGGCTGTTGCGGAATGCTTGTAAGTCTGAGAGAGATCCTTTGCGAAGCGGAAAAGGGCGGCTACGCCGTCCCCGCCTTCAACGTCTATAATATGGAAACGGTCATGGGGGTCCTGCACGCCGCGGAGGCGGCCCGCTCCCCCGTGATCATGCAGATCTATTCCCGTCTCTTCGATTCGGAGAACGGGAAATTCGCGGGCGCGAACATCCTCGCCGCCGCAAAGTACGCGACCGTCCCCGTCGCCTTCCACCTCGACCACGGCGCCACCGAGGCGCAGGTCATCGGCGCGCTGGACGCCGGCGCGACCGGCATCATGATCGACGCGTCCAAACTGGAGTTTGACGACAACGTCGCTGTGACGCGAAAGATCGTCGCGCGCTGCAAGGCGGCGGGCGATATCGCCGTCGAGGGGGAGCTCGGCCACGTCGGGACCACCAAGGAGGAGATCGGCGACAACTATACCGAGCCGGAGGCCGCCCGCCGCTTTGTGGAAAAGACGGGGGTCGAAGCGCTCGCCGTCGCCGTCGGAACGGCGCACGGCCGGTACAAAAAGGCGCCCAAGCTGGCGATCGAGCGGACCCGCGAGATCAAAAAAGCGGCCGGCGTCCCGCTTGTGCTGCACGGCGGCAGCGGCGTGCCGGACGAGGAGATCCGCGCCGCGATCGGAGCGGGGATCCGGAAGGTGAACTTCTCCACCGACCTCTGCTACTCCTTCCTCGATACCGTCTTTGCGACCAGCCGCGAGTGGGTCGGCATCGACCTCTTCATGCGGGACGCCGTCAAGGCGGTCGAGGATTTTGCGCTCTCGAAGATCGCGGTTCTCGGCTCCGCCGGACAGGCAAAATAAGGAGAGGGATATGGCAAGGATCGTCGGCATCGGCGCAAACGTACACGACACCCTGATCACCCTGCCCGCCTACCCCGCGGAGGATACCAAGCTCCGCGCGGAGAGGAGCATGGAGGTCGGGGGCGGCCCCTGCGGCACCGCGCTCGTCGCGGCGGCCAAGCTCGGCGCGGACTGCGCCAGGCTCGGGCAGCTCGCGCTCGACCGGGGCGGGGATTTTCTCGCCGCGGATATGGCGCGCTGGGGCGTGGACGTCTCCCTGGCAAAGAGGAGGGAAGGGACCTCCTTCTCCTCCTGGATCTGGCTCTCGGCGGCGTCGGCGACGCGCACCTGCGTCTTTGACCGCGGCACCCTCCCGCCGCTCATCCTCGACCCCGCGCAGAAGGAGGCGATCGCCTCGGCGGATCTCCTGCTGCTCGACGGCAACGAGATGGCGGCGGCGATCGAGGGGGCGAAGATCGCCCGGGAAAACGGCGTCAAGGTCCTGCTCGACGCGGGCGGCCGCTACGCGGGGATCGAAGAGCTGCTCCCGCTCGTCGACCTTCTGATCCCGAGCGAGGAGTTCGCCCTCGGGATCACGGGGAAAACCTCGGTGCGCGAGGCGGCGAGTGAGCTTCTTCGCCGTTTTGCGCCCGAGACGCTCGTGATCACCTGCGGCAAGGAGGGCGGCGTCATCCTCGATAAAAAGGGATACCGCTCCTACCGGGCGTACAAGGTCAAGGCGGCGGATACCAACGGCGCGGGCGACGTTTTCCACGGCGCGTACGCCTACGCCTTTACCGCGGGCAGAGGAGGAGCGGACGAGTGCGCCGCCTTCGCCTCCGCCTGCTCGGCTCTCAAATGCACCGGCGCGGGCGGCGCCCGGCAAAGCACGCCGACCCTGCCCGAGCTGGAAAAATTTATCAAGGAGAATGAAAGATGAAACTCAAAAAGCACTGGAACGGTCAGTACGGCAAGTCCGCGTTCATCAAAAACGGCACCCTCGGCATGATCGAGCTGGATATGCTCAAGCTCCGCGAGGGCGAGCAGAAGCATTATTATGAAACGGATAACAAGGAGTACGGTCTGATCATCCTCGGCGGCAAATGCTCGGTCGTCGGAGAGGGATTCGCCTTTGAGCATATCGGCAAGCGGAAAAACGTCTTCGACGGGCCCGCCGCCTCCGTCTATCTGCCGAGAAACTGCGACTTCACCGTGACGGCGGAGGAGGGCGAGGTCGAGATCGCCGTCGCCAAATGCCCGGCGGAAAAGGATTTCCCGCCCAAACTCGTCAACCCCGAGGACGTCATCATCAAGCACCTCGGCAAGGACGGCTGGAAGAGGGAAGCGCACTTCAACATCGACGAACGGCTCGACGCCAACCTGATCTATATCGGAGAGGCGTGGACCGAGGGCGGGATGTGGTCCTCCTATCCGCCGCATAAGCACGACGACAACAATATGCCGGAGGAGTCCTTCATGGAGGAGCTGTACTTCTACCGCTTCGACAAGCCCACCGGCTTCGGCATCCAGCGCGTCTACACCAAGGAGGGGGACATCGACGAGACCTACACCGTCAAAAACGACGACGCCGTCGAGATCCCGCGCGGTTATCACCCCTGCACCTGCGCGCCGGGCTATAAGCTCTACTACCTCTGGATCATGGCGGGCAAGATCCGCGGCTTCAACATGACCACGGACGAAGACCACAAGTGGCTGAACAAGTAAAAGACGAAAGGGCGTTTCGATGAAATACCTTCTCGGCGTTGACTTCGGCGGCGGGTCGTCGAAGGCGACGCTTCTCGCGGAGGACGGGACGGTCGCGGCGGAGAACGCCGTCGAGTATCCGACCCGCTACCCCGCTCCCGGACAGGTGGAGCAGGACCCGGACGACTGGTACGCCGCCACGGCGGAGAACGTCCGCGCCCTCATGGAGAAGAGCGGCGTCTCCCCCTCGGAGATCGCCGCGCTCTCCCTCGACGCCGCCACCCATACCGCCGTGCTCTGCGGGGAGGACTGCCGTCCCCTCCGCCCGGCGATCTATTGGACGGACACCCGCTCCGCGCCGATCGCGGCGCGCCTGCGGGAGGAGTGCGGCGAGCGGATCTTCTCCCTCGCGCTCTCCCGTCCCGATCCGATCTGGACCCTCCCGCAGCTGATCTGGGTGCGGGAGAACGAGCCGGAGATCTTTTCCGGGATCCGGCACATCTTCTTTGCAAAGGACTACGTCCGCCACCGCATCACGGGCGACTTTCTTACCGACAGCATCGAGGCGCAGGGCTCCATGCTCTGGGATAACGGCGCCGGCCGCTGGTCGGAGTTCCTCTGCTCGCTCGCCGGCGTCCCGGCGGCGGTCCTGCCGCGCGTCGTCCGTCCGACCGATCTTGCCGGGACCGTCACGGCGGAGGCGGCGCGGGAGCTGGGTCTTCCGCAGGGGCTCCCCGTCCTTGCCGGGATGACCGACACGGCGGCGGAGGTCTTTGCTTCCGGCGCCGTCGAACGCGGGAATATGACGGTCAAGCTGGCGACCGCCGGCCGGATCTGCGTCATCACCGACCGCGCTTATCCCTCCGATTACCTCATCAACTACTCGCATATCTCCGACGGGCTCTGGTATCCCGGCACGGCGACCAAGGCATGCGCCTCCTCGCTTCGCTGGTTCCGCGATACCTTCGGGGACGGGACGGACTACCCGGCGCTCGACCGCCTTGCGGCGGAGACCCCTGCCGGAGCGGACGGTCTGCTCTATCACCCCTATCTCAACGGCGAGCTCACCCCCTACGCCGACCCGCAGCTCTGCGCCTCTTTCACCGGCTTCCGCGCCGGGCACACGAAGGGGCACTTTGTGCGCGCGGTGATGGAGGGCGTGGCGCTCTCGCTCCTCGACTGTCTCCGGGCGCTCGACTCCCTCGGTCTGCCGCGGGACGGCAGGGCCGCCCTGATCGGCGGCGGGGCAAAGAGCCCCCTCTGGCGGCAGATCGTCGCCGACGCGCTCGGGATGGAGCTGGAGGTCCGCCGCTCAAGCGACTCCTCCCTCGGCTCCGCGATGCTCGCGGGCGTCGCCGCCGGGGTCTGGAACACGCCCGCGGACGCGGCGCGCGCCTGCTCCGTTACCGTCGCGGCCGCCTCCCCGGATCCCGCCCGCACCGAGCTTTACGCAAGCCTCTTTGAAAAGTATAAGGTCATCCACGACGCGCTCGCGCCCGTTTACCGCGGCGCAAGATAAGGAGACGGAATGAAAAAACGGAAGGTCCTCGTCCTTGTCAAGCCGGTCGGCGGAGAGATCACACCCTTTGACGGGGCGGCTCTGGAAGCCGCCCTTTCCCTTGAGGGGGCGGAGGTCACCGTCCTCTCGATGGCGCCTCCCGCCTCCCGTGACGCGCTTACCGCGCTCACCCGCCTCGGCGATCTGCGCGTGATCCTCCTCTCCGACCCTCTCTACGCCGGCTCGGACACGCTGGCGACCGCGCGGATCCTCTGCGCGGCGCTCGACCGGATCCCCCATGATCTGATCTTCTGCGGCCGCCAGTCCACCGACGGGGATACCGCCCAGGTCGGTCCCTGCCTCGCCGCGCTCCGCGGCGTCCCGGCTCTGACCAACGCGATGGAGACGCCCGTCCTCACCGGAAAAACGGTCTCGGTCCGCACCCGCTTCGGCAGGGAGAAGGCGCCTTTGCCCGCTCTCCTGACCTTCGAGCGGTTCACGGTGCTCCGCGCTCCCTCCATCTTCTCCCGCGCGCGGGAGATCGAGCTCTGGGACAACAAAACGGTCGGCGCGGATCCCGCCCTCTGCGGGCTGGAGGGCTCTCCCACCCGCGTCCTCGAGGCAAAGGAAAACGAGGGAGGAAGACGCTCCTGCCGCTTCATCGCCCCGGAGGAGCTGCCCGCTCTCCTCAAAGAGCTTTCGGGGAGAGGGGCAAAAGAGGAGATCTGGCCCGAGGCGGAGCGCAAGCTCCCCCATATCGCCGTGGTCGGCGAGCGGCCGTACCGCCGCGCCGCCGCCGTCGCGGAGCGTGTTTCGGTGATCCGGGAGACGGAGCCCGAGGCGATTTTGCGGGAGGTGGAGCGCCTCGCTCCCTCCGCCGTCCTCTTTCCCGCCGATCTCTGGGGCAGGCGCACCGCGCCCGCTCTGCAGGCGCGCCTCGGCTGCGGCCTCTGCGCCGACTGCACCGACCTGAAAACCGACGGCAGGACTCTCTTCCTTTACCGCCCTGCCCGCTCCGGCAACGTGATCGCAAAGATCGTCTCCGCCGGGCTCCCGCTCGCTACCGTCCGCTGCCCGGAGGCCTCCGGCGACCTGATCGTCGCCGCCGGCCGGGGTGTTTCCGGGGAGCTTGACCGCGTCCAGGCCTTTTCCGACTCGCTCGGCGCCGAGCTCTGCTGCTCCCGCCCCCTCGTCGACGACGGGCTCCTTCCTTACGAGCGGCAGGTCGGGCTCACCGGCCGCACCGTTACCCCCTCCGTTTACCTCGCCATCGGGATCTCCGGCGCCGTCCGCCATACCTGCGCGATCGAGAACGCGGGAACGGTCGTCGCCTGGAACCCCGACCGCTCCGCCCGCATCTTCGACTGCGCCGACTACGGGATCGCCGCGCCGTTTTGAAGGAAACGGGGGAACGCCTTCTTTTCTGAAGAAAAGCAGGCACCTGCTTTTCTAAAGAAAAGTAGGCAAAAGACTTTTTGAAAAGGAAGACAGAGAGCGAACAAACAGAACAGAGGCCAAAACGCCGGTCGGTAAGTCTGACCGGCGTTTTGTTATGGCAAAAGTCAAAACCCGCAAAGAGAAGGCGTCTCAAACGCGCCGATCCGCCGCCCCGCGAAAGGAAAAGCCGGCCCGCTTGTGCGGGTCGGCTTTTTTTCTCAGATCTGATTTCCGGCAAACTGGGTCATGTAGAGCTCGTAGTATTTTCCCTTCTTTTCGAGCAGCTCCTCGTGGTTTCCGGTCTCGATGACGCGGCCGTGATCCATCACGACGATCTTGTCTGCGTCCCGCACGGTGGAGAGCCGGTGCGCGATGATCAGGCTCGTGCGGTTTGCCATCAGCCGGACCATCGCGTCCTGGATCCGCTTTTCCGTCCGGGTATCGACGGAGGAGGTCGCCTCGTCGAGGATCAGGATCTTCGGGTCGGCGAGGACGGCGCGGGCGATGGCGAGCAGCTGCCGCTCGCCCTGCGAGAGGGAGGCGCCGGCGTGCTTGAGGTAGGTGGCGTACTGCTCCGGCAGCCGCTCGATGAAGTAGGCGGAGTTGCTCGCTTCCGCCGCCCGGCGCATCTCCTCCTCGCTCGCTTCCGTGTTCGCGTAGCGGATGTTCTGCTCGACCGTATCGGAGAAGAGGACGGTATCCTGCAGGACGATCGCGGTGTTTTTGCGCAGGGAGTCGCGGGTGTAGTCGTAGATATCGACGCCGTCGATATAGATGTGTCCGGAGTCCGGCGGATAGAAGCGCATGAGGAGGTTGACGACGGTGGTCTTGCCGCTGCCGGTCGCGCCGACGAGGGCGATCTTCTCTCCCGGGCGGACGTCGAGATCGAAGTCAAAGAGGACCTGCTTGCCGGGGATGTAGGAGAAGTTGACCTTCTCAAAGCGGATGTCGCCGCGGATCTTTTCCATCGGTTTTTCCCCGCGGTTATCCTCGTCCGGCTGATCCATCAGCTCGAACACGCGCTCCGCGCCGGCGATCGCCGTCTGGACCGAGCCGTAGAGCTGGGCGATCTCGTTGATCGGGCGGGAGAACTGCTTTGCGTAGATGATGAAGGCGGAGATCGTGCCGATCGTGATCATCCCCTTGAGGGCGAAGAACCCGCCGAACGCCGCCACGATGACAAAGCCGATGTTGGAGATGCAGTTCATCACGGGGCCCATCGAGCCGCCGAGGATGTCCGCCTTGATCCCGACGGTGCGCAGCTCGTCGGAGGCGGCGTTGAATTCCGCGATCACGTCGTCTTCCTTGTTATAGGCGACGGTGGAGCGGAACCCGGTGATCATCTCCTCCGCGTGGCCGTTGAGGGCGCCGAGGGCGCCGCTGCGGCGGCGGTAGAGCTTGCGCATCACGCCGGAGAGCTTTTTTGTGACAAGGACGGTCAGCACCACCGTCACGAGAGAGATCAGGGTGAGCTGCCAGCAGTGCCAGAGCATCACGGCGACCGTGCCGACCACGGTCAGCACGCCCGAGACGAGCGAGCCGAGGCTCTGGGAGACCGTGTCGCTGACGTTTTCCACGTCGTTGGTCATCCGGCTCATCACGTCGCCGTTCGAGTGGGTGTCGAGATAGGCGATGGGGAGCCGGTCGATCTTTTCAAACAGATCGTGCCGCATCCGCTTGACGGTCCGTTGGCTGAGATGGGCGGCGGTGAGGGTCTGCGAGAGGGTGAAGAGGACCCGCACGCCGTAGACGGCGGCGAGCAGGATCAGCGTGCGCGGGAGGGAGTCAAAACTCTTTTCGGAGATGCGGTCGATCGCCGAGCCCTGCAGGGAGGGGGCGATCAGCGCCGTGACGGTCACGGCGATCACCGAGAAAAAGAGGAGCAGGATCAGCCCGGACTCGCGCCCGAAGTAGCGCAGCAGCCGCCGGAGCGTCTTTTTGAGATCCTTCGGCTTTTCCACCGCGGCCGCCATCCGCGCGCCGGGACCGCCGCGGCCTCCGCCCGGCCGACCGCGCAGGTCGACGGTGTTCGTCTTCTGCGGCGCGGCGTCCTTTTTTGCGTAGGAGACCTCCTGAGTCGCGCGCCCGGTCTCAAAGCCGCGCGGGAGCGCGGTCTTGTTTTCTCCGTTTTGCGTCATTGTTCGTCCTCCTTGAGCTGAGAGAAGCAGATATCCCGGTAAACGGGGGAAGACTGCATCAGTTCTTCATGCGTGCCGCAGGCGGCGATCCTGCCGTTGTCGAGCACGGCGATCCGGTCGGCGCCGCGCACGGAGGCGATCCGCTGCGCGATGATGATCTTGGTCGTGTCCGGCCTCGTCTCCTCCAGCGCGCGGTAGAGCTTCGCTTCCGTCGAGAGGTCGAGGGCGGAGGTGGAGTCGTCAAAGATCATGATCTCCGCGTCCTTGAGCACGGCGCGGGAGAGCGCGATGCGCTGCTTCTGCCCGCCCGAGAGGGAGTGGCCGCCCTCCGTCACCTGTGTGTAGTAGCCTTCCGGCGTCGCACAGATGAAGTCGTCCGCCTGGGCGATTTCGGCGGCGCGTTTGATCTCCCACGGATCGGCGCCGTCCTTGCCCCAGCGGATGTTCGCCTCGATCGGGCGGCAGTAGAGCTCCGCCTTCTGCGGGACCATCGCGATCTTTGCGCGCAGGGCCCCCAGGTCGTAGTCGCGGACGTTCACTCCGTCGACCAGCACCTCCCCCTCCGTCGCGTCGTAAAAGCGGGGGATCAGATCGATCAGCGTGCTTTTCCCGCTGCCGGTGGAGCCGAGGATGGCGACCGTCTCGCCTTTGTTTACCTTCAGATCCACTCCCTCCAGTACCTTTTTCCCGCCGGAGGAGGGATAGGAGAAGCTGACGTTTTTGAATTCGATCTCGCCGGTCCTCCCGCCCGTATCGCCGGCAAACCCGCCGTCCCGGATCAGCTCCGGCTCGTCGAGGACCTCGCGGATCCGCTTGGCGGAGGCGAGGGCGCGGGTGAAGGTCTGGAAGACCATGATCATCGACATCAGACCCATGAGCAGCATCGAAAGATAGGTGATCGCCGCCATGATCGCGCCGGGACGGAGCGGAAGACCTTCCTCCACGGTGCGTCCGCCGATCCAGATCACCGCGACCACGCAGGCGTTGAGGATGATATTGATGATCGGGGAGAGGAAGGCGAGGATCGTCGCCACGCGCAGGTTGGTGGAGCAGAGCAGGTCGTTGGCAAGGTCGAAGCGGGAGAGCTCGTGCTCCTCCTTGACGTAGGCTTTGACCACCCGCGCGCCCGCCACGTTCTCCTGCATGACGTTGTTCACCCCGTCCAGCCGCGCCTGCACGACCCCGAAGAGCGGGGTCGCCATCCGGAGGAAGATCGCGGCGGCGCCGACGATCAGCGGCAGGGCGACCGCGGCGACGAGCGCAAAGCGGGGAGACTGCTGATAGAGCATGACGATCCCGCCGAGGAACATCAGCCCGGAGCGCACCACCATCCGGATGGACATATGGACCATCTGCTGGACCTGGGTCACGTCGTTGGTAAGGCGGGTGACGAGGGATCCGGTGGAGATCTTGTCGATCTGCCGGAAGGAGAGGTGCATGATCTTCGAGAAGAGATCCTTGCGCAGGTCGTTTGCATAGTTCTGGGCGGCGAGATTGGCGAACACGCCCGAGAGGATCCCGCAAAGCCCGCCGAAGAGGACGAGCAGGATCATCCGGATGCCGACGGTCAGGATCAGCTGCATGTTGCCCTCGAGGACGCCGTCGTCGACGATCTTTGCCATCAGGTGGGGCTGCAGGAGGTCCATAAAGATCTCGCCCATCATCATGATCGGGGCGAGGATGCACCATTTGCGGTATTTTTTGAGGTATTTCAGCATATCAGAGAAGTTCCCCCTCTCTCTTCTTTTCTTCGCGGATCACGGCGCGGACCGTCCCCAGGGCGGCGCGCAGCTCCGCCTCTTTTCCCGGGGTGAGCGCCTCCGTGATCAGCGCGTCCGTCCCGTGCAGGATATCCCGCACGTAGGCGGAGGCGGCGAGCCCCCGGTCGGTGAGGTAGAGGCGGGCGCAGCGCCCGTCCTCCGCGTCCGTCTCCCGCCGCAGATAGCCGTCCCGCAGCATATCCTTGACCGTGCGGGAGATCGCCGCGCCGGACACGCCGTGGAAATCCGCGATCTCCTTCTGCCCGGCGCCCGGGTGGCGGGAGAGATAGATGACGACCGGCCGGTACGCGTCGGAAATGCCAACGCGGCCCGCCACGCTCTGCGTGTACTCGCGCCACTCGCGGAAGACCGCGCCGACAAGCATCATCAGCGTTTTTTCCTCTTTCACTCTTTCATAATGCTCCTTTCAAAATAATTAACTAATTAACTATCCGGCATTATAGCACGCCCCGCCGCGCCTGTCAACCTTTTTGAGGGAAAACCCGGTTTTCTTCAAAAAAGACCGCGTTTTTCCGGAAAAAGAAGAAAAAGCCGGGCAAAACGACGCCCGGCTGCGGAGAAAGGCGCGTCCGGGAACGCGCCTTTCTCCGTGTTGAATTCCGATTTTTTCTTTCAGGGGGTCACCGGTACTCCGGCAGATAGTCGCCGTGGGCGGCGATCAGGTCGTCGCAGAGCGCTACGATCTCGTCGACGGTCAGTTCGGCGGCGGCGTGCGGATCCATCATCGCCGCCTGGTAGATCGCGTCCTTTTTCCGGGTGACGGCGGCCTCGATTGTCAGCAGCTGCACGTTGATCTGCTGCAGATTGAGCGCGGCGAGCTGGAGCGGGAGCCTGCCGACGACGGTGGGGTGGATCCCCGCCCGGTCTACCATACAGGGTACCTCTACGCACGCTTCGCGCGGGAGGTTTTCGATCAGTCCGTCGTTTAAGACGTTGCCGCCGATGCGGAAGGGAGTGTCGGTCACGACGGCGTCCATGATATAGGAGGCGTACTCTCTTGTGCGCTTATGGGAGACGTTGTTGTCAAGGTAGCTGCTGCGCGCTTCCTTCCAGCGTTCGATCTGCCGGACGCAGCGGCGGGGATACTCGTCGAGGGGGATGCGGTAGCGGTCGATCAGCTCCGGGTGAGCCTTTTTGATAAAGAAGCTGTTGTACTCCGCGTTATGCTCGGAGGATTCGGTGCAGTAGTACCCGAGACGGCGGATATACTCAAAGCGCACGAGATCCTTTTCGGTCTTTTCGTTGGTATCGCCCTCCAGCGCGGCGATCGCGCGGCGGCGGACCTCCGGATAAAGATCGGTCCCGTCCGCGTCCTCCAGTTCAAGCAGCCACGCCATATGGTTGATGCCCGCGATCTTCTCGCGGATCGGCTCCGTGTAGGGGATCTCCAGTTTGCCGAGCAGTCCGCGGGAGCAGACCTGGACCGAGTGACAAAGCCCGACCGAGGCGATCGGAGTATACCGCAGGAGGAACCCGGTGAGAGACGCCATCGGATTGGTGTAGTTGAGGAAGAGGGCGCGCGGGCAGACCGCCTCCATATCCTCCGCGAAATCGGCGAGCACCGGGATGGTGCGCAGCGCGCGGAAGATCCCGCCGATCCCGTGCGTGTCGCCGATCGTCTGCCGGAGGCCGTACTTCTTCGGGATCTCAAAGTCGATCACGGTGGAAGGCTCGTAACCGCCCACCTGGATCGCATTGACGACAAAGTCCGCCCCGCGCAGCGCGTCCCGCCGGTTTTCCGTTCCCAGGTATTTTGCCACACGGGCGCGGTTTTCGTTTATGTTGCGGTTGAGGGAGGAAACCATGATATAGGACTCCTCCAGACGCTCGGGGTCGATGTCGTAAAGAGCAATGTCAAAATCGCGGAGAGAGGGCGTCATCATCAGATCGCCGAGGACGTTTTTGGCGAATACGGTGCTCCCCGCGCCCATAAAGGTCACTTTGCTCACGTTCGGTCTCCTTTCGATCTTCTTTTTCTGTTTATCATTATATATACGGCCGGGGAAAAAAGCAATATCAAATCCGGCTTTCCCCTTGACAAACGGGAAAAAAGGTTTTATAATAAAACCACAAGTTTCGTTATAGGAGGATGCCATGCGGACGATGCGGGAGGAAAATCTCCGGAAGCTGAAGGAGTATCTCGAACGGTACGTGGCGGAGCACAACGGCGTCTCCCCCGCGCTCGGGGAGATCTCCGCCTATATGGGGATGGTGAAGTCGACGGCTTACCGCCACGTTCTGGAGCTGGAGCGGCGGGGCGAGATCCGCTACGCCGGGAAGAACACGCTGGAGCTGCGCGGCCAAAAGACGATGCGCGTCGCCTTCCGGCGGGTGCCGGTGATCGGCGAGATCGTCTGCGGCTCGCCGGACGAGCAGGAGGAAAAAGTCGAGGGCTATCTCGCCGTGCCGGAGGAGTGGACCGGGGGGGAGTGCTTCCTTTTGCGCGCGTACGGGGATTCGATGACCGGCGTCGGGATCGACGAGGGGGATCTTGTGCTCGTCCGGCGCGCGGAGACCGCGCAGAGCGGACAGATCGTCGTCGCCCTGACCGAAAACGGCACGACCCTCAAGCGTATCTTTTTCGATCGCGGCAAGCCCCGTCTGCACGCGGAAAACGCCGCATATCCCCCGGAGCGGGCGGACTTTTTCCCCGCGCGTCTCTCGGTCCAGGGGATCGCTCTCAAGGTCATCAAGGACGTTACGTAAGGCGGTGAGAAAGAAAAAATGGAAAAGACCTCAACGCGCTGTCAGACCCCGCGGAAGATCCCCGTGGCGCGCTGCCCCGTCTGCCGCCGCAGCATCGTCTACTCGGACGACGGGCGGGACAGGATCCGCGTCTCCGTCGCCGCCGCCCCGCCGGACTACCACGGCCGGACGGTAATGTGCGCCAAATGCAAGACCATGCTGGTCATCTCGGAAAAAGAGAAAGAGAACGCCCCGCTTTTCTGAAAAGCGGGGCGCTTTCGCCCTTTTTGCGGCGCCGGACGGCGGGTCGGAGAACGGAAAAAACAGGAAAAGTTTGTTTTTTCTATTGACAGTATTCCTTTTTGGGAATATAATAGGAACGGAGAATGCGGGGTGAAAACTTGTTTGACATTATATTTTACAGACTGCCGAACGGAAAACAGCCGGTCAGAGAGTTCCTTGACTCACTTGATATAAAAATGAGAGTCAGCGCACTTGACGAACTCAAATTATTGGAAGAATTCGGAAATCAGTTGAAGTCGCCGCACTCAAAACCCATCGGCGACGGGTTGTTTGAACTCAGAATAAAATTCTCAAGCAATATATCGAGGATCTTCTACTTTTTCCAATCCGGCAAAAAGATCGTCGTGACCAACGGCTTTGTCAAAAAAACAAACAAAACGCCGCCAGGCGAAATCGAAAAAGCGAAAAAATACAAAACCGATTATGAAAAGAGAAAAACCGATGAATGATCTCAAAGAATATCTCAACGAACAACTGAAGAATGAAGAATTCAAAAAAGAATACGAGGCTTCACGCGCGGCTTATGAAGTCAAAAGAGCTCTGGTCGCGGCGAGGATCGGGCAGAACATGACCCAGAAAGATCTGTCCGAGCGGTCCGGCATTCGTCAATCGAACATCAGCAGGATCGAAAGCGGCAAAACAAGCCCGACGCTGGATACGCTTCAGGCTCTGGCGGAGGGAATGGGGAAAAAACTCGTGGTGCTGTTTGAATGATCAGCGGATGGAAAGCCGATCCTTGCCAAAACGCAAAAACGCCGGTCGGGCGTCGCCCGACCGGCGTTTTGTCTGTCCGGAAAGGATCAGTCTTTCTTCTTGCCGGAGAGGATGATGTTGGTAAGGATACCGAGGATCAGCGCGCAGGCGACTTCGGTGATGGTGACCTTGCCGAAGCTGAGGGTCATTCCGCCGACGCCGGCGATCAGGATGACCGAGACCGGGAAGAGGTTGCGGTTGTCGCCCAGATCCACGTTCTGGATCATCTTGAGACCGGAGACCGCGATGAAGCCGTAAAGGGCTATGCAGACGCCGCCCATCACGCAGGAGGGGATGGTGGCGAGCAGGGTGGTGAAGGGGGCGATGAAAGCGGAGGCTATGGCGAGGATCGCGGTCGTGAGGATGGTCACGACGGAGGCGTTGCCGGAGATGGCGACGCAGCCGACCGATTCCCCGTAGGTGGTGTTCGGGCAGCCGCCGAAGAAGGCGCCCGCGATCGATCCTACGCCGTCTCCGAGGAGCGTGCGGGAAAGACCGGGATCGGTGAGAAGGTCGGACTCAATGATGGAGGAGAGGTTCTTGTGGTCGGCGATATGCTCGGCAAAGACCACGAACGCCACGGGGATGTAGGCGACGGCGATCGTGCCGATGTACGCGGGATTTTCCTTCAGGGCGGCAAGGCTCTCTTTGCTGAAGGCTTTGAGGAAGGAGAAGTCGGGGAGCCATTCCATGGCGGCGAACTTCGAAAAATCGATGATCTGGAGCGCGGGGATGTCGGCGGAGTTGCCGATGGCGGTGAGGATCGCCGCGACGGCGTAGCCGGCGGCTATCCCGATGATGAAGGGGATGAGCTTCATCATTTTCTTGCCGTAGACCGACGAGATCATGGTGACGGCGAGGGTCACGAGTCCGCAGATCAGGCAAAGATAGATGTTGGCGTTCTGTACCTGGGAGGTGACCTCCTCGACGACAGCGGTACCTTCTTCGGTGAGCGTCGCGACTTTTTCGACCACCGGAGAGGTGACGGCGCCTTTGAAGAGATCGCCGACGGCGTTGCCGGCGAGAGAAAGTCCGATGATGGCGACGGTGGGACCGATCACGACGGCGGGCATGATTTTGTTGATCCAGTTGACGCCGGCGAATTTAACGATGATCGCGATGACCACGTAGACGAGACCGGCAAAGGCGGCGCCGACGATCAGGCCGAGGTAACCGAGAGCGGTGACCGACGCAGCGCCGGCGAACGCCGCGAACATCGAGCCGAGGAAAGCGAAGGACGAGCCGAGGAAGACGGGGCTTTTGAACTTGGTGAAGAGCAGGTAGACAAGGGTGCCGACGCCCGCGCCGAAGAGGGCGGCGGACTGGGACATCCCGTTGCCGACGATGGAGGGGACCGCGATGGTCGCCGCGAGGATGGCGAGCAGCTGCTGGAACGCGAAGACGATGGTTTTGCCGAGCGAGGGTTTGTCTTTGACGCCGTAGATCAGTTTCATAAATCCTCCTGTTTTTCATCTTCTCGCACGCCGGACGTAAAAAACCGTCCCGCCGCAAACCGGCAAGACGGCGTACTCCCGCAAAAAACAGGGGAAACGGAAGATATGGGCATCTTGCGTGCATCGCGGTGCATGCTTAAAGATTGATTTCGTTTGTTATTGTAGCACTCTTTTGTCGGCTTGTAAAGGAATTTCGGGAAAAAAGTCAAATTCAGCCTTTTGCACAAAAGGAGGGGAAAAGAAAACGGCTTTTTGAGGGCGCAGCCGTCAAAAAGCCGTAAGGATCAGAAGAGGGAGACCGTCTCGAGCGCGGCGTAGGCGCGCGCGGCGAGAGCGGGGAAGTCGAGCTTTCCCTCCTCCGCGAGGAGTTTCGCGAGCTCCGGGCGGGTCTTGGGGTGGCGGGGGGTGAAGACGGTGCAGCAGTCCTCGTACGGTTCGATCGAGGTGTCGAAGGTCCCGATCCGGCGCGAGACGGTGACGATCTCCTCCTTGTCAAGCCCGATGCAGGGACGGAAGACGGGGAGGGTGACGATCCCGCCGGTCGCGGCGAGGGCGGGGGTCGTCTGGCTCGCGACCTGGCCGAGGCTCTCTCCGGTGATCAGGGCGCCGGCGTCGTTCTCGCGGGCGTAGCGCTCCGCGAGATGCATCATAAAGCGCCGCAGCAGCAGCGTGAAGTAGTCCTCGTCGCAGGTATCGCGGATCGCCTCCTGGATCTCCGTGAGGGAGAGAACGGCGGCGCGGCGCGCGCAGGTGTAGGGAGAGATCAGGCGGGCGAGGCGCATCACCTTTTCCCGCGCCCGCTCGCTGGTGTAGGGGAAGCTGTCAAAGTGCAGGGGCAGGATCTGCATCCCGCGCTTCGCCATCATATAGCCGGCGACGGGGCTGTCGATCCCGCCGGAGAGCAGCAGCACGCCCCGCCCGCTCGAGCCGACGGGGATGCCGCCGGCGGCCTTTTCCTGCGGGCCGTGCAGGCAGGCGTAGCGGTCGCGCACCTCGACCCGGATCATCACATCCGGCCGCTCGAGGTCGACCTTCAGGCGCGGGAGCGCCTCGAGGATCACGCCGCCGACGCGGGCGGCGATCTCCGGGCTCTTCCAGGGGAAGGACTTGTCCGAGCGCTTCGCCTCCACGCCGAAGGTGCGGCAGCCGGCGAGCCGCTCCGGCAGGTATTCCCGCGCGGCGGCGAGGATCGCCTCCGGGGTCTTGTCACAGACGACCGCGCGCACGGCGGCGTTGATGCCGAACACGGTCAGGACCGAGGAAAACATCCCCTCAAGGTCGGAGGCGTCGCTCTGCGGCTCGAGGGAGACGGTGCTCTGCGAGACGCGGACGTCAAAGCCGCCGTGCCGGGCGGCGCGGCGCCGGAGCTCCCGCGAGAGCAGCGCTTCAAAATGCGGACGGTTCGCGCCCTTTAAGATGATCTCGCCGTATTTGCAGAGGATGATCTCTTTCATCTCAGACGTCCCTTTCCGGTGTGAAGTAGGTCCCCCGGGCGCTCCCGTCGAGGACGGAATAGAGCACGTCGGGATCGCTGCCGCGGGTCAGGACCATCGGGATGCCGGCGGAGAGGGCGATCTCCGCCGCCTCCAGCTTGCTCTTCATCCCGCCGGTCCCGCCGGCGGTGCCGGCGCCGCCCGCAAAGGACAGCAGCTCCGGGGTGATCTCGCTCACCCGTTCGATCAGGCGGGCGGACGGGTCCTTGCGGGGGTCGGCGGTGTAAAAACCGTCGCTGTCGCTGAGGTTGACGAGCAGGTCGGCGTCCACGAGCGCCGCGACGTAGGCGGAGAGGGTGTCGTTATCGCCGAAGGAGAGCTTGTCCCCGCCCGAGAGCTCGAGCTGGGCGCTGGAGACGGGGTCGTTTTCGTTGACGATGGGCAGGCAGCCGAGCTCAAAGAGCAGACGGAAGGTCTGCTCGGCGGAGGCGCGGCGCTCGGGATTGTCGATCACGTCCTTGGTGAGCAGCAGCTGCGCGACCGTCTGTCCGTAGTCGGAGAAGAAGCTTTCGTAGATCTTCATCAGCTCCCCCTGACCGATCGCGGCGAGCGCCTGCTTTTCGGCGACGCCGGAAGGACGGCGGTCGAGGCCGAGCCGGGCGATCCCGGCGCCGACGGCGCCGGAAGAGACGAGCACGATCTCGCGCCCTTCGTTTTTGAGGTCGGAGAGGACGCGGGCGAGCGCCTCGATCCGGCGGAGGTTGAGGCGGCCGGTGTCGTGGGAGAGGGTGGAGGTCCCCACTTTGACGACCAGCCGGGAGAGTTCGGGATGTTTCACGGCGGCACCCTTTCTTTCAGCAAAAAAACGCAGAATTTTTCGGAAAGCTATTTTCTTTTCCTTTTTTATCGTGTATAATAGATTTCACACGGAAAAAAGGGGAAAGGCTCCTCTTTTTTATCCTTATTATAGCCGTCGGACGGACAAAATGCAAGACCTTTGCGGAGATCGGAGGAGCAAAATGGCGGAAACGGGCAAAAAAAACGCGCGTTTGCCGGAGTTGCTTGCTCCCGCCGGCTCCTTTGAGGCGCTCCGCGCCGCGGTCGCGGCGGGAGCGGACGCCGTCTATTTCGGCGGCAGGGAGTTTTCCGCCCGCGCGGGCGCGGAAAATTTTGACCGCGAGGGCCTGATCCGCGCGATCGCCTATTGCCGCGAGCGCGGCGTGAAGACCCACGTCACCGCCAACACCGTCGTCCTCGACCGGGAGCTCGACGACTGGCTCTCCTTCGGGGAGTTTCTCTGGCAGGCGGGAGCGGACGCCCTGATCTGCGCCGATCCCGGCGCGGCGGCGGAACTGGCGCGCAGACTGCCGGACCTTCCCCTGCACGCAAGCACGCAGGCGGGCGTCTCCGATACCGGCGCCGCCTCGCTCCTCGCCTCTCTCGGTTTTTCCCGCGTCGTGCTCGCGCGCGAGCTGCCGCTCTCCGACATCCGCCGGATCACGGCGGACGCGGGGATAGAGACCGAGATCTTCATCCACGGGGCGCTCTGCGTCTCGGTATCGGGACAGTGTCTCTTTTCCTCCCTCGTCGGCGGACGGAGCGGCAACCGCGGGCGCTGCGCCCAGCCCTGCCGGCTCCCGTACGGGGATTCCTACCCCCTCTCGCTCAAGGATCACTGTCTCGCCGCCTTTATCCCGGAGATCATCGCCTCGGGCGTCGCCTCCCTCAAGATCGAGGGCAGGATGCGCTCGCCCGATTACGTTTACGGCGTCGTTTCCGTCTATCGCCGCCTGCTCGACGAGGGCAGGGGAGCCGACCGGCGGGAGCTGGACGAGCTGGCGCGCTGCTTTTCCCGCAGCGGCTTTACTTCCGCTTATTTTACCGGCGCCGACCGCGGCGATATGCTCGGCGTGCGCACGGAGGAGGACAAGGCGAAGACCGCCTCCCTCCGCCGCCCCGGGCGGGAAGAGGAAGCGCCGGAGATCCCCGTTTTTCCCCTTCGGCCTTTGCCGGAGACGGCGGGAGGACCGCTTGTCCTCCCCGCGCCGGAAACGCGCCGGGAGCGCCGCGTTTCTCTCTGCTTTACCTCGCCGGAACAGGCGGAGAGCGTCCTTCCCCTGAGCGACCCGGCCGGGCGGGTCTTCTCCTACCTGCCGGTAAAAGAGTACCTGCGCGCCGCCGGGGAGCGGGGCGTCAAGCCCTGCGGCGTCTCCGGCGTGTCGCTGCCCGCCGTCTTCTCCGAGGGGGAGCGGGAGGAGCTGCGCCGGGAGTTGGAGAAGGCGAGGCTCGCCGGCGCCGAACGGGCGCTCGCGCAGAGCCTCGGCGGTCTCGTTCTCGCGCGTTCCTGCGGCTTTGCGGTCGATACCTCCTTCCGCTTCAACGTGACCAACACCCTCACCGCTCTGCTGCTCCGGCGGCTGGGCGCCGGGGAGATCACCCTCTCGCCGGAGCTGACCCTGCCCGCGGCGCGGGATATCTGCCGCCGCGTGCCGGCGTCGGTCGTCACCTACGGCAGGATCCCCCTGATGCTGCTCTCCCGGTGCCTGCTCCGCGACGCGCCGGGCGCCGGATGCGTCGCCTGCGGGAGCGGGCGGGCGCTGACGCGGCCCTATCAGCTCCGCGACCGGACGGGCGCCCGTTTCCCCGTCCTGCCGGAGTACCGGCACCGCAATCTTCTGCTCAACTCCTGCCCGACCTATCTCGGCGACAGGAAAAAGGACCTGGCGGAGAACCGCCTTGACGGCGCGGCGCTGCTCTTCTTTTCCGAGAGCGGGGAGGAGTGCGCCGGGATCCTCGCCCGCTATGCGGCGGGGGAGGCGCTCGACGGCCCGGTGCGCCGCGCGGGCGTGCGTTTTTCACAGACGGAACGCGCCCCCGCGGGAAAAGAAAAAAACAGACCCGAAAGGAACCGTTATGGGAAAAGTATTCGGAATCGATATGGGGACCTCGAACACCCTCCTCTACGTCAAGGGGAAGGGGATCCGCATCCGGGAGCCGTCCGTCGTGGCGGTCGACCAGCGCGAGAGCCGGATCCTCGCGGTCGGCGACATGGCAAAGATGATGCTCGGCAAAACGCCGGGAGACAAGCGCGCCTGCCGTCCGATCCGCGGCGGGGTCGTGGCGGATTTTGACATCGCCGCCGGGATGCTGGAGTATTTCTTCCGCAAGGAGGCGGGGGGCGCGATGATCCTCTCCCGTCCCCGCGCGATCGTTTCCGTCCCCTTCGGCGCCACCAGCACGGAAAAGCTTTCCTTTTACCAGGTCGCCAGCCGCGCGGGCGCAAAAAGCGTCGGATTTGTCCCGGAGCTCCTCGCCGCCGCCCTCGGCTGCGGGATGCGCATCGAGGAGCCGAAGGGCAAGATGATCGTCAACATCGGCGGCGGGGCCACCGAGGCGGCGGTCCTCTCCTTCGGCGGGGTCGTCCTCGCCAACTCCGTCCGGGTCGGCGGAGAGACCTTCGACAACGCCATTTCCAATTTCCTGCGCCGCAAATACGGCGTGGCGATCGGGGACGTGACGGCGGAGCAGCTCAAGATCCAGGTCGGCAGCGTCCTGCCGGGCGGGGAGGAGCGCTCGCTCGAGGTGCGCGGCAGGAATATGCGCAGCTGCGGCCGGCCGATCAGCATCACGGTGATGACCTCCGAGATCATGGACACCCTGCGCGGACCCGCCTCGCAGATCATCGAGTGCATCCGCACCACCTTCGAGCGCACGCCGCCCGAGCTGTGCGCCGATATCTATGAAAGCGGTCTCGTCCTGACCGGCGGCGTCTCGATGCTGCGCGGGCTCGGCGAGCTGATCGAAAAGCGCACGGGCATCCGCACCCTCACCGTCAAAAAGCCGCTGGATTCGGTCGCGGCGGGGCTCGGCGTCATCATCGAAAAGGACGATCCCTACGGCGTGATCGAGAACATCGACCGCTGACGGCGGGAGAAAAAGAGAAAAAGAAAAGGAGAGGGAAGATGGCGCAGTTTTTCAAATCGAAGACCTTTATCGTGCTGCTGTGCGTCGCGCTGGTCGCGGTGATCGTCCCCTCCGTGCTTTCCGCCGTCGGGGCGGGCTTTGCCGTGCGGGACGCCGTCAATACCGTCCTCACCCCCGTCCGGTCGTTTTTTGTCTGGATCGGGGACGGGATCGGCGGATTTTTTGAGTATTTCGGCGAGTTCGACCGCATCCGCGCGGAGAACGACGAGCTGCGCATCAAGCTCGAACAGGCGAACGATCAGCTCTACGCCGCCCGCGTCGCCGGAGAGGAGAACGAGTGGCTCCGGTCCTTCCTCGGTCTCCGGCGCGAGCATACCGACTACCGCTTCCAGGACGCGATGATCGTCGGCAGGGAGAGCGGCAACTACATGACCGTCTTTACCCTCAACGCGGGGACTCTGCAGGGGGTCGCCGTCAATATGCCGGTCGTGACCGAGCGGGGCGTGGTCGGCGCCGTCACCGAGGTGGGGCTGACCTGGAGCAAGGCGACCACCGTGATCGAGTACGGCTCCTCCGTCGGCGTTTACTGTGAGCGCAGCGGCGCGGTCGGGATCGCGGAGGGGACCTACGAGCTGCGCTCGCGCTCCCTCTGCCGCGTCAACTATCTCGGCGAGACCGCCGACGTCGCCGTCGGAGACCGGTTCTTTACCAGCGGGCTCGGCAACGTCTATCCGCGAGGGATGTGCCTTGGGGAGGTCAGCCGCATCTACGCCGACGAGTACGGCCGCGGGATGATCGCGGAGCTAACCCCGGCGGTGGATCTCAGCTCTCTCTCCCGCGTGATGATCGTCACCTCCTACGAGAGCGTCGCGGACGCGCCGCCGGCGTCCTCCGCGGAGACGGAGGCGGCGGCATGATCCGCGCGATCCGCTCCGCCCACCTTTGGCGCGCGCTCCGCTACACGCTGCTCTTTCTCTTCCTCGTGATGACGGAGACGGTCCTGCTCCCCCGCGTCGTGCCGGATCCGGTCGTGCCGGATCTGATCCTGTGCGCGGTGATCGCCGTCGGCATGGCGGAGGACGAAAAGACCGCGGGGATCTGCGGCGTGTGCGCCGGGTTCCTTATCGACGCGGTCGGCACGGTCGGACTCTCCCTCTCCCCCCTTTACTATATGCTCTGCGGGTACGTCACCGGCGTTTTTGCGCGTACGCTGCTCAACCGCAATTTCCCCTCCTATCTCGTCTATATGCTCGCCGCCTGCGTGACCCGCGCGGGCTATACGCTGCTCCTGATCCAGTTCGATCAGGCGGACTGCCCGCTCGATCTCGCGTTTGCGGAGATCCTTGCGCCGGAGTTTCTCTGGACGATGCTCGCGTCTCCTCTCCTTTACCTGATCGTCGCGCTCCCGCTCGCCAAGAGGAACCGCCGGGAGCTGAAGAACTGAGGCTGTTATGAAACGCACCAACCCTTTCCGTTATCTTTTCCTCGGCGGACTGTTTTTCATCGTCTGCCTTGTTTTTGCGGTCAGGCTGGCGCGCTATCAGCTCGCGGGGACCGACCGGTACGACTACGCCCGCATCGGCACCTACACCCGGCGGGAGACGGTCACGGCGCAGCGCGGCGAGATCCTCGACCGCAACGGCGTGCCGCTGGTCACCAATTCCTACTATTATAACGTCCTGCTCGACTACGGCAGGATGCCGGACGACGCCGAGGGCTTCAACCGGGTGATCCTCTCGGTCGTCCGCTCCGCCGCGCGCTGCGGAGAGACGGACAAGCTCACCGGAACGAACTGGCCCCTCGCGCTTGAAGCGGGGAAGCGGGTCTTTACCGCGGATTATCAGCCGGAAGGGAAGTACCGCGAGCGCCTGATCCGTCTCCTGCGGGATCTCGGCTATGAAAAAAAGCAGAAAAAAAGCGACCCCGACCGCCCGGCGGAGGAAGCGACCCCCGACGCGGTCTACGAATTCCTCCTTTCGCGCTACAAGCTGGTCGACGGGGACGGGGCGGCGCTCTATACGCCGGAGGAGCAGGAGATCCTGCTCGCCCGCCGGTACGATCTCGGTTTTATCAGTTTTTCCCCCGTCAACAGCTACACCTTCGCGGAGCGCGTCAGCGCGCGCTTCATGACCCTTGTCACCGAGGGGGGCGAGACGGGCGTCCTCCTGCAAAAGAAGTTCGAGCGCGTCTACCGTTACCCCGGCTACGCCTCGCACATCCTCGGCAGGATGGGCAGCATCACCGAGGAGACGGCGGATTATTATAAGGAAAAAGGCTACGCCCTCGACGAGCCGGTCGGCGTTTCGGGCGCGGAGAAGGTCTTTGAGGACTATCTGCGCGGCAAGGACGGCGTCCGGGTGATCCGGGAGGACTCCTCCGGCAATATTGTGGATCAGTATATGGAGAAGGAGCCGGAGCCGGGGAAGGATATCCGGCTGACGATCGATATCGAACTGCAGAAGATCGCGGAGGACAGTCTCGCCGCGCAGATCGTCTCCATCGCGGAGAGCGCGCTTGAAAAGCCGGGCGAGCTGGACGGCGAGGACGCGGACGCCGGAGCGTGCGTCGCCCTGTCGCCGAAGACGGGGGAGGTGCTGGCGATCGCCTCCTGCCCGACCTACGACCTCTCGACCTTTGTCGAGGATCTCCCCGCGCTGCTCGGGGACGGGCGCACCCCCCTCGTCAACCGCGCCCTGAACGGTCTCTATCCGCCGGGCTCCACCTTCAAGCCCGCTACGGCGGCGGCGTCCCTCGCCGACGGCGTCATCACCCCCTACACGGTCATCAACGATACCGGGATCTACGACTACTACGAGGACTATCAGCCCCGCTGCTGGTCCTACTGGATGTACGGTTACGCCCACGGGCAGCAGACGGTCGTCGACGCGATCCACAACTCCTGCAACTACTTCTTCTTTGAGTGCGGCAGGCGCCTGACGATCGAGCGGCTCAACTACTACTGCCGCGGCTTCGGCCTCGGGGAGCCGACGGGCGTGGAATACCCGGAGGCGACGGGGATCCTCGCGGGGCCCGCCTACGTGGAGTCGAGCGGGCTCGGCACCTGGAGCCCGGGCGACACGCTGCAGGCGGCGATCGGCCAGTCCTACAACACCTTTACCCCCATCCAGATCGCGACCTACCTCGCCACGCTCGTCAACAACGGCACGCGCTACCGCTCCCACCTGCTCTACGGCGTCTACCGCTACGGCACGGGGGAGGAGCTCTCGCGCACGCAGACGGAGGTCGTCAGCCGCCTCAATATCTCCTCCGACGTCATCGACGTCGTCAAGGAAGCGATGAAAAACTCGGAGGAGAACGGCTCCACCGCCGCGATCTTCCGGAATTACCCGATCACGATGGGCGGCAAGACCGGCACGGCGCAGATCACCAAGACCTCCTCGGATAACGGGGTGTTCGTCGCCTTCGCTCCCCTCGAGGAGCCGGAGGTCGTGATGGCGGCGGTGATCGAGCACGCCGCCTCCGGCACGCCGATCGGCGCCGTGGCAAAGGACATCTTCGATTTTTACTTCCATTTGAACGGCGGTGAATGATGAAAAAGGAAACGGAAACAGAAAAAAAGGCGGCGCTCGCCGCCGCCGTGTCCGCGCGGCTGACGGAGCGCTATCCCGCGGCGGAGTGCGCCCTCCGGTACGGGGGGGATGCGTGGCGGCTGCTTGTGATGGGCAGGCTCTCCGCTCAGTGCACCGACAAGAGAGTGAACGAAGTCTCCCCTGCGCTTTTCGCGGAGATCCCGACCCCCGCGGCGGCAGCCGCGGCGCCGGTCGGTCGGATCGAGGAGCTGATCCGCTCCTGCGGGCTTTACCGTACCAAGGCAAGGAACATCCGGGACTGCGGCGCCGTCCTCACCGAACGTTTCGGCGGGCGGGTGCCGGAGAGCGAGGAGGATCTTCTCTCCCTGCCCGGCGTCGGCCGCAAGATCGCCAATCTCGTGCGGGGGGATCTCTGGCGCCGGGGAGGCGTGGTCGTCGATACGCATTTCATCCGCGTCTGCGGGCGGCTCGGCTTCTACCCGGAAAAAGAGAAGGACCCCGCGCGCATCGAGCGGATCTTCGAGCCGCTTGTCGCGGAGGCGGACCGGTCGGACTTCTGCCACCGGATCGTCCTCTTCGGGCGGGAGTACTGCTCCGCGCGCGCGCCGCGCTGCGGGGAGTGCCCGCTTTCCTCCCTTTGTTCGCATTTTCTCCGCGAGGAGAAATGACGATAAATATATTTAAGGAAGAAAGGAGAAACCACCATGGCAAACGAACCGGCTGAAAAGAAGAAGGGCTTTTTCGCGGAATTCAAGGAGTTCATCGCAAAGGGGAACGTGATGGATATGGCGGTCGGCATCATCGTCGGCTCCGCGTTCACCAAGATCGTCAACTCCCTGGTCGCGGATATCCTCAATCCGATCGTGGCGTTCTTCACGGGCGGGAAGAGCCTTGCGGGGCTGAAGTACGTGATCACCGAAGCAAAGGTAGAGGGCGACACCGTCCTTGTCGAAGAAGCGGCGATCAAGTACGGTCAGTTTTTGCAGAATATCATCGACTTTCTGCTCGTCGCGCTTGTCGTTTTCCTCTTGGTCCGCGGCATGAACAAACTCCGCCGCCGCGCCGAAGCGGAAAAGGACAAACTGCTCGCAAAGAAGGAAAAAGCGGAAGAAACGGACGCGAAGGAAGAGTAACCGGAAAAAAGGAAAGGCGGATCCGCGCGGTCCGTCTTTCCTTTTTTTTCCGGCGACCCGCTTCCTGCAGCGGCCCGTTTTGCGGTTTTTGACCGAAAAAAAGAACAAAAAGACAAAAAATGTCAACCAAATCGTCGGTTTTTGCCTTGCAAACGGTGCTCGCCGGGAGTATAATATCGGTATAAAGGGGAAATCCCTAAAAAAAGAAAGGGCTTATTATGAAAAAGATAATCGCTCTCCTCCTCTGCGCCGTTCTTTTTCTCGCGCTTGTGCCGGTGATCGCGATCCCTGCCATGGCGGACGAGAAGATCACGGTTCCCGCCCGTCCGACGCTGACCAACACGACGGATAAGTCGTATATCGCGTTTACGGCTCCCGCGACGCCCGCGGTCACGCACGTCAAGAACTTCGGCGACGCCAGCGCGGCTCTGACGAGCGGCGGCACCATCGTCGTCACCCAGAAGGCTCTTTATTCCTTCAAGAGCCCTGACGCGGCGAACACCGTCGACGGCACCAAGGGCACCGTCCTTGTGACCGCGAAGGAAGGCGACACCAGCTATATCAACATCTCGGAAGACACCAAAGAGACCGGTATCATCCTCGGCAACAACAACTTTGCCGAGCAGAACTGGGGCAAGGTGGATTACCTGCTCCTCGCCGGCGACGTCATCCTTGACGACGTTGTGCTCTTCAACCGCGCTCACAAACCCGCCTCCGCCGACAACGCGCCGATGGATACCCCGAACTCCGTCCGCGCGCTCGCAGGCTCCAGGGTCGTGATCGGCTCCGGCGTGCAGTTCGCGCACCGCTTCGAGCTCCCGAACATGCTGCTTGATACCGAGGAAGGCGCGGTCGTCTTCATCGACGCGCTCGGCTTCTCCAAGTACACCGGCAAGGGCACCCTCGTGATCGCCAAGGATCTGGTCGACAAGGTCACCGCAAACGACTTTGCGGGCTTTGAGGGCAACGTGGTCGACGCAGACGGCAACGCGCTCTTTGCTTCCGCTCCCGTCAATCCGACTCCCGCCAACCCCACTCCCACCAATCCGACTCCCGCTACCGGCAGCATGACCGTCGTCATCGCCGCCGGCGCGATCCTCGCTTCCCTCGGCGCTCTCGTCGCCCTGAAGAAGAGAGAGGAAAGATAACGCAAGACCCGAAACGCCCGGACGGCTCCGCCGCCCGGGCGTTTTTCCGTCCCCCGCCGGACGCGGCTGCAAAAAAACCGGAAACAGAAAAAAACGGCAAAAAAGAAGGGAAAAACCGCGCCTTTTCCCCGGAAACGCCGAAAAAACCGATCCGAGGATCAAAAAAAGGGGAAAAATTCCTGAAAATTAGACTTGTATTTCCGGGAAAAGCGTGCTACAATGGAAACGTAAAAATGGGTCTGACCCAAAAAAGAAAGGAAATAGCTATGAAAAAGACACTGGCACTTCTCCTCTGCGCTATGCTTGTGCTCGCGCTTGTGCCCGTCGTTGCTCTCCCCGCTTCCGCGGCGGACGCGACTGTCGTCTATGTGAAAGACGGCGGCACCGGCGACGGCAGCACGGCGGAAAACGCTCTGGGCTCCATCGCGGATGCGTATAACGCGCTCGATCTCTCCAAGGACTGCACCATCGTGGTTTGCGGCCCGCTCACCTTCCCGGAGACTACCGTTTCCTACGGCACCGAGTATACCGGCTCCGTGACGATCACGTCAAACTACGGCGGGACCGACTATGACGCGACGATCACCCTGTCCTCCGGCTCCACTCCCCGTTTCCGTCTCTGGGGCACGACCGTTTTTGAGAACGTCACCCTCAAGATGGCCGGCAACTTCTATCTGATCATCTGCCAGTTCCACAACTTCAAGATCGCGGAGACCGTTACCGTGATCCCGGGCAGCGGCTCGCAGGGCGCCACCTTCGGCAACTCCCTCGACATCCTCGCCGGCTATCAGGTCGGAGAGGGCGATCCGCTCCTCAAGGACGATCCCGACTCCAAGCTTGAGATCTACGGCGGCGAGAAGCTCCTGGTCTGCGAGTACAACCGCGGCAGCATCAATCCGGCCTTCAACTACACCGGCACCCACGAGACGATCATCGGCGGCAACGCCAAGGTCGGCACCTATTACAACGCGGCGGTCAACGGCGCGGCCGTGGAAGTCACCTACGGCGATACTATCCTCACCCTGAAGGACAACGCGGTGATCGGCAAGCTCGCTTCCACCGAGGGCGGCATCAATACGATGAAGTCCTTTACCTTCAACTGGCTCGGCGGCACGGTCAACGAGATCACCGATCTCCACCGCACGCTCGTCAACCCGATCGGCGACCGCACCGAGCGCACCCTCTACACGGAAGGCACCAAGCTCGTTTACAACGACACCACCGCGGCAGCCGCGAACTTCGCGGATGTCTCCGGTAAGTTCGACGCCGCCGTCAAGGACGGCGCCGCCTCCGGCACCGATACGCCCGCCGCTCCCACGAAGGTCGAGGTCCCGGCGCGTCCGACGCTGACCAACACCACCGACAGCTATCACATCGCGTTCGGCTCCACCAACGGCAGCAACCCGAAGGACGGCGAGGATTTCAAGGCGGCGATGGCGGCGCTCCAGAACGGCGGTACGGTCTACGTTACCGGCAAGGCGTTCTGCTCGCTGACGCACAACCCGCTCCAGAACATCAACTCCAAGGGCACGATCCTCGTTACCGCAAAAGAGGGCGACACCTCCTATATCGAGCTCTATCCCGACGTTGTGGAAACCGCGATCAAGGGTCATATCATGGGCAACCAGGGGATCTCTGACGCAAACAACGATAAGACCGACTATCTGGAAGTTTACACCGACGCGATCTTTGAGAACGTTGTGATCTACAACCGCGCGGACGCGAAGTCCGACTCCCAGAAGTTCGCTCCCGGCGACCCCGTGATCCCCTTCACGATCCTGGTCAAGAACGGCGCCAAGACCGTGTTTGCCGACAGCGTTCTCTTCCGCACCAGGACCGAAAAGCTCCCCAACGGCGTCCTTGAGATCGAGGAAGGCGCTTATGCGTTCCTGGACGTTACCGGCTTCTCCAAGTACACCGGCAAGGGCACCATCGTGGTCAATAACAAACTGGTCGACAAGGTCACAAAGGACGACTTTGCGGGCTTTGAGGGCGTCATCTGCGACGAGGACGGCAACGTGCTCTTCGCTTCCGCTCCCGCTCCCGTCAACCCGACCCCGACTCCCGCTACCGGCAGCATGACCGTCGTCATCGCCGCCGGCGCGATCCTCGCTTCCCTCGGCGCCGTCGTCGCCCTGAAGAAGAGAGAGGAAAGATAAAGCAAGACCCGAAAACGCCCGGACGGCTCCGCCGCCCGGGCGTTTTTTTGCTGTTTTCCGGGCGGGACCGCAAAAAAACAAAAAAAGAAAAAAACGGCAAAATAAGAAGGGAAAACCGCGCGTTTTTTTCGGAAACGCCGGATGATCGCGAAAAAGTTGGGGAAAAAGGAGAAATATTCCTCAAAATCGGACTTGCATTTCCGGAAACCGCGTGCTACAATAAAAGCGTAAAAATGGGTCTGACCCAAAAAAAGAAAGGAAAAAGCTATGAAAAAGACACTGGCACTCCTCCTCTGCGCTATGCTCGTGCTTGCGCTCGTGCCTGTCGTGGCGATCCCCGCTTCCGCGGCGGACGCGACTGTCGTCTATCTGAAGGACGGCGGCACCGGCGACGGCAGCACGGCGGACAACGCTCTGGGCTCCATCGCGGACGCGTATAACGCGCTCGACCTCACCAAGGACTGCACCATCGTCATCTGCGGTGAGACCACCATTCCCGCGTATTCCTACGGGACATCGCACGAGGGCGCATCGTACACCGGCTCCGTGACGATCACCTCCAAGTACAACGGCACCGACTACGCCGCCTCCGGCGCGGTCGCGAAGGTCGGCGGCGTGCGTTTTGTCTGCTGGGGCAAGACCACGATCGAGAACATCAAATATCAGATGACCGGTGACTTCTACCTGATCGTCGCGCAGGATAACCACGTCATCATCGGAGAAGGCGTGACGATCGAACCGGGTTCCGGCACCACCGGTCTTGCGTTCGGCAACGCGTTCGACGTGCTTGCCGGCTATCAGGACAAGCAGAACAATCCGCCCGCCGTCTCCTCCGGCGCCGCGAAGGTCGAAGTGTACTCCGGCTCCAACATCCTGATCGGCGCGGGCAACCGCGCGATCGCGGGCACCGACCGTTCCGGCGGCTCCGCTGACATCACCGTCGGCGGCACCGCAAACGTCGCGCTCTATATCGCCTCCGTCAACAAAGACAATACCAAAGACGGCGATATCACCGTCACCGTGAAAGACAACGCTACGGTCAGCAAACTGGCCGCCGGTCTGAACGCCGGTCAGTCCGTCAAGTCCTTCACCCTCAACTGGCTCGGCGGCACGATCGAAGACGCCAAGCTGATCAACGGCTACAACCTTGCCACTACTCCGGCCGGCGTGGGCGAGGATGACGTGATGGTCACCTACACGAACGGCACCAAGCTCAACTACAATGACACTACCGCGGCTGCCGCGAACTTCGCGACGATCTCCGGTCTCTTCAACGTTACCGAGAAGGACGGCGCCGCCTCCGGCACCGATACGCCCGCCGCTCCCACCAAGGTCGAGGTTCCCGCCCGTCCGACCCTCACCTCCGAAAAGGTGATCTATCAGGGCTTCAACAACGGCGCGGACGCCAACGACGGTCTCTCCAAGAGCACGGCGAAGAAGACCTACGGTCTCACCGCTGCGGAGAACGGCGTCGGCATCGTTTCCCTGCTTGACGACGGCGGCAAGATCATCATCATCTCCAAGTCCTATATCGGCCAGGACGGCTACACCATCCCGGCGTTTAACGGCAACACCATTCTCTTCACCGCAAAAGACAATGACGGGAAGTCCTGCATCGGCAAAGATCCGAACGACGCGAGCGGAGATGGCCAGTGGGGCTATATCATGGTGATCAAGGCCGGCCACGTCATCATCCCCGGCAACGTGATCCTGCGCGATATCGGTCTGCTTGACCGTACCCCCTCCTCTGAGGCGAACACCTCCGGCTGGCACGTCGCGGAAGGCGGCAAGCTGGTCGTGGAAGACACGGTCGTTTTCGCGGGTCTCTCCAACGGTTACGCAGCGCCTGATCTGATCGTGGACGAAGGCGGCTACGCTTACCTCGATACCCTCGGCTTCCTGAAATACTCCGGCAAGGGGACCCTTGTCATCGGCAAGGATCTGCTCCCCGACGTCACGAAGGACGACTTCGCGGGCTTTGAGGGCGTGATCTGCGACGAGGACGGCAACGTGCTCTTCGCTTCCGCTCCCGCTAACCCGACGCCCGGCACCACCCCCGTTACCGGCAGCATGACCGTCGTCATCGCCGCCGGCGCGATCCTCGCTTCCCTCGGCGCCGTCGTCGCCCTCAAGAAGAGAGAGGAAAGATAACTCCGGACCGATAAAAAATACGGGAAAGCCGCGCGGCTTTCCCGTATTTTTCTATTATAAACCGCAAGGACGGAAATGTCAAGACAAAAATCATCGGGAAAACCGGTAAAAAGTAAACTTGAAAAGCGCCGCCGCGCATGATACAATAAAGATACAAACGAAAAATGGGGTCAATCCCCGCAAATGAAAGGAAACACAAGATGAAAAAGGTACTTACCATTCTCCTTGCTGCCCTTGTCATGATGACGATCGTCCCGCTTGCCGCTTTCCCGGCTGCCGCTGACGACGTGGTCGTTTACGTCAAGGACAAAGGCACCGGCGACGGTTCCTCCCCCGAGAACGCGCTCTCCACGCTGGGCGAGGCGTACGCGGTGATCGGCGACAACAACGGCACGATCGTTCTTGTCGGCACCGTTTACCACTATGAGCTCTTCGAGGCTCCCGCTCACAAGGGTACCGTTACCATCACCGGCGTCTACAACGGCGTCGACTACAAGGGCGTGTACTCCTGCCTGACCGCCGAGCACTTCCTCTGCGGCGGCGACACGGTCTTCAAAAACATGACCCTCAACCTGATGACCACGCTCGTTATCCGCGCCCGTTTCCATCACCTCACCTTTGCCGAGGGCTTCCAGACCACCTCTGACAACTTTGCCGACCTCGTTCCCCAGCTCTTCGTCGTCGGCGGCGACCAGGGCAGCGACTCCCTTGAGGACACCTCCCAGGACACTCACCTCACCATCAAGTCCGGTACGTTCCTCGAGGTCATCGGCGGCACCCGCTCCACAGCCGCTCCCGCGGATTACACCGGCCACATCCTCGTTGAGGTCGGCGGCAAGGACACCCATATCGCCAAGCTCACGATCGGTTCCCGCGGCTCCATCTCCTATATGCAGACCGGTACGCTCGTCCTCGACGGCGGTCTGATCGACAACTTCACCTGCGCCAACGCGAACCAGGGGGCCGGCTTCTTCAACGGCAAGGTCGAGGTCATCCTGACCAAGAACTTCAAATTTGACGAATGCCACGAGCTCGCCGGCTCGCGTATCAACGGCGAGCGCGTCTTCCAGGGTCTGTCCGGCGCTTCCTGCTGGTATGATAAACTCACCGTCAGCTTGCTCTCCGAGACCGTCCTGAAGATCGATAACGCGACCTACGACGCGATCACCGCAACCGAGATGTTCGACGAGACGAACAATCCCAACGGTAAGATCCTTGCCGCTTCCTTCACCTCGGTCGAGAAGGCGGACAACTCCTCCTACGAGATGACCTACGCGGAGCCCGAGACCGGTACGCCGTACCAGGGCGGCGCCGAGGAGACCAAGCCCGCCGAGACCAAACCGGTCGAGGAGACCAAGCCCGCTGAGACCAAACCGGCCGAGACCAAGCCTGCGGAGACCAAACCCGCTGACACCAAGCCTGCCGACACCAAGGCCGCCGCCGGTACCGACGCCGCGACCAAGCCGGTTCAGCAGACCGGGAACAAGGGCATCCCCGCTTACGTCTGGGCGATCGTCGCCGTCGTCGTTGTCGCCGCTGTTGCGGGCATCGTCGTCGCGACCAAGAAAAAGAAGAACTGATCCCGACAAAATAGTTTTTCACGGTTTTCTCCTTTATTATCCCTTCCCCTGCCGGAAAAGAGGATCGCTGCCGCGATCCTCTTTTCCTTTTCTTCTTTTCTCCTTTTCCGGGCGGAGAAAAAAGTAAAAAACTTTCCGGAAGGGCTTGACAAGCCGGAGCCTCGTTGATATAATAATATACTGCATTACAATCGCTTACTATGCCGGTAAGGGACTGTTATGCCGAAGAGGCCGGCGATTTCCCCTGCTTGCGGCGCGGCCTACTTAACGGAAATGGAGTGATTCTGGACAATGCTCAAACCTCAAAAACTCGGCGTCACCGAACGTATGAGCTTCGCGAAGATCGAAGAACCGATCAAAATGCCGAATCTGATAGAGGTGCAGAAGAAATCGTACGAATGGTTCCTCCGGGAGGGACTCCCCGAGGTACTGCGGGACGTCTCCCCGATCGTGGACTATTCGGGCAACCTCTCGATCGATTTTATCGGTTACTCTCTTGAGTCAAAACCCCAGTATCCGGTGGAAGAGTGCAAAGAGCGCGACGTCAACTACGCGGCGCCCCTCAAGGTCACGGTCCGTCTCAGCAACAAGGCGACGGGCGAGGTGAAGGAGTCGGAGATCTTCATGGGCGATTTCCCGCTTATGACGGACGCCGGCACCTTCGTCATCAACGGCGCGGAGCGCGTGATCGTCTCCCAGCTCGTCCGCTCTCCCGGCGTCTACTTCGGCGAGGAGATGGAGCCGAGGACCGGCAAGGCGATGCTGACCTCCACCATCATCCCCTACCGCGGCGCCTGGCTCGAGTACGAGACCGACGTCAGCGACGCCTTCTACGTCAAGATCGATAAAAACCGCAAGCTCCCCATCACCACGCTGATCCGTGCGTTCGGCGTGGAAAAGGATGAGGAGATCATCGCCATGTTCGGCGACGATCCCAAGATCACCGCTACCTTTGAGAAGGACGACGCGCGCCGCTTCGCGATCGAGAACGGCACCTCCTTCCGCGAGGAAGCGCTCAAGGAGATCTATAAAAAACTGCGTCCCGGCGAGCCTCCGCTCGTGGATTCCGCCGAGATGCTGCTTAACAATACCTTCTTTGATAATAAGCGTTACGACCTTGCGGCGGTCGGCCGCTACAAGTACGACCGCAAGCTCGGCGTCGCCCGCCGGATCGAGGGGCATCGGACGGCGCGTCCGGTCATCAGCCAGATCACGGGCGAGGTGCTGTGCGAGGCGGGCGTAACGCTGGACCGCGCCCTCTCCCGCGAACTGGAGCGAAAAGGCGCAAACGAGGTGTACGTCTATGCGGAGGACGGGACCGAGCAGAGAGTCTTCTCCAACGGCGCCGTCTATCCGGAGACGGTCCTCGGCTATCCCCTCGAGGGGATCCCCGGACTGACGGAAAAGGTGCGGTTCGACGTCCTTTCCCAGATCGTCGAGGACGCGAAGGGGGATAAAAAGGAAGTGCTCCGTCTCTGCGACGCGCGCATCCACGACCTCTGCCCGAAGCATATCCTCGTGGAGGACATCTTCTCCTCGATCAACTATCTGATCTGCCTCTGCCACGGCATCGGGCAGACGGACGATATCGACCATCTCGGCAACCGCCGGATGCGCTCGGTCGGGGAGCTGCTCCAGAACCAGCTCCGCATCGGTCTCTCCCGCCTTGACAAGATCGTCAAGGAGCGGATGACCGTCCAGGATACCAACGACGTGACGCCCGCGGCGCTGATCAACATCCGCCCGGTCGTGACGGCGATCCGCGAGTTCTTCGGCTCCTCTCCGCTTTCCCAGTTCATGGATCAGAACAACCCTCTCGCGGAGCTGACGCACAAGCGGCGTCTTTCCGCGCTCGGTCCGGGCGGTCTCTCGCGCGACCGCGCGTCCTTTGACGTCCGCGACGTGCACTATACCCATTACGGCCGTATGTGCCCGATCGAGACGCCGGAAGGTCCGAACATCGGTCTGATCTCCTATCTCGCCACCTACGCCCGGATCAGCGAATACGGCTTTATCGAGGCGCCCTTCCGCGTCGTGGACAAAAAGACCGGCGTCGTCACCGACGAGGTCCGCTATATGACCGCGGACGTCGAGGACGACTATATCGTCGCGCAGGCAAACGAGCCCCTCGACGAGAAGCACCGCTTCAAGAACAAGCGCGTCGTCGTCCGCGTCAAGGACGCGATCGTCGAGGTCGACCGGGAAGAGGTCGAGCTGATGGACGTATCGCCGAAGATGGTCGTCTCGGTCGCGACCGCGATGATCCCCTTCCTCGAGAACGACGATAACAGCCGCGCTCTGATGGGCTCGAACATGCAGAAGCAGGCGGTCCCGCTGATGGTCAACGAGCAGCCCTACGTCGCCACCGGCATGGAGTACAAGGCGGCGTACGACTCCGGCGTCACCGTGATCGCAAAGGAGGACGGTATCGTCGAGCGGACCACCGCGGACGAGATCGTCATCCGCCGTCCGGACGGGCAGAAGGACGTTTACCGCCTTCTCAAGTTCAAGCGCTCCAACCAGGGCACCTGCATCAACCAGCGCCCGATGGTCGTGGAGGGGGATACCATTCACGCCGGCGACGTGATCGCCGACGGACCCGCGACCAAGAACGGAGAAATGTCCCTCGGCAAGAACGCCCTGATCGGCTTCATGACCTGGGAGGGCTACAACTACGAGGACGCGGTGCTCTTAAACGAGCGCCTGGTCCGCAACGACACCTACACCTCGATCCATATCGAGGAATACTCTCACGAGGCGAGAGATACCAAGCTCGGGCCGGAGGAGATCACCCGCGAAGTGCCGAACGTCGGCGACGACGCGCTCAAGGATCTGACGGCGGAGGGCATCGTCAAGATCGGGACCGAGGTCCACGCCGGCGATATCCTGGTCGGCAAGGTCACGCCGAAGGGCGAGACCGAGCTGACCGCGGAGGAGCGGCTCCTCCGCGCCATCTTCGGCGAGAAGGCGAGAGAGGTGCGCGACACCTCGCTCCGGCTCCCGCACGGCGAGTCCGGGGTCGTGGTCGACGTCCGCGTCTTCTCACGCGAAAACGGCGACGAGCTGCCTCCGGGAGTGAACAAGGTCGCAAGGATCTACGTCGCGCAGAAGCGCAAGATTTCGGTCGGCGACAAGATGGCGGGCCGCCACGGCAACAAGGGCGTCGTTTCCCGCATTCTCCCGCCGGAGGATATGCCTTATCTCGCGGACGGCACGCCGCTTGATATCGTGCTCAACCCCCAGGGCGTTCCCTCGCGTATGAACATCGGACAGGTCCTGGAGGTCCACCTCGGCATGGCCGCACGCAAGCTCGGCGTCAAGTACGTAACGCCGGTCTTCGATGGCGCCAACGAGCGCGACATCCTCGAATGCCTGAAGGAAGCGGGCGTCTGGCGGAATATCCGCCCGGGCGAGAACGTCGAGGGCAAGGACGTCATCGAGCTGCTCGACAAACCGGCGAAAGGCGGCAAGATCTACCGCGAGATCTCCCGTGCGGACGATCCCGCCCGGTATGAAAAGCTGCTTGCCGAGGGCAAGCTGCGGGTCGTCGACGGCAAGAGCGACGTGTACGACGGCCGCACCGGCGAGATGTTCGACAATCCCGTCACCGTCGGCGTTATGTACTATCTGAAGCTCCACCACCTCGTGGACGACAAGATCCACGCGCGTTCCACCGGTCCGTACTCCCTTGTCACCCAGCAGCCTCTCGGCGGCAAGGCGCAGTTCGGCGGACAGCGCTTCGGCGAGATGGAGGTCTGGGCGCTGGAGGCGTACGGCGCCGCCTATACCCTGCAGGAGATCCTCACCGTCAAGAGCGACGACGTCACCGGCCGCGTCAAGGCCTACGAGGCGATCGTCAAGGGTCAGAATATCCCGACGCCGGGCGTGCCCGAGTCCTTCAAGGTGCTGGTCAAGGAGCTGCAGTCTCTGGCGCTGGATATCCGCGTGCTGGATAAGGACGGGAACGAGGTCGTCCTCAAGGAGTATGACGACGATCTCGAAACGCCGACCTACGTCAGCGACGAGGATCTGGGCGAGACGGTCGAGACCGACGATCTCTTCGATTCCTATATCGAAAAGGACCCCGACGACGAGGACCGGGATGACGATTCCGACGCCTACGGCGACGAGGACGGAGACGATTTCGACGATTACGGCTCGGATGACGAGTAAGTCTGTTCCGATATTTTTCGATCAAAATTCGAGAGGGGCTCTCCCCGCGGGGAGAGCAGGGTAAAATAGATGGAAAAAAATGAATTCAGTTCGATCAAGATCGGCCTTGCGTCGCCGGATATGATCCGTTCCTGGTCGCACGGC
>CACYYS010000002.1 GCA_902778725.1 uncultured Ruminococcus sp.
AGATAGTTGATCGTTTTTTCGCGTTCATAGACACGCTCCGTCTCGTCCTCGTCCGACTCGAAAAAGGCGTGGAGGGAGAGTTTCAGGTTTTCCTTGGCGAGATGGGCCATGCGAAGGATCTCGCGTTTTGCCTGTGCGACGGCGATCGAGGGGTTGAGGAGCACCTCGGGGGAGAGATAGAGGAGTTTCTGCGCTTCCATCTCCATTTCCGGCAGCTCGGGGAAGCATTTGTAGGAAAAAGCGGTGATCAGCTTCACGAGCGGGAGGGTGAGGAGAGAGGAGATCAGGTTGAAGAAGAGGTGGAGGTTTGCGATCTGGCGGGTGATGTCGCCGGGCGAGAGCTTTTCGATAAAGGCGACGGCCGTAGTATTCGCGAGCAGAGGGAACAGGAGGGTAACGAGGAGAAAGAGAGCCGTTCCGATGACTTTGGCTGCGACGGAAGAGAGAGCGGCGCGTTTGGAGCCGCGGGAGGCGCCGAAGGAAGCGATCACAACGGGGGAGGCGGCGCCGATATTCATCCCGAGGATCATATAAAAGACGGAAGAAAGGCCGAAGCTCTCAGCGGCGGACGAGGCCAGAAGGACCTGAAGGATACCGATGGAGGCGGAGGAGGATTGGATGATCGCGGTGATGGCAAATCCGAAGAGGAGCGAGAGGAGGGGATTGCTGAAATTGGCGAGGAAAGTCTTGATCACGGCGGAGAGGTTGAGCGCGCTCGACGCCGTGCCTACGAGATAGATCCCGACGAAAAGCATCCCGAATCCAAGCACGATGCTGCCGGCTTTTTTGACGGTTCGTCCTCTCACGAAGGTGGTAAAGACAACGCCGAGGAACAGGAAGAGCGGCGCGATCCGCTCGACCTTGAAGGCGATGATCTGCGCGGTAATCGTGGTACCGATGTTGGCGCCGAGCATGACGTACAGGGCGCGCGACATTTCCATCAGTCCCGCGTTGACAAATCCGACGACCATCACGCTGGTCGCGCCGGAGCTCTGGATCAGAGCGGTCACGAAAATACCGGTCAGAAAAGCGAGAAACGGTTTTTTCGTCATTTTCTCCAGAGCGCTGCGCAGTTTGTCGCCGGCAAAGGCCTTCAGCGACGCTGTCATGTAGTTGATGCCGTAAAGGAACAGGCCGATCCCGCCGAGCAGGAGAAAAATCCCGTATAAAACTTCCATCTCAAACGTCCGTAACGGACTCCTCCGTTATTATTTTAACATACTGATACGAATACTATTATATCATCATTTTTTGAAGAAATCCACAAAAAACGATAAATTTCGTTCAGGAAATTCAAAAACGGCAAATTGCCCGAATTCCGGGAAAACAGAGCAGGGGATTTCTGTGATTTTGCGAGGAAGAACGGGAAAAAGCGCGTCCCGGGGGAACGCGCTTTCCGGTTCTATTTTGCAGAGGGGGCAGGCTGGGGTGTTACGGTCGGTCCGCAGATGTATGGGATATCCGCTCCGCCCTCGGGATCCGGACGGAATTCCAGCCGGTCGAGATAAAGCGGACGGGGATTGACCTTGGTGAGGGACTGGTGCGCGTGATAGAGGACAAACAGCTCGCTTCCGTCGGGTGAGGAAATGATATAGGTACAGCCGGGGCCGTTGACCAGCGCCGTGGCGGAGAGGATCGGATTGCTTTCGGACTTGGTAAAGGGACCGAGAGGCGACTTGCTGACGGCGTAACCTTCTCCGTAGGAGGTGGCGAAGTGGCTGCCCGCATAGAAGAGATAGTAGTACCCGTTGCGGTAATAGACGTTCGCGCGCTCGCAGACCCGGCCGCTGTAACCGTTTTCCTGCTTCTTTTCCCACGCTTCGGTCGGATAGATCAGGCGTGTGATGGTGGCGGGATCGATCGAGGCGACGCCGTTTTCCAGCGTCAGCTCTGCCGCGTAGATCAGGTTCCCGTAGGCTTTTTCCGTCGTATACCAGTAGAGATATTCTTTTCCCGACGAGGGATCCCGGAAGACAAAGGATCCGGCGCTCCCTTTTGCGCAGTACTTTTCATCGACGGTCGACTGTTTGCTTTGAGTGTACGGGCCTGTCACGTTGTCGGAGGTCGCCACGCAGAGAAGGAGCTCGGTGTCGCTTCCGTTTTTATAAGTGGTATAGAACATATAGAAGGTCCCGTCCTTTTCATACAGGGTGGGCCCTCCGAAGTACTTGTGCCCGTAGAGCTTGGAGGAGTCCGCGATCGCGGCGTGAGATTTGTAATGGACGAGGTCGGTCGTCGTATGGCAGGCAAAGGTGCCGGTGGAGAAGACGTAATAGACGCCGTCGTGATAAAAGGCGGTCGGATCCGCGGCGTCCGGGAGAAGGGGATTGCGGTAGATCGCCTCGGGCGCGGCGGGAGGATCGGCGACGGTCAGATCGCGGAGAGCGGTTCTGGTGCTTCCGCCGCAGGAAAGGGCAAAATACCCTTTCGACGCGCGCGCGTGACGGATGTTGAGAAGGGGAGCCGTCTCGGCCGGTTCTTCCCCTTCCGCGGTGCAGCGGACGGAGATCACCGTGTTTTCCGCCGTCAGGAGGACGGAAGCCGCTTTGGCAAAGGCGATCGGGTGAGAGGCGAGCAGGGTCTGGGCGCCCTTTTTCTCCGAGAAAAGAGAGACGCTGCCGCGCGAGGCGTCGACCCGGACGCCGAGCGCGGAGGAGAGTCCCCCGTCCTCCGCCCGTTCCGCGTCAAAATAGAGGGTCATGTTCGCTTTGGTATCAAACGCGGCGGTGAAAGACAGAGAAAAACTCTGCGGATGCTCCTCCGCGGAAAAGAGGAGAGCGGAAAAATCGTTGTCGGTCTGCATGATCGAACCCTCCTTTTGCGTGAAGCGGTCGTTTTCCTCCCAGAAAGGCGCGGAGAGCGGCTCGGTTTCGGCGGGTCCGGTCACAGGCGGGGCGGGTCCGACCGCTTTGCAGGAAGGGAGAAACAGCGCGGGGAGAAGAAGAAACAGGAAAAACAATCGGCCTTTCATTTGTTTGTTTCCTTTAGAGCGAAGAAGGATTCGTTGATCTGCTCCACGATGCGCGAGGAGGCGTTTCCGGTGGAGGCGAAGATCTGGGGGAAGACCTCCGGGCGGTTGGAGCGGAGCATATTGGTGATCGTTTCCTGGAGGGAGGCGATCCGGTAGATGTGTCCGAGATCGTATACGCGGTTCGGGAAAATGATGTCGAGTATGGCGGAGCTTTCCTCGTCGCGAACGTATGTGCCGTGCAGCGTCTTTTCATAATAGGCGGGGGTAAGCAGCTTTTCGGAGTGATAACCGAGCAGCTCGGCGATATACCCCGTCATCTCACGGTCGGTGATCGCGTAGGAGGCGCAGATGAAGGAGCAGTGCCATGGCGCGACCGGCGCAAACCACTCTTGATTTTCGTCGAACTTCGGGTTGGGGAGGATGCCGTAATCGGTCTGCATATCGCGGAAACGGGAGAGTTCGTTGAACATCGTCATCAAAAACAGCACCTGATCCTGGGTGAACATCGTATACCATGCGACGCCGCCCGTCATATGCTGGAAGTTGATGCAATAATCGGAATTTCCGATTTGGACGAACTGCGAGAGGATGCTGTTCGCGCGCTCGGAATTCATCGTCATCTCCATCTCTCCGCGCGAGTTGACGGAGGCGATCCTCTCGCCCGCCGCGTGGAACTGGCCGAGCAGCTCGTCATCCCAGATCATCAGACCGTACATATCGCGGGAATCCATCACGGTATCGCCGTTGAGATCCTCCCTGACAAGGGCGGAGACACGGGCGAGCTCCTCTGTCGTCCATTTTCCCTCGGCGGCGAGACGGTAAAGGTCGGTCCCGTCCGAGACCTTTTCACGGAAAAGACCTTTGTTGAAAACGGTACAGAAGGTAAAGTCGTCGACCACGGAGGAGAGAGCTCCGTTCGTGAAGAAGAGGGAGCCTGCGATCGTGAGGTCGCGGACGGCGGCCTGATCCCACCAGGAGTGGGAAAAATCGACGCCGGAGAGTAAGTTCAGATCGAGCAGCATGCCGCTTTTTGCAAGGGAGGCGGCGTCATATCCCCCGAGGATGCAGAGATCGTAGGGGGACTCGCCGGAGGAATAGGCGATGTTCATCTCCGTAACGCCGCCGTTGCCGGAGCCGAAGGATTCCTTTGCCCGGAGCGCGACGCCGTATTGTTCCTCCATGATCAGATTCCGGCGGTAGATCGCGTCCTGCATCACGGTGATCCCGTCTTTGCTGTCAAAATCGTTCGGAGTGTGCGCGGAGTTCCCCGTGAGGAGAAGGGAAAAGGTCCGGCCGTCGTACTTCACGTCGTGGCGGATCGTATCGTAGGCGTCGGGCGCGGCGGTCTCCTCCGCGCTCTCTGCGGGCGCGGCGGTCGTATCGGCCGTCGGACCCTGCGCGGCGCAGGAGACGGAAAAGAGAAGAGAAAAACAAAGAAGGAGCGCGGCGGCGCGCTTGGCAAGATATGTCATAGAGAATCTCGCTTTCCTGTTTTTGATGATTGAACCTTTCGTTCCTATTATAACAGAACGCTCTTTCACTGTAAAGAGAAAATTTTTTCTTTTTCCCCTTGACATACGCGTGCGACGGATGTAATATATGAATGATAATTCAAATGAAAGACGAAACATATGAACGGGAGGTCCTTTATGAAACGTTCGCAAAAAGAGGAAAGGGAAGTGCTGGAACGCCTGCCCCGGGATGAAGTCCTGGCAAATCTCGGAGACTTTTTTTCGGTGATCGGAGATTCGACGCGGATCAAGATCCTCTTTTCGCTTTCCGAGTCCGATCTGAAGGTCGGAGCGATCTGCGAGATCCTGAAGATGGAACAGTCCGCGATCTCCCATCAGCTGAAAGTCCTCAAAAACGCGGATCTGATCCGCTCACGCAGAGAGGGGCGGAGCGTGATCTATTCGCTCTCCGACGATCACGTGGAGGCGATCATCCGTTATGCGTACGAACATATCAGCGAGGAGGCGACAAAAAATGGAAAGAGATGAACGCGAACTTATCCCGGAGAAGGAAGAGCGTGAGAGCCTTGCGCCGGAGCTGATCCGGATCGGGGCGTCGGCTGCCCTGCTCGTCGCGGGTCTTTTGATCGGAGGCGCCGCAAAAGCAGTCCTCTGCATCGCCGCCTTTCTCCTCTGCGGCTATAAAACGGCGATCGGAGCCGTGCGTGAGATCGCGGAAGGACATATTTTTACCGAGGAACTCCTGATGACGGTCGCGGGGATCGCCGCGATCGCGATCGGCGAATTTCCGGAAGCCGCGTCCGTAATGATCCTCTACTCTCTCGGCGAGGTGCTGGAGGAGGCGGCGGAAGGAAAGACAGAGCGCTCGGTGAGAGCGCTCGGGGAGATGAAGCCGGAGACCGTTACGGTCCTGCGCGGCGGACAGGAGATCGCCGTCCGGCCGGAAGAGGTCTCCCGCGGGGAAACGATCCTTGTCCGTCCCGGTGAGCGGATCGCGCTGGACGGCGTGATCGAGGAGGGAAAAAGCTCGCTTTCCACCGCCGCGCTGACGGGGGAGTCGAAGCCGCGTGACGTGGACAAAGGGGAGGAAGTCCTCGGCGGAAGCGTGAATCTGACCGGGCTCCTCCGCATCCGCGCAACGGCGGGATACGGGGAGAGTACGATCGCCCGGATCCTGCGCCTGATGGACGAGTCGGCGGAGAAAAAATCCCGATTTGAGCGCACGGTCGACCGTTTTGCCGCCATCTATACCCCCGCGGTGTTTGCGGGCGCGCTGCTGCTCGCTTTTCTCCCGCCGCTTTTCGGCGCTGATTTCCGTACCTGGCTCTATCGCGGGCTTGTTTTTCTTGTCGCTTCCTGCCCGTGCGCGTTTGTGATCTCTGTTCCGCTATCCTTTTTCTCGGGGATCGGCGGCGCGTCGAAGCGCGGGATCCTGATCAAGGGCGCCTCGGCGATCGAGGTCCTCTCCAAAGCGGAAACTGCCGTGTTTGATAAAACCGGAACGCTGACGGAGGGATGTTTCTGTGTGACGGCGGTCCATCCGTCCGAGGGAACGGAGGAGGAACTGCTCCGCACGGCGGCTCTGGCGGAGAGCGCCAGCCTCCATCCGATCGCGGAATCAGTCGTGAAAGCGGCGGGGATCAGCTCGGATATCAGCCGCGTCGTCGGCGCGGAAGAGCTGCCCGGGCTTGGGGCAAAGGCGACGGTAGACGGCGCGTCTGTCTGCGTCGGCAATGAAAAACTCATGCGCGAGGCGGGGGCGAAGATCTCCGGCTGCCGGCACGACTGCACTACCGTCCATCTCTCCAGAGACGGAAAATACATCGGTCATATCCTGATCTCCGATCAGGTAAAACGGGACGCAAAGGAAGCGATCCGCCGTCTGCACGGTCTCGGCGTGAAACGTACCGTGATGCTGACGGGTGACAGTGAGGCGATCGCCCGCGCCGTAGGGGAGGAGCTCGGGATCGACGAGATCCGGGCGGGACTTCTTCCCGAGGATAAAGCGAAAGCGATGGACTCTCTCCTCGCCGGCAAAACCAAAGGCAGGAGTGTCCTGTACGCGGGCGACGGGATGAACGACGCGCCGGTCCTCCGGCTCGCCGACGTCGGGATCGCGATGGGCGGTATCGGGAGCGACGCGGCGATCGAGGCGGCCGACGTCGTCCTCTGTGACGACAGGCCGGGAAGGATCGCGGACGCGGTCGCGCACGCCCGGAAGACGATGCGTATCGTAAAGGAGAACATCGTCCTTGCCCTTGTCGTCAAGCTCGGCGTCCTCCTTCTGGGCGCGCTCGGATTTGCCGGGATGTGGGCGGCGGTCGCGTCGGACGTCGGGGTCACGCTCGTCTGCATCCTTAACGCGATCCGCGCGCTTTCTCCCGCCGCGCGCTGAGTTTTTCGCTCTTGACATCTCCGTTCCGCCTCCTTTATAATATCTGTAACGGTTTCACGCGAGGGGAGGACTGATATGCTCAAAAGGATCCTGATCCTGCTTTTTATCCCGCTGCTTTCCTTCTCCGGGGCTTTCTCCGCTCTTTGCGCGGAGCCCGCGCCCGGATTCGTATTCCCCGCAAACAGCGTTTATCAGATCGGGAAGATGCCGGAGACCACCCCGAACACCATGGAGGCGGAGATCCTGTTCCCGCGCACCTTTTCCGCAAACGACCGGGGCGGTGTGATGATCGGAAGCTACTCCGCCGAAAACTCGATCAATTTTGAGATCTTCAAGTCGGGTAATCCGCGCCTCTACTGGATCGGGGACGATCTGGAAGTGCACGACCTCGTCTTCGATAAGGTCGACGTTCGGACAGGCGAATGGATCCGGATCGCTCTGGTCCGCGATTTTCAGAAACAGGAGGCTCGGTGCTACCTTAACGGGAAACTCGCCCAGACGCTCCCCTTTGAGGACGCGACGGACGGATCGATCAAGCTTGGTCATTTTGTACTGGGCGGGGATATGCGTTCCGTCAATACCAAGTATTTCCGGGGACGGATGCGCGCGCTTTCCCTTTGGGAGGAGGCCCGGAAGGAAGAGACGCTTTCCCGACAGGAGCTTGTTCTTACCGGAAACGAGTTGATGTTTTTTGATCTGTCCGGTATCAAGGAGCGGGAGCCTGAGACCGTTCCCGACCTGACCGGACACGGCTACGACGCCGCCCATGATAACTTCTGGATCACCGGTGTCGAAGAGCCGACGGATTATTCTCACTCGATCGCGGTGATCGGCGATACGCAGATCGTGACGGAGAGCTATCCGAGCAATCTGGCAAAAATATACGACTGGATCCTCGAAAATCGGGAAAGCCGGAAGATCAGCTGCGTGATCGGGCTCGGGGATATCACCAACCACAGCACCGACGCGGAGTGGAAGACGGCGAAGGAGAGTATCTTTAAGCTCCAAGGCCGACTCCCCTACATCCTCTGCCGGGGCAATCACGATACCAACGCTGCTTTTACCGGGACCTTCGGTGGTACGGCTTACGAAAAGCAGCTCGCGGGGACGTACAACGTTTTGGGAAACGCTTATCAGCTCTTGAGCGCCGGGGGGAACGACTATCTGATCATCACTCTTGATTACGGACCTACCGATTCCGCGCTCGTCTGGGCCGCTAAACTGATCGGAAAGTATCCGGACCGCAAGGTGATCGTCGCGACGCACGGCTATCTGACCTACGACGAGCGGCATCTGGATTATGATGACAAGTATACGCCGAACAGGGACAAAACCGGTACCCGCAACAACGGCGAGGAGATATGGGAGAAGTTTGTCTCCGCTCATGAGCAGATTTTTCTCGTCCTTTGCGGACATATCTCCTCCAACCGCGTCGTGACGGTTCAGCGGACGGGCAAAAACGGCAATCTGATCACCGAGATCATGAGTGACGGGCAGGGCGTGGATTCCGCCACGACAAACGGCGCCGGACTGATCACGATGCTCTATTTTTCCGAGGACGGATCGCGCATCGACGTCCGGTATTATTCGGCGATCCGCAGCCGGTATTATATGAACGGAAATCAGTATGCGATATCCCTTGCCGCGGACGGAGAATCCGCGCAGCCGGAGGAAACGGCGCCCTCCCGGGAGACGGAGACCACAGCCTCGCTCCCAGTTGAGACGGAGCCGGATCCCGGCGCCGGGCCGGACGCTTCGCAGCCGTCGAACGGCGTTGCGCTCCTGCTTGCGATCGTGATTTCCTCTGCCGTCTTTATCGCCGTTCTCGCTGTTTTCTTTGCGCGCAAAAAACGGACGTGATCCGGATAACAAACGGCCGCGCCAGGCCGGAAAGGAAAAACATATGAAACAGTATCTGCTTCCGGAAACCGGTCGCTTTTATAAAGCGAACCTCCATTGCCACACGACGGTCTCGGACGGGAAATATACCCCGGAACAAGTCAAGGAGCTTTACAAGTCCCATGGTTACTCTGTTGTGGCGTATACCGACCACGACGTGATGATCTCCCACGACGAACTCAACGACGACGGGTTCCTTGCCCTGCACGGCTACGAGATCGAATCCTCACAGTGGGACGTCCAGCCGCCAAAGGCCCGCAAGACATGCCATCTCTGCCTGATCGCCCTCGACCCGGACGATATGACCCAGGTCTGCTGGCACCGCAGCAAGTACATGATCGGTCACGGCGCCGAATATCGCGATCGGGTCCGTTTTGACGAGTCGCTCCCGGATTTTGAGCGCGCCTATACGCCGGAGCGGGTCAATGAGATCATCCGCGCCGCAAAGGAGCACGGGTATTTCGTTACCTATAACCACCCCGTCTGGTCCCTCGAGAATTATCAGGATTATATCCGCTACGAGGGGATGGACGCGATGGAGATCTGCAATTACAGCTGTTACGTTTCGGGATATACCGAGTACAACGGCAAGATCTATGACGATATGCTGCGCGCCGGCAAGCGCATCTTCTGTATCGGCGCGGACGACAATCACAACGCACGTCCCGCCGAGAGCAAGCGCTTTGACTCCTGCGGCGCATTCACGGTGATCAAGGCGGAAAACCTCGATTACCGCGCGATCACGGGCGCTCTTTCGCGGGGAGATTTTTACGCCTCGCAGGGCCCGGAGATCCGTGAATTGTGGTTTGAAGACGGCAAGCTCTCGGTCAGAACCTCCGCCGCCGAGCGGATCGTGATGACGACGGGGACGCGCAAGCTCCGTTCGGTCACACGCGAGGCGGGACAGACTCTCAAGAGCGCCTCCTTTGAAGTGGATCGGGACGACGGTTACGTCCGGATCACGGTGGAGGACAAACGGGGGCTCCACGCCGACAGCCGAGCCTATTTCACCGACGAGCTCGCCTTCTGAAAACAGAAAAACGCGCACCCGCGGGTGCGCGTTTTTCTTTATGTATTTTATTCCTCGTCGCAGTTTTCCCAGTTGTGGTAAACGTCCTGTACGTCGTCGTTGTCTTCCAGCATCTCGAGAAGCGTCTGCATATTCTTGACGTCGTCTTCTTTTTCCAGCGTGACAAAGACGGAGGGGACCTTGTCGTAATCGGCGGAGGCGATCTTGTAGCCGGCGGCCTCCAGCGCGTCGCGCACGGTATAGAGGTCTCCGAAATCGGTGGTGATCTGGAAGGAGCCTTCCTGATACTCCACGTCGCTTGCGCCGGCGTCGAGCGCCGTTTCCATCAGTTTGTCCTCATCCGCGGCGTCCTCCTCCGCGATGAGGATCACGCCCTGATCGGAGAAGAGATAGGAGACGCAGCCGTTGGTGCCGAGATTGCCGCCGAATTTGTCAAAATAGTGCCGGATCTCCGGGCCGGTGCGGTTTTTGTTGTCGGTCGCGGTGGTGACGATTACCGCGACGCCGCCGGGTCCGTATCCCTCATAGGTGATCTCGTCGTAGACGATGCTGTTGTCCCCGGAGAACTTTTTCAGGATGCGGTCGATATTGTCGTTCGGGACGTTGTTGGCTTTTGCTTTGGCGATCAGCTCGCGCAGTTTCCCGTTTGACGCGGGATCGGCGCCGCCCTCACGGATGGCGATGGACATCTCCTTCCCGATCTTGGTGAAGATCTTGGCGCGCTGCGCGTCGGTCTTCTCCTTTTTGTGCATGATGTTTTTCCATTTGCTGTGTCCGGACATGATATTACCTCTCAGATCTTATTCGGTGTTTTCAGGCAGATCAGGTGCAGGGCCGTTCCCAGCACCGTTTTGACGGAGCGGACGAGCGCGAGGCGCATCGCTTTTGTCGGTCCGTCGGCCGACAGGATGGGGCAGTCGTGATAAAACCGGTTGAAGGCGGTGCAAAGCTCGAGGATGTAGCGGGTGATGTAGCTCGGCTCGTAATCGGCGAGGGCGGCGGAGACCGTCTCGCCGAAGCGGGAGAGCGCGCGGGCAAGCTCCAGCTCGTTTGCGCCCGCACCGGAAAAATCGGTCGCGGCGGAGGACTCGGCTTTCTCAAGGAGGGAACAGCAGCGGGCAAAGGAATACTGGGCGTAGGGACCGGTATTGCCGTCAAAGGAGAGCGCCGTTTCCAGATCGAAGTTGATATCCCGCATCCGGTTGTTGGAGAGATAGTGGAAGACGACGGCGCCGACGCCCACTTCCTCCGCCACCTTATCCTTATCGGGCAGATCGGGCGTTTTCTCTTCTATGATCGCACGCACTTTCTCGATCGCCATCCGGAAGAGATCGCGCAGGAGAACGACGTTGCCGGTGCGGGTGGCGAGCTTTTCGCCGTTTATGCTGACGGTGCCGTAGGGAACGTGCACCAGCTCGTCCTTTGCCCACGGATAGCCCATCAGTTCCAACACTTTGAACCACTGGCGGAAGTGCAGGGACTGACCGGCGGAGGTGACGTAGACGCATTTGTCGAAGTGGTAGGTATTCTTACGGTAGAGGGCGGCGGCAATATCACGCGCGGGATAGAGGGAGGAGCCGTCGCGCTTGAGGATCAGGCAGGGGGGCATCCCGTAGTCGTCGAGACGGACAACGGAGGCGCCGTCGTCGATCTCCAGCAGCCCGGCACGGCGCATCTCCTCGATCGCGGCGGGCATCTTGTCGGAGTAAAAACTTTCGCCCGCGTAGGAGTCGAACTCGATCCCGAGCTGATCGTAGGTGATTTTGTATTCCTTCAGACTGATCTCGATGAATTTTTTCCAAAGAGCGGTATCTTCCGGGTCTCCGTTCTCCAGACGGGTGAATTCCGCGCGGGCGGCGTCGTTGAGCGAGGGGTCTTTTTCCGCTTCTTCGTGGAAGCGGACGTAGAGGGCGACGAGGTCGTCGACGGTCGCTTTTTCGATATCGACGGTCCCCCAGCGGCGGAAAGCGACGATCATCTTGCCGAACTGCGTCCCCCAGTCGCCGAGGTAATTGATCCCGACGCAATGATAGCCCGCAAAGGCAAATAGCAGCTTGAGCGAATGCCCGATCACGGTCGTGCCGAGATGCCCGATGTGGAAGGGCTTTGCTACGTTCGGGGAGGAGTAGTCGAGGACGACGGTCTTCCCCTCGCCCGTGCCGGGAGAACCGTACCGCTCCCCGTCCCGCTCGATATCCGAGACGACGTGGGAGACGAACGCTCCGGCGGAAAGACGGAAGTTGAGATAGCCGCCGGCGACAAAGGTCTCGGAGATGTAGGGGTCGGAGAAGGCGCCGGCGAGGCGGGCGGCGATCACGGGAGGCGCGGTGTGAAGGGTCTTGGAGAGCTTGAAGCAGGGAAGGGCGAGATCGCCCATCGAGGGATCGGGCGGGTATTCCAGCATCGCCGCGATCTGTTCGCCCGGGAGGGCGTCCGTTCCGAAAAGCTCGGCAACGGCGCGGGAGAGCGCGGCTGCAACGGAGGTTTTTACGGCTTGCATAATCGGTTCCTTTCAAAAATATCATCATATTCTATCATACCGGGAACGGTTTTTCAAGAGTGAATTGCAAAAAAGAAGAGCGGGAGCGGCAAAAGCCGCTCCCGCTCTGTGTTACGGGGCGTCTGATCCCGGTTCCTTTTGGGCGTCGGACGGCGTTTTTTCCCCGTAGGGGGGAGTGGGCGCCGTGACAAAATCGTCCGGGATCACCGCAGGTCCTTCCGGGAGCGGGGGAAGCTCGGCGGAGGAAGGGGAGGCTGGATCTTCCGGCGTCTTCGGCGCGTCCGCGGGATAGAGACGGGAAAGGAGACGACGGAGCTTTTTGTCAAAAACGAGGATCAGCACAAAGACGGTCAGACCGATCGCGGTGAAAACGCGTCCCCAGAAGATCGCGCGGGAGAGATAGCGGAGCTCCAGCGTATGCGAGCCCGGCGTGATGTCGAACGCCAGCAGCGCGTCGAGCGTCTCATACACCTCGACCCGCTTTCCGTCAAGATAAACGTTCCAGCCCTCGTCGTACGGGATGGAGGTGAAGACCGTCGTCTGATCCTCTCCCGCCGTGATCGTTCCCTTGAAATGCGTTTCGGTATATTCTTCGATCTGATAGCAGCTCTGCCCGAGCGCGGTCATCGCCTCCCGGAAGACCTCGTCGTCGATATACCAGAAATAGGTCTGACCGCTGAGGATATAGAGATCGTCCTTTTTAAGCTTCATCTTGATGTTGATCGCGTCCCCGTCGGAAAAGGAGCCGAGATCCACGATCCGGCAGGTCTCGTTGCCGTAATAAGTGCCGTAGGGCTGGCCGTTGAGGGTGAGGTCGACCTCGCGCGGATAACTGGAGGGGAAATAGCAGTATACGACGCCGTCTCCGACGGCGCTGGTGCCGAGCTCGAGCGTGGCGCCGGCCTTGGAATTGATCGGCGCGTACTTTTTGTGGAGAGAGGCGAAGGTAACGTTGAGGTTATCGTAGGAGATCGAGGGCTCCGGGAGTTTTTTGAAAACCTGGATCTCCGTCTCCGAGCCGAGCATCGCCGTGATGATCTTGTTCATCCGATCGAAGGGGTTGCGCAGCTCCTTGTAGGCGATCCGATCTTCGTCGTCCTCGTCGAGGTCTTTGTTCGGATCGTTCAGATAGACTTCTGTGAGCTTGCTGTTCACCGCGTAGGCGAGGGAGAGCGCGTAGGCATTGCGGTATGCGACGTAGCCGTTTTCCTCATCGGTGAGATAGGGGGATCCCCACAGCTCGTCCACCGTTTTGTCATCCTGCTTTGCGATCAGATATTTCAGTCCGAGCAGCGTGTCGGAGACCGGAGTCCCGCCGAGATATTTCGACCAGTGGGATTTCGAGGAATACCCCATCTGCTGCAAAAAGAGGATGGTGGAGGCGTTGAGCGTGGAGGTGGAGTTGGAAAGGCCGCGGAAGCCGAGCGCAAGCGGGTCGTTGACCTTGCGGTGCTCGTTTTTCTCCATCCGGTAGAAGGAGGGATCGGCGTCTTTGACCTTGTCGACGATCGGTTGGATCTTGTCGATGAAATCGTGATAAGAGTCATAGGAGGAGATGACGACGTCCTCGTCCAGATCGACGAGATTGAGCAGCCCTGCGCTGAACATCTCAAGAGAGACGAGCACGCACATCACGGCGGCGCAGGTCTCCTTCGCCGCGCTGCGGTTTGCAAAGGAAAGACCGATGCAGTAGACCGCGATAAAAGCAAGGGAAAGCCAGACGGCGGCAAAGTCCGGCATATTCTTCAGATCGAGTTTCTGCATGACCGTGACGGCGAGGGCGAGGATCGCCGCGATCCCGAGGAAGATCCTCGGCGCGTATTCGCCCATCTCTTCATATGCCTTGCGGCCGGCGACCAGGATCACAAAGCAAAGCATGAAGCTGTATCGGTAATTGAGCCAGTTGGGGAGCTGGAACCCGTGCCACGCCATATCGACGGGATTGAAGTTGAAGCAGAGGATAAAGAAGATGATCAGGATCGCGGTGCCGACCCGCTCGCGCGAAGAGCGTTTGCGGGAGATGAAATAGAGCGGCAGGCAGAAGAGAGCGAGGATGCCGCTGTACACGACGGGGAGCCCTTCGGGACGGACGGTGTCGTAGCTTCCGATGAAGAACTTGCTGAGAAGATCGAGAAAATCAAAGCGCTGATTCGGCGGGAAAGTCGGGTTCTGGAAGGTGTTTTTGCCGAAGGAGAGCGCGTAGACAGCAGGCATCGTGATGATCATCGAGATCGCCAGCGCGATCGCCGAGAAGAGCGCGACCCGGAGAACGGAACGGAAGAAGTGCCAGCGCTCGCCGAGGGGGTTGTTCTCCTCCGGCGTGCGGGAAAAATAGGCGTAAACGGAGTAGATCGCGACAAAGAAGCACATCATGTAGCCGATATAGAAATTGCTGAGAACGGCGAGAGCGAAGGAGACGGTAAAAAGGACGTATTTGCGCTCCGCGATCAGCCGCTCGATGCCGAGCGCGACGAGGGGGAGGAGAAAGACACAGTCGATCCACATCGTGTTGTGCTGGTAAACGACGCAGTAGGCGCAGAGGGCGTACATCGTGGAAAACATCACGGTCGCGGCTTTGGACTTCACCTTGGCGGAGCAGTGGAGGTAATAGCCGAAGGTGAGCCCGCAAAGCCCGCACTTGAGGACGAACATCGTATAGAGCGCCTCGAGGATCGCGTGCTTCGGGAAGAGGCAGACGATATAGGAGAGCGGGCTGGCGAGATAGTAGGCGTAGATCCCCATAAACTCTCCGCCGAGCGCGCGGCCGAAGGAGTAGAGGAGGCTCCCCTCGCCGTAAACGAAGTCGCGCAGCGCCTCAAAAAAATAGACGTACTGACCGTTGAGGTCGAGGACGAGGACGGAACTGCGGCCGAAGGGAAAAGTCCCCATCACGGCGTAGATCACGAACATCAGCGACGCGGGGAGAAGAAAAGAAAAGAACAAATAGGCTTTCGGATTGTTTTTCACCAGACGCTGCCACGCGCGCGCCCAGAGCGAGCGCTTGGTATAAACGTCCGGAAGAGCACCGGGATCGGGATTCATGGGCGACTCTCCTTGTAAAAGAAATCTGTTTCAGTTTATCACATTTTACGCCGGAAGTAAAGAACTTCCTGAAAAAACACCGACGGACCGTCTCTATGATCATATCACGCGTCGCGGTGTTTGTCAACGAGCGGAGGGGCGGAGAAAAGCTTCCGTTTCCCGAAATGAGACGAAAAGGGAGAAAAAGGGAAGAAATAATGAAAATAGCATTTGACTATTTGATATACGCGTGCTATAATAACACAGATAAGATGGGAGAGGAGTATAATATGGTCATTTTAGGGATCGATCCGGGGCTGGCCATCGTCGGCTGGGGCGCTCTCCAGACGGCGGGAAGCTCGCTCCGCGTCCTCGGGTACGGATGCATCCGCACGCCTGCCCACACCCCCGTGGAAAAGCGCCTTGCCGCGATCTACTCGGATATGAACACTCTCCTTTCCACCTTCAAGCCGGACGCCCTCTCGATCGAGGAGCTCTTCTGGAACACCAACCAGACGACGGGGATCCAGGTAGCGGAGGCGCGCGGCGTCATCCTGACGGCGGCGGAGCAGCACGGCGTTGCCGTGAACGAATACACCCCCCTGCAGGTCAAGCAGGCGGTGGTCGGTTACGGACGGGCGGAGAAGAAGCAGGTAATCGCGATGGTCACGTCTCTCCTCGGGCTGAAAAAGCCGCCGAGCCCGGACGACACGGCGGACGCGCTCGCCATGGCGATCTGCCACGCGAGCTGCGCGCAGTCATCTCTTGCCGGATTCCCGGCGAGGTATTGAGGATCCGGAGGATTTATGTGGGTAAGCGACGCTTGGAAAGACTATGAACTGATCGACTCCTCCGGCGGAGAGCGCCTGGAGCGGTGGGGACGGTACGTCCTGATCCGCCCGGACCCCCAGGTCATCTGGACCTCAGACCGGAGCGCTCCGGAATGGAAAAAACCGGACGCCTCCTATCGCCGGCGCGGCGGCGGAGGCGCGTGGGAGGAGAACGCTCTCCCGGAACGCTGGACCATCGGGTATCGCGATTTGCGCTTTATCATCGCGCCGGGCGGTTTCAAGCATACCGGACTCTTTCCCGAGCAGGCGGCGAACTGGGACTGGTTTTCCGCTCTGATCCGGGGATCCGGCAGACCGGTGCGTGTCCTCAACCTTTTTGCCTATACGGGCGGCGCCACGGTCGCCGCCGCCGCGGCGGGCGCTTCCGTCTGCCACGTCGACGCGGCGAAGGGAATGGTGCAGCGCGCAAGGGAAAACGCCGCGGAAAGCGGTCTTGCCGACGCTCCGATCCGCTATATCGTGGACGACGTCCGCAAGTTCCTTTTTCGGGAAAAGAGGCGCGGCTCCTTTTACGAAGCCGTGATCATGGATCCCCCCTCCTACGGCAGGGGCCCGGGCGGGGAAGTGTGGAAGCTCGAGGACTCGATAGAAGAGCTGATCCGGCTCGCGGTCTCCGTTCTCTCCGACGCCCCACTCTTTTTCCTGCTCAATTCTTATTCGACCGGGCTTTCCCCTCTTGCGATGCGACACGTTCTCGCGGCGGAGATCTCCCGCGCGGGTTTTTCGTTCAGTTTCAGTGCGGAAGAGGGCGAGCTCGCCTTAAAAGAGCGTGACGGTTCTCTCCTCCCCTGCGGCGGCAGCGTGCGCGTCACGTTTTGAAGAAAGGACGGATATGCCGAGTTTTACCGAACCCGTCCCGCTGATCGAAGCGCGGGATCTATGCTATACTTATCCCGACGACGACCCGAGCGACGACGTGCCTGCCGTTAAAAACGTTTCCCTCAAAGTCTACGCGGGCGAGCACGTCGCTCTGCTCGGGCATAACGGATCGGGCAAGTCCACGCTGGCAAAGCTTCTCAGCCAGATCCTTGTCCCACAGTCCGGAGATCTCCTGATCGACGGCAAAAGCTGCCGCGATCTCGGTGAAAACGAACTCTTTGATCTCCGCAAGAATATCGGGATGGTCTTCCAGAATCCGGACAACCAGCTCGTCGCCACCGTTGTGGAGGAGGATATCGCCTTCGGCCCGGAAAATCTCGGGATCCCCTCCGAGGAGATCCGGCGCCGGGTAGACGAAGCGCTGGACGCCGTCGGAATGCGCGAGTACGCAAGGACCTCGCCGCATATGCTCTCCGGCGGTCAGAAGCAGAGGATCGCCGTTGCGGGGATCCTTGCGATGATGCCGCGCTGCATCGTTTTTGACGAGGCGACGGCGATGCTCGATCCCTCCGGCCGGGACGAGGTCATGGAGACCGCGTGCCGCCTCAACCGCGAGCGCGGGATCACGATCATCAATATCACCCACCATATGGCGGAGGCCGTGCGCGCCGACCGCGTCTACGTGATGCACGAGGGGAGCATGATCCTCTCCGGGACGCCGCGCGAGGTCTTTGCTCACATCGCGACTCTCCGGGACGTTGCCCTGGAGGCGCCGGCGGAGACCGAGCTCCTTTATTCGCTCAACCGTCTCGGCGGGGCGTTCCCTCTCCCTGTCCTGGACGCGGATCTCTGCGCCGATCTGATCGCGCAAAAATATCGGGAAACGAGAAAAAATGGCTAAGATCGAACTGCAAAACGTTTGTTACACATACGGCCCGGGGACGCCCTACGCGAAGATCGCGCTCAAAGACGTCAGCCTCTCGGTCGAGGCGGGTAAGATCACCGGGATCATCGGGCACACCGGCTCAGGTAAATCCACCCTGGTCCGGATGCTCAACGGCCTGCTCGCGCCGGATTCCGGCCGCGTCCTGCTCGACGGGGTCGATATCAACGCGGACAAAAAGGCGCTCGCCTCCGTCCGCTGCCGGGTCGGCCTTGTGATGCAGTATCCGGAATATCAGCTTTTCGACGAGACGGTGGAAAAGGATATCGCCTTCGGCCCGCGCAACATGGGGCTTTCCTCTGAAGATATCGCCGCCCGCGTCAGGGAAGCGGCCGGATTTACCGGTCTTTCCGAGGAGATCCTTTCCAAATCCCCCTTCGATCTTTCCGGTGGACAGAAACGCCGCGTCGCGATCGCGGGGATCCTGGCGATGAAGCCCGAGGTCCTCGTCCTCGACGAGCCGGCGGCGGGGCTGGACCCGAAAGGGAGGCGCGAGATCCTCGGCGGGCTCCTGCGTTACCGGGACACGACCGGCGCCGCCGTGGTGATCGTCAGTCACAATATGGAAGATATGGCGAGCTACGCCGACAGCATCGTCGTCCTCCGACAGGCGCAAACGGCTTTTGAGGGTACCCCGGCTGAAGTCTTTGCGCGGCGGGGGGAGCTTGAGGAAAACGGGCTCCGCGTGCCGGACGCAGTCCGGATCGCCGATAAACTGAGAGAACGGGGCGTCCCCGTCCCGGAAGAGATCTGTACCGTGGAAGCGGAAGCGGCGTATCTTGCCGAATTGCTCTCTTTGAAATAACAGCCGCGGCTCTGCCGCAGAAAACGGATTCTTATGCTGAAAGATGTTACGCTTGGACAGTATTTCCCCGGCGAGTCGCCTCTCCACAGGGCGGATCCGAGGACTAAGGTGGTTTTGTCCCTTTGCTATATCATCGCGCTCTTTTGTGTCAAAAGCGCTCTCGGGATGCTGCTCTGCGCCCTGACGCTCGTCTGCTTCCACGCGGCGAGCCGGATCCCCCTGCGCACGGTGCTCAGCGGCGTCAAGCCTATCCTTTTTATCCTTGCTTTTACCTTTTTGATCAATCTCTTCTGGACCCGCGGAGAGACCCTGCTCTTCTCCTGGAAGTTCATCCGCATCTACCGCGAGGGGATCGTGACCGCCTTGATGATGGCGGTAAGGATCCTCCTGCTTGTGACCGGGTCCGGCATTTTCCTCACCTATACCACCTCTCCCATCATGCTCACCGACGCGATCGAGCAGCTCCTTTCCCCGCTCAAAAAGATCAAGGTCCCCGTTCACGACTTTTCGATGATGATGACGATCGCGCTCCGCTTCATCCCGACGCTGATCGAGGAGACGGATCGCATCATGGACGCGCAGAAGGCGCGGGGCGCCTCCTTTTCGACCGGGGGACTGATCCGGCGCGCAAAAGCCCTGATCCCTATCCTGATCCCGCTCTTCGTCTGCGCCTTCAAACGGGCGGACGATCTGGCCGTCGCGATGGAATGCCGCTGCTACCGGGGCGGGGAAGGGCGCACGCGGATGACGCGTCTTCGTTTCTCTCCCGCCGATTATCTGATGATGCTCTCCGGCGTCCTCCTGATCGCGGCGGTGATCCTTCTCAATCATCTGCCTGTGGGGATCGCGCTATGAAGATCCTGCTTGAGATCTCCTTTCTCGGGACGGATTTTTGCGGCTGGCAGGTCCAGCCGAACGGCCGTACCGTCCAGGGTGTGATGACGGAAACGTCCGCTCTCCTTTTCGGCGCTCCCTGCCGCTTGACGGGGTGCAGCCGCACCGACAGCGGCGTTCACGCTCTCTCTTTTTATTGCACGGCGGAAACCGACCGCGAGGCTTGTCCCGTCCCGCTTGACAAGATCCCCCGCGCCTATTCCGCTCTTCTGCCGCCTGATATCGCGGTCCGACGCGCTTTCCCGGCGCCGGACGGGTTCCATCCGCGCTACTCCGCTCTGGAAAAAGAGTACGTCTACCGCGTCCGCACCGCTCCCGTTCCCGATCCGTTCGGATTCTCCCGCGAGTGCTTCTTTCCCTCGCCGCTTTTCCCGGACGGGATCGACAGGATGCGGGAGGCCGGGACCGCTCTCCTGGGCAGGCACGACTTTTCCGCTTTCATGGCGGCGGGATCCAAGATCACCGATCCCGTCCGCACCGTCTCCTTTTGTGAGGTGCGGTCTGATCCGGACGGGCAAACGCTCGAGATCGACGTAGCTGCGGACGGCTTCCTCTACCACATGGTTCGCATCATCAGCGGAACGCTCCTTGAGATCGGACGCGGAGTCCGTAGCCCCGACACCGTCGCCGCACTCCTGCGGAGCGGAGCCAGGAGCGAGGCCGGGCCGACCGCGCCCGCCTGCGGACTTTATCTCAAACGGGTAAAATATCCGGCGGGCGTCCTCCCGCCTGACAAAATCTGAAGAAAGGAGCGAGGATGTGAAAGACGAACGCGACCCCTCTTCCGCGAAACCGGAAGAACGCCGGCCGACCCCCGATCCGGCAAAGCAAGACGCCGCGCTTCCCGCGGCGCCGGAGAACGCCGGGGACGACGATCTTGAGGATCTTCGCGCCAAATTCGGCAGCGCGAGGCCGGGAGAGTATTATACCAAAGTTTCCAAACGCTATCGAAGCGGAAAGATCCTTCTCATCCTTCTTCTGATCGCGCTGATCCTTCTGATCTTCTTCTTTGGGGCGAGCAGCTTTACCTACGCCAACCTCCGGTATCTTGCCCGTAATCTCGGCGAGGCGACCCTCGGCAGCGGGGAGCGCGCCGCGGAGATCGCGATCGGCGCGGACGGCAACGCGGACTTCGCGCTTTTCAAGGGCAAGATCGCCGTGGCGGGGGAATCCGGCGTTTCCCTCTATCGCCCGTCGGGAAAGGAAATGTATACGGAAAAGCTCGCTCTCGCCGCCCCCCGTCTGATCGTCTCCGACCGCTACTATCTGCTCTGGAGCGCCGGTGAGAATTCCTACGGGGTCCTCAACGCCGTTTCGATGCTCAAGACCGGGACTCTCGACTATCCGATCTACGGCGCCGCCGTGGCGGAAAACGGCAGTTACGCTCTGATCACAAAGACAAGGCAGTATCAATCTTCCGTTTTCTTTTATGACCGGAATTTCAAACTGAAAACGGAGTATAATAAATCTGACGCTTATTTTTCTTCCGTCGCTTTTTCGGAAGATGGCAGGAAGATCGCGCTCCTCTCCTTCTCCGCGCAAAACGGCTTTTACCGCACCACGCTCGAGGTATACGGGATCGGGGAGACCGAACCGGTGTTTTCCCGCAGCTTTGACAAGGAGTTTCCCGTTTCCTGCTTCCTTCTCCCGGACGGGAGGGCCGCGCTGATCACCGACGCAGCGTATTCCTGCTACGACGCGGCGGGTAAGGAGGTGTTCCGGCGGAGTTATACCGGCTCTCCGGTGAAGACCCTATACTCCGCCGAGGCGCTCGTCCTCCTTTTCACCGAAGAGGACCGGAGCGGGACGCGGGTGCTTGTGTCCTCCTATGCGGGAGAGACGCTGCTTGACGTCTATGCAGGCTCCGACGTGCAGGACGCTGTCTTTTATGACGGAAAGATCGCCGTCCTCTCCCTTGTGACCGAGATCTTCGATCCCCGGACCGGCGAGAGGACCGTCCTCGACAGAGAGAAAGGTGCGATCGCGCTGCTCGCCGACGGAGAGGCGCTGTACTGTTGTTCCAAGGAGCGGATCTCGCTCCTCCTTCCGAAAGAAGATTCCTGACTGAAAAGAAAGGGGAAAATCATGGGAATTTTTGTGGATATCTTTTTCGTCGTTGTCGCTTTGATCATCATCATCGTCTGTACGGCGCGCGGATTTGTCAAAACGGCGATCCAGCTCGCCTCCTTTATCCTCTCTTTTGTGATCGCGATCCTCTTCTGCTCGCAGCTTGCGGGCTTTATCGCGGAAAACTGGCTGGATCGCCCCATCACGGATAAGGTCGAGGAAAAGATCGCCTCCCTCGCCCAGAAGGCGGACGGCGTCACCTACGATCTCTCCTCTCTCTTCGGGGAAAAACAGCCGGAGTTTTTCGATCTCCTGACGCGCTACCGCGCCGACAAGGGCGCGCTCGAGCAGGACTACGGAACGATCACGGACGGGACGCAGAGCACCGTGCACGATATCTCGAAGCGCGTGTCCGCGCCTATCGTTAAGGTCCTTTCCTACGTGATCGCCTTCGCGATCCTCTTTATCGGTTCCGCGCTGATCCTTTTGATCGTTTCCGCGATCCTCAACTCCGTGGCGAAGCTCCCGGTCCTCAAGCAGCTCAACGGATTCCTTGGGTTTCTCTGCGGCGTTCTCCTTGCCGCCGCGTTCATCTTCGTTTTTTCCACCGTGGCCGTTTACCTTTTCGACAAGCTCGCGGTCGTCTATCCCGATACGATCCCGTCGACGCTGAAGGAAGATTCCATCTTTCTGAAATACTGCTCCGATTTCAAAGTGCTCGCTCAACTCTTTTCCTGACAGGTGTTTATTATGAACGTTAAAAATCTTCCCAACATTTTATCTTTTCTTCGTCTTCTTGCCGCGATCGCCTTTCCTATCCTCTTTTTCGCCCTCTATCCCAACGTTGTCCCCGCCATGATCCTCTTCGCTCTGGCGGGGGTGACCGACGTGCTGGACGGCTTCCTTGCGCGGAAAAACGGATGGGTGAGCGATCTCGGCAAGATCCTCGACCCCCTGGCCGATAAGCTGATGCAAGCGGCCGTGCTGATCTCTCTCACGGTAAAGAGGATCATCCCCTGGTGGATCACCGCGATCTATCTTCTCAAGGAGCTTTTGATGCTCAGCGGTGCGACCGTCGTCCTCAAAACGGCAAACACGGTCGTTGTGAGCCGCTGGTGCGGAAAGCTTGCCGCGCTTGTCTTTTACGCTGCGATGTTCACGCTCGGCTTTTTCGGTGAGAAACTGTCCCGGGGATGGGTCGTTGCGATCTGCCTCGGCACGCTTGCCGTCGCGCTCCTCGCGCTGATCTTCTATCTCCCCGACTTTTTCCGGTATGCGGGGAAGGAGCGCAAGGAAGAGGAAAAAACCTCCGCCCGGGCGCAAAGCCGGTGAATCGACCGATCTCAACATACGATCCAGTTTACTTACGGAAAGGAAAAATCGATGCAAATGCTGTGTTCCCGCTGCCACAAGCGGCTTGCCGTCGTGTTCGTGACCCGGATGGAAAAAGGGGAAACGATCAACGAGGGCTTTTGCCTCCCCTGCGCCAAAGAGCTCGGGATAAAACCGATCAACGATATGCTCTCCAACATGGGGATAGGCGATCAGGACGTTGAAAAGCTGACAAACGACGTGGAGGATATGATGAACGCCATGGTCCCCTCGGACGACGAAGAGGACGGGGGCGCTCCCGCGATCGACATCCCCCGCATTTTCAGTCAGGGACCTTTTTCGGGAGGAGGGAAAGCCTCCGCCGGTACAGAGGGAAAAAACAAAAAGAAAAAAGAAGAGAAATATAAATATCTTGCCGCTTACTGCCAGAATCTCACCGCTAAGGCGGAAGCGGGTAAGCTTGACCGGATCGTCGGACGGGAACGGGAGCTGGACCGCGTGATCCAGATCCTCTGCCGCCGGCAGAAAAACAACCCCTGTCTGATCGGGGAGCCGGGCGTCGGCAAGACCGCGATCGCGGAGGCGCTCGCCCAGCGCATCGCCGCGGGCGACGTTCCCTATATGATGAAGGGGAAGCAGATCTATCTGGTCGACCTTACCGCTCTTGTGGCGGGGACGCAGTTCCGGGGACAGTTCGAATCCCGTGTCCTCGGCCTGATCAACGACGTCAAAGCGGCGGGTAACGTGATCCTCGTGATCGACGAGGTCCACAACATCGCCAGCGCGGGCGACGCCGAGGGGAGCATGAACGCCGCGAACATCATGAAACCGGCGCTCTCCCGCGGAGATATCCAGGTCATCGGCGCCACGACCCTCAACGAGTACCGCAAGTATATCGAAAAGGATACGGCGCTTGAGCGCCGCTTCCAGCCCGTTACCGTGAACGAGCCCTCCGTCGCCGAGACGGAGAAGATGCTCGCGGGGATCAAGCATTATTATGAAGAGTATCACGGCATCCGGATCCCGGACTCCGTGCTCCGCAGCGCCGTCTCGCTCTCCGAGCGCTATATCACCGACCGCTACCTCCCCGACAAGGCGATCGACCTGATCGATGAGGCGTCCTCCCATCTCTCCCTTTCCTCCGCTGCGATAAACAGTCTCCGGCAAAAGAGGGAAGAGCAGAAAAAACTCGGCGCGGAAAAGGAGCGTCTCGAAGCGCTGCCCGACACCAGCGAGGCGGAACAGGAAAAGAAATACGCCGCTCTCGCCGAGCTCAAGACGCGCGACGCCAAGTTGACGGAAGAGCTGGCGGAGCTGGAGAAGCAGGCTTCCGCCGTCACTCTCACCGCAAAGGATCTTGCCGACGTGATCGAGATCTGGACGGGGATCCCCGCATCCTCGATCAGCGAGGATGAGTTTGAAAAAATCGACCGCTTGGAAGAAAACCTGAAAAAGCGGATCATCGGGCAGGACGAGGCGATCTCCGCCGTTGCGCGCGCCGTCAAACGCAGCAGAGCGGGCGTTTCCTATAAAAGAAAACCGGTTTCCTTCATTTTCGCCGGACCGACGGGAGTCGGGAAAACGGAGCTGGTCAAGCAGCTTGCCGCACAGCTCTTTGACTCTCCTGAGACACTGATACGGCTCGATATGTCCGAGTTTATGGAAAAGCATTCCGTCTCCAAGATCATCGGCGCGCCTCCCGGCTACGTCGGATACGACGAGGCGGGCCAGCTCACGGAAAAGATCCGCCGCCGTCCCTACAGCGTCGTCCTTTTTGACGAGATCGAAAAGGCGCACAAGGATGTGCTCAATATCCTCTTGCAGATCCTCGACGACGGGAAGATCACGGACGCCCACGGCAAGACCGTCAATTTTGAAAATACGCTGATTGTCATGACGACGAACGCGGGTTCGGAGCGTTCCGCCGCCGTTACCGGATTTGCCGCGAGCGAGGAGCAGACCTCCGCCACCAAGACGATGAAGGCTCTGGAGAGCTTCCTGCGGCCGGAATTCATCAACCGGGTGGACGAGATCATCACCTTCCGTTCTCTTACCAAGGAGGACTTTTCCTCCATTTCCGTCATTATGCTCGACCAGCTGGCCGAGGCTCTCGCGGAGCGCGGTGTCCGCTTCCGTTATTCCGCTTCCGCGGCGGCGTATATCGGGGAAAACTCCTATTCCTCCCGTTTCGGCGCGCGGAATATGCGCCGTTTCATCCAGGTCAACGTCGAGGATCCCCTCGCCAACCGGATCATCGCCGCGCGCGACAGAAAGATCACGGACGCCTATCTTGACACGGCGAACGGGAGCCTCGCTGTCACCTGTTCGGAATCCTGAAAAAGAGGCTTGATATGACCGAGGAAATCAGCGCAAAGACAGCGGAGGAGGTCGCGGCGCATTTTGCGACCTCCGATACCGACGGTCTGACTTCAAAGGAAGCCGCGAAACGGCTCAAGTTTTTCGGCCAAAACAGAATATATGACGTTGTGCCTGAGCGGCGGTCCCGCGCTCTGGCGGGGATCTTTTTCTCGCCGTCCGGTTTCCTCTTTCTTGTCGCGGTCGTCTGTGCCGTCGCCGCCGGAGTGAGCGGAGCGCTGTTCGGCGCCGTTCTCTATCTGGCGGGAGTGCTTATACTCGCTTTGATCCGCGCGCGTTCGCAAAGGATCTTTGACGCACTGAAGGAGTGCGGGATCCCGCGCGCAAAGATCGTTCGCGACGGACGGCCGAGGATCGTGGACAGCCGCCGTCTTGTTCCCGGCGATCTTGTCCTCTACGCCGCCGGCGACGTTGTTTCCGCCGATTGCCGTATCATATACGAAAACGGTCTGCGCGTGCAGGAAACGGTGGGAGACGAAGGCTATCGCGTGACGGAAAAGACCGCCGCCGAATGCCCGGAGGCGATCGCGCCGTCCGAAATGCGGAATATGCTCTTTGCCAATTCCACGATCCTTTCCGGCGGCGCCCGCGCGATCGTTACCGATACCGGCCGCGACACGCTGGTCCTCACAGACTCCGCCGGAGAGCCGGTCGCTCTCCCCGGATCCGACGTTTCCGTTTTCCTCCAGAGCGTGCAAAAGGAGGGGAGGATCCGCTCCGCGATCGGCGCCGGTCTGATGCTCCTTTGCGCTTTGGGGATCCTGCTTACCGGACGGCAGGAGCTTCTCTCCGATATGCTCCTCGCCCTTTCCGCGCTCGTATTTACCGTTTGCGGCGCAAGAGACACGATCCTTCGGTTTGCCGCCGCTTCCGCGTTTGACGCTGCCGCAACGGGGAAAAAGGGAAAAGCGCTGGTCAAAAATCCGGGCGCCGTCGACGGACTTGCCTTTGCTGATACGATCGTGATAGGGGAAGCGGTCGCGGCGGAGTACGCCCCGCTCCTCAAAAAGAAATTTGCGCCGTACGGCGTCCGCGTTTACATCACCTGCGCGCCGGAGAGCGCGCGGTCTCTCGCCGCCGACGCAGGCGGCAGGGCGGTCTCCTCGCCCGACGACGCGCTGCGCGCGGAGGGAAGGGATCCCGTCGCTGTGATCTGCCGCACGCCGGCAGAGCGCGCTCTGCTCGTTTCCCGCCTGACGGACGCGGGGGCGCGGGTGGCTTCCGTCGCTTCCGTTCAGGGACACCTCGGGATGCTGACGGCTTCTGCCGTTTCCTTCTGCTGCACGCCCATCACGGGAAAATACAAAACGCTCACCGATTTTTCGCTTGATGATATCGACCTCAGCGCGGGCAACGAGTCGATGATGAAAAACGCGGACGTTTTGTGCGACTATACCCCGGACGCCTGTCTCTCTGCTTTTTCCTCGATCCGCGCGCTTACAAAAAAACTCACCGCGATCGGACGAGCGATCGACGCGGCCGCTCTTGCCGCTTTCTTTTGCGCGCTCCTCTCGATCTTTTCGCCCTACCGTTTCGCGACCGTCCCGGGACTTCTGGCCGCTTCGTTCCCCCTCCTCCTTTCCGGTACGCTCGCGCTCGCGGGTCTGCCCGGCTCCGGTCCTCTTCCGGAGTCCGGTCCCGGCGCCGGACGGGCTCGCTTCCAGGGGCCTCTTTCCTCGGTCCTGTGGTTTTCGCTGCTGATTCTCACCGCTTTTCTGTCGGGGAGGAACGGATATTCCGTCCGGCCCGTCCTCGCCGGGGTGGCGACGCTCTCCCTATGGCTGTATATCGGCTTTTTCTTCCTCTTCTTCCCGCCGGACGGGACGAGGGGACGGGTCGTGCTCGGCCGGTATCTCCCCCTTCTGCTCGCGCTTTTGCTTGCCGCCGCTGCGTTGTTTCTCCCGTTTTTCGGGGAGTTTATCACCGCTTCCGTCAACGCGTCGGACGCGCTCCTCGCCTTTCTCCCCGCGTTCGCGGCTCCTTTGATGACGTCGGTCAGCTCTTCATTGCTTGCAAGAAAGAAATAAAATTCATATACACGGAAAGGATGACAACAAATGGCTGAAGAAAAACAAGGCTGCACCCACGACTGTTCTACCTGCGGACAAGCGTGCAGCAGCCGCGCCGGGAATTCCTCAAACGAGTTTGCCGCTCCCTCAAACGAGTACAGCAACGTCAAACACGTGATCGCCGTGATCAGCGGAAAAGGAGGCGTGGGAAAATCCCTCGTCACCTCGCTGCTCGCGGTCAATATGCGCCGCCGCGGTTATAACGTCGCCGTTCTGGACGCGGATATCACGGGCCCCTCGATTCCGAAATCCTTCGGCGTTTCCGGGGATGTGACCGGTCAGGACGGACAGATCTTTCCCCTTGTTTCCAAAACGGGGATCGCGATGATGAGCGTCAATCTCCTCCTTGAGGACGAGACGCGGCCGGTCGTCTGGCGCGGCCCCGTGATCGCGGGGACGGTCAAGCAGTTCTGGACCGACGTTGTATGGAACGACGTGGACTATATGTTCGTGGATATGCCTCCCGGAACCGGAGACGTCCCGCTGACCGTCTTCCAAAGTCTCCCCGTGACCGGCGCGATCGTGGTAACGAGTCCTCAGGATCTTGTTTCCATGATCGTCAAAAAGTCCGTCAACATGGCGAAGCTGATGAATATCCCGGTCGTGGGACTGGTCGAGAATATGAGCGGCGTGATCTGCCCGAAGTGCGGGGAAAAGATCGACATCTTCGGGGAGAGCCACGCAGAAGAAACGGCGAAAGAGATGGGGATCCCCCTCCTTGCGCAGATTCCGCTCGATCCCCGCCTGGCCAAGCTGTGCGACAAGGGGATCATCGAACTGTACGAAAACGATTATCTTGATCGGGCCGCGGACGAGCTCGAAAAGCAAAACGCCTGACCCGACGCGCCGAAAGGATTTCCGGTATGCTGCCGATCACAGAAACAGTAAAAAAGATGAAGAGCGTTTCCCCCTTTGTTTTTGCGATGGAAGCGGAACAAAGGAAAGCGGCGCTCCTTGAAGCCGCGCGGCTCCTCCGCGAGAACGCCGGCGCGATCTTCGAGGAAAACAAAAAGGATCTTGCGCTTGCCGACGGTCTTGCGCTCCCGCTCAAAAAGCGTCTCGTTTTCGATCCGGTCAAGCTTGAGACGGTATGCAAAGGGCTGGAGGAGCTCGCCGGGCTCCCCGATCCCGTCGGCCGTGTCACGCTCCGGCGCGAGCTGGACCGCGGTCTCGTGCTTTCCCGCGTCAGTGTGCCGATCGGGGTGATCGGCGTCATCTTCGAGTCCCGCCCGGATGCCCTGGTTCAGATCTCCGGACTCTGCATCCGCAGCGGAAACTGCGCGATCCTCAAAGGAGGGAGCGAGGCTCTGCATTCCAACCGCATTCTCTTTTCGCTGATGCGGCAGGCGGCGCTCTCCGCCGGGTTCCCGGAGGGAGCCTACGCCCTCGCGGAGACGCGGGACGAGATCGGAGAACTGCTTTCCTGTGACGCTTACGTTGACCTCCTGATCCCGCGCGGATCGAATTCGTTTGTCCGATATATCATGGACAACACCCGCATCCCGGTCCTGGGGCACGCCGCCGGAGTCTGCCACATCTATGTGGACGCCGCCGCGGATCTCTCCCGCGCGGCGGACGTCGTCCTTGACGCAAAGACCCAGTATCCCGCCGCCTGCAACGCGCTGGAAACACTGCTTGTTTCGCGCCGGATCGCGCCCGCCTTCTTTTCCGTTTTCGCTGACCGGCTTCGGACCTTTGAGGAAAAAAGCGGGAAAAAGCTCCGGATCCTCGGAACTCCCGAGGTCGCCGCGCTTTTCCCGTGTGAACCGGCAAAGGAAGCGGACTTCGGACATGAGTTCTCCGATCTCACGCTCGCCGTCAGGATCGTCGCGGACGCGGACGAGGCGATCGGGCATATCAACCGCTACGGCAGCCATCATACCGACGCGATCCTCACGGAGGACGACCGGACGGCTGAGCGCTTTTTCCGCCTGGTCGATTCCGCCGGCGTTTATCGGAACTGCTCCACCCGCTTTGCCGACGGATATCGCTACGGATTCGGCGCGGAAGTGGGGATCAGCACGTCAAAGATCCACGCAAGAGGCCCGGTCGGTGTAGACGGATTGCTCACTTACAAATATATCATCGAAGGAAGCGGTCAAACGGTGGCGGAATACGCCGACGGCGAAAAGACCTTTTCCTTCCGCGATCTTCCTTGCTGAACGTCAGTTTGTTATCCCGCAAGATCTGTTTGTTTTCCCAATAGAATTCAAAAGAAAAAAGGAGACTGTCATGACTGAGATTCTCAAAACCGAAGAAGGACACGCGATCGCGGCAAACGGGAAGATCTACGCCCGGATCCCGACGCCCGAGGGAGCGGAAGATCGGTTTGAGCGGCTTGAGGACGGCGCGTGGAAGTGGATCCGCCGCACGGAAAAACCGGTCGATCATATGCGCATGGAGGTCATCCTGCTCGGAGAGCCGACCTTCACGATGGTGCCCGCCGTCAGCTACAACGGCAACGGCTGGGGCAAGACCCCGGAATACGTCGGCGACCGGGCGGAGGACGGGACTCCCTGGTCCTGGGCGTCCCATCGCGTGACGATCCCCGCCTGTACATACAGTGAAAACGCGGAGATCAGCATCGCCCTGATGGCGGAGCCGAACAGCAATTCTGCCTGCTCGCTTTATAAGGTGGAGGAGGGAGAGAAGCACGTCCTGATCTTCCCGGAGGAGGAGAAGCCGAAAACGCTCCACCGTCATTTCTGGGGAGAACCTTTCCAGGGGACAATGGAGCCGCGCCGCGAGTTTGAGGGAATCCTCTTCACCGAGCTCTCGGACGGAAGCAAGCATCGCTACAAAGGTCTGCTCGACTTTGCGTGGCGCTATTACGGACACCCGATCAAGCCGCCGAAGAGCGCGGCGGAGCTTTACCGTCTTTCGATCGCTTACGCCCGCTATCTGCTGCAAAAGGAAAAAGACGGCTTTATCGGCTTTACCAGCGGCGCGCAATGGATCCCCAAGCTCAACGGTTATCAGAAAGCCGAACACGGTTACGAACTCGGCTGGGTCGGGCAGAACGCCTCCTTTGCCGTCTCCTTTATCCGGGATTATATCCAAAACGGCGATCGGAAGAATCTGGACATCGGACTCGCTGTCCTTGACGGCTGGCTCACCCTCGGACTTACCAATCCGCGCTACATCACCGCGCATAAGAATTACAAAGGAGATCCGAACCCTCTCATGGATCTCCCCTTTGAAACGATGAAAAAGGAAGACCTCGACCCGTGGGATTACCCGGAGGGACAGCTCGAAGGGATCATCTGCCGGCGGATCGGCAAGCCGCATCCCGCCGCCGCGAAGAATAAACTCCCGGGCAGCGACGCCTGCAATATCGGCACCGGAGCTGAAGGGTATTTTGAAGCTTACGATCTGCTGAAGACGATCGGGATCGACCGTCCGCAGTATCTGGAGGCGGCGCTTCGCACCTGCGATTTTGCGCTGGAAAGCCAGGATGAAGACGGCTGTTTTGCCAAGTCCTGGGATTATGAAGGAAACGTGGTCTCCAAAAAAGGCACGATCGGATGCTTTTTGATCCTGCCGCTGATCAACGCCTACAAACGGACAAAAGAAGAGAAATATCTCAACGCCGCCGTCCGCGCCTTTGATTTCTACTATCAGGGGCTGGAGCGTGACGGCTTCACGACCGCCGGAGCGCTCGACACCTACAGCATCGACAAGGAGTCCGCGTCTCCTCTCCTGCGCGACGCGCTGGCGCTTTACGAGGCGACGGAGGATAAAGCCTATATCGTCCGCGCGGAGAAGATCGCGTGGTATCTCTGCACCTGGATGATGCACTTTACGGTGGATTACCCCGAGGATTGCGTGATCCGCGAGCTGGATTACGACACCTTCGGCGCGACGAGCGTATCGACCCCGCACCAGGCGCTCGATCAGTACGCGCTGCGGGACGTTCTCTCCTTTTTGAAGCTTTGGGAACTGACGGGGAACATCCAATGGAGGGAGCGCGCGCTCGCCTTCTGGTGCAACGCCTGCCAGGGGATCTCGGACGGGACGCTCTTTGTCAACGGACGCCTGCGTCCCGCGGGCTCTCAGGACGAGGCTGTCTTCCATACCCGCTGGGGCCGCTATACCGTTCCGCCTTTCATGCCCTCCCAGTGGCTCGCCTCCTGGCCCTGCGCCTTCCGGCTTGAAAATCTCCGCTGGCATCCCGACTGGAGCTTCTTTGACGAAGGGCTTACCGGGATCCGGGGTGCGATCAAAAAGTGACGCAATCCGGCGTTATTTCGGGACAAACAAAAAAGATGACCGCTGTGCGGTCATCTTTTTTGTTTGTCCGTTCTTAATGTTTCAGAGCGTTTTCGAGCGCGGAGAGAAAGGCGCTTTGTTCGCTTTGCGAGAGGATCGTGTAGCCGACGTAATTGCCGTAAACAAAGGTCTTGGCGTTATCGAGTTTCGGCTTTTCCGATGCGTTGTAGCGCCCGTCCCAGGAGGAGCGGCGCCCGGTGAGATAGGTCTCCAGCAGGGCGCGGATCGCGGCGGCGTCCGCTTCGTTTTTCACGCGGAAGATCGCGTATTCGTCGATCGACAGGGCGCCGGTCGGCGTGCGGACGATCGCGTCGTCATACTTGTCGGCGCCGACCCCGAGGAAAAACTCCATAAAATCGTCGGAGGCGTTTGCGAGATTGGAGGCTTTGGAAATTTTCGGCTCCGCCGCGTCCGCAAGCGTCTTTACCGCGACGTCGGCGCGGTAAGACGCGGAGGCGCAGGCAAAGAGGGAGAAGAGGAGGATGGCGCTGAGAAGAGAGCAAAGGATCTTTTTCATGATATTCTCCTAACTGTCAGGAAATGGGGTGGGTGCGGACGTAAGTGATCACGGCGCGGAATCCCGCGGTATTGAGATGGATCCCGTCGAGATGGTCGGCGTTGTAGGATGCGATGAGCTGTCCGTTTGAGTCGCCCATATACGTATGGCTCCAGAGGAGGGGGACGTTCAGCGCCTCGCATTCCGCGAGCAGCCACTTGTTGCGCAGGTCGACGCGGCTGTTTTTGATCGAGGTGCGATCGTCGATCGTGGGATAGATGGTCTGGAAGGCGAGCTTGGTCTCGGGGCTGTTTTCCTTTACCGTGTCGTAAACGGCTTTTACCTGTTTGCGGAAATACTGCTCGCGCTTTTCGTCGGTCCAGGTCGCGTTCCCGTCGGGGGAATAGTTGATCCCGAGAGTCACGATCAGGATCTTCGGCCTGGCGCGGCGGAGCGCCTCGGCGATCGTGATCTCCTCCCAGTCCATAAAGGACTTGACGGCGTCCGGCCATTTGATGATCTTGTTTGTGATATCGGTAAAGTCGATCGTTCCGCCGGATCCGGCCCAGATATGGTCATAGGAGACCAGATCTTTTGCGTAGACCATCATGCCGTAGGTCGTGGAGTCGCCGAGAAAATACACGTCCTTCAGATAGTCGGCGCCCGGGTCTGCCGCCTCCATTACGATCACGGGAGAGGAGGGGACGCCGGGATCCTGCACGGGCGGCGCGGGCGGCTCCGTCACGGGCGGTTCCGTCACCGGTTGCGGTTCGGTTTCGGGAGTCTTTGCGGTATCCGTCGCTTCCGCGGTCTCCGGGACCGCGGGCTCGGTTACAGTGCGGTCCGTCTCTCCTTCCTCTGTGCCGGGCTGTCCGGAGGAGGGCTCCGTATCCCTGCCGACAGAGACGGGAGGGAATCCCGCGTTCCCTGATTCCGAGGCAGGAAGAGGATCCGCGGGAGTCTTTTTCGCTTCGATCTTTTGCCGGATCAGGATGCCGAAAAAGATAAAAACGGTGAGCAGAGCGAGGGTAGAGAGGGCGGCGAGAACTCTCACCAGCGCGGAGTTGAGGGCGGCGCGGCCGCCGCTGTTTGCGCGAGGGGTATTCTGACGGGGAGATGGATTCATATCAGTCCTCTTTGTTTGGTTTGAAAATGCGCGAGAAAAGTGCGCGGAGCAGCATGCCGAAGAGATAGAGCAGGGAGGCGAAGAGCAGAGCGACGATGGTCTGGGCGCCGGTTTTCGCTTTGCCGAGGATCACGGCGTAGAAGAAGAGAAAGGAGCCGACGCAGAGGAGAAAATGAAGAAAAAACGCGAGATACCGCGGGATCCGGGCGGAGAGAAGAAGAAAGGAAAAAGAGACGACGAGGGATAGGGCGAAAAGGGAAAGCAGAGTGAGAAGATCCATCACTGGCCGCGCCGCGTCGGACACGACGGACGCAAGCAGATAAAAGAAGAACACGATCAGCGTGAAGATCACGCAGGCTCGGGAGAGCAGCGACGTTATTTTTGCTTTCATATCCACCTCCCGGAAATTTCCTTATTATCATACCACAAGCGAAAGGGATATGCAAGAGGTGAGAAAAAGAAAAAGTTCCCGGTTTCTCTGACAAATTTTGTCGCGCCTGTTGAAAAAGAGCGCGGGATGATGTAAAATAAACGGGAATATCATACCGGAGGACACGATGCGGCTCTATCCTTACCTCTCCGACGGAACGGAGTCCGATTCCTATCTGCTCCTTGACGGGGAGGAGGGGATCTGGATCGATCCTTCCGTCCCGCTGGAGGCGTTTGCGCTCCCGCAAACGCCCCGTATCACCGCGATCCTTTTGACGCACGGTCATTTCGACCATATCCTTGCCCTCGGGCAGGCGGCGCTTGTCTGTCCGCGCGTGTTTGCGGGGCGGGCGGACATCCCGATGCTCGCAGATCCGTACGCGAACGCGTCCGCGCTTTTCGGATTTCCTCCCGTGCGATGGACGGGCGAGGCGAGGCCGCTTTCCGACGGAGACGACATCCCCTTTTCCGGCGCGCCGGTCCGGGTGATCGCAACGCCCGGGCACACGGCGGGATCGGTCGTCTATCTCTGCGGCAGCCGTCTTTTTACCGGCGATACGCTCTTCTGCCGCGGCGTGGGGAGGACGGATCTTCCGACCGGATCTTCCGCCGACCTGCGGCGGTCTCTCGGGCGCCTGGCGGCGCTGGAGGGGGATCCGGAAGTATTTCCCGGACACGGCTGCACGACCACCCTTTCGCAGGAACGAAAATACAACAGTTGGCTCTCTTGACAGAGGAGGAATGTTATGGATCATCAAAAACTGGCGGATCTTCTTTTTCCCGACGTAACGGAAACGCCGGAAGAAATGGAAAAACGCTATCCTCCGCGCGATCTCCCGGAAGGGGCGAAGGTCACGCGTTTTGCCCCCAGTCCCACCGGGTTTGTCCACTTCGGCGGTCTTTTCCCGACCCGGGTCGGGGAGCGGCTCGCTCACCAGTCCGGCGGCGTTTTCTATCTGCGCATTGAGGATACCGACGCAAAGCGCGAGGTCCCCGGAGCGGCGGAGGCGCTGATCCGCACGCTCGCCGCGTACGGCGTCGCTTTCGACGAAGGACCGGTCATCGGCGGGGAAAAAGGGGATTACGGCCCGTACAGACAGAGACAGCGCGCCGCGATCTATCACGTTTTTGCAAAACGCCTTGTCGAAGAAGGGAAGGCTTACCCCTGCTTTGCGAGCGAGGAGGAGCTTGATCGGATCCGGCAGGAGCAGATGGCGCTCAAGGTCAATCCCGGGTATTACGGCAAGTGGGCGATCTGGAGAGACCGGCCGCTTGAGGAGATCGAAGCCAGAGTGAAGGCGGGCGAGCCTTTTGTCCTCCGCTTCCGCTCCGAGGGATCGAGCGAAAACAAGATCCGTTTCACCGATCTTGTCAAAGGAGACCTCGAGCTGACGGAAAACGACTGCGACCACGTCCTGCTGAAGAGCGACGGGATCCCGACCTATCATTTTGCGCACGCGGTGGACGACCACCTGATGCGCACGACTCACGTGATCCGCGGGGAGGAATGGCTGCCGAGCCTGCCCTTTCATATCCAGCTTTTCCGCGCGCTCGGTTTCAGACTGCCGAAGTATATCCATATCGCGCAGTTGATGAAGATGGAGGGCGGGTCCAAGAAAAAGCTCTCCAAGCGCGACAAAGGGACGGATATGGAGTACTACCGCAAGGAAGGCTATTCTCCCGACTCGGTCGTGGAGTACGTCATGACGCTGCTCAACTCCAACTACGAGGAGTGGCACGCCCAGAATCCGGACAAAAAATGGTCGGATTTCCCGTTCTCTCTCAAAAAGATGAGTCCCTCCGGCTGTCTCTTTGATTTTGACAAACTCAACGACGTTTCGAAAAACGTCGTCTCCCGCATGACGGCAAAGGAAGTGACCGACGCCGTTTCCGCCTGGGCAAAGGATTTCTCCCCGGAGCTTTCCCGTGAGCTTTCCGCCGATCCCGCGTACGCCGAACGGATCTTTGCGATCGGACGCGGAGGAGCGAAACCGCGCAAGGATTTTGCCGTCTGGAGCGAGGTGGAGGGGCAGTTCGGATATTTCTGGGATCGGTTTTACCGTCCCGGCGCGTATCCGGAGGGATATGATCCCTCGCTGATCTCGCAGATCCTCGACGCGTATCTCGCGCTCTACGATCCCGCGGACGAGCAGACCGTGTGGTTTGATAAGATCAAAGACCTCTCCGAGCGCTTCGGCTTTGCGAGAGAGACGAAAGAATACAAGAAAAATCCGGACGCGTACAAAGGGAGCGTCGGCACGGTCAGCGCGTTTTTGCGCGTCGCTTTGACGGGACGGCAGACCTCGCCCGATCTCTATGAAGTGATGCGCGTGCTCGGCTGCGGCCGCGTCCGCGAGCGCATCGCGCGGGAAGCGGCGAGACTGAAAGGAGCAGACAATGGCTGAAAGTACGAATTTTATCGAAGAGATCGTGGCGGAGGACCTTGCCTCCGGTCTTTGCAAGCGGGTCCATACCCGTTTCCCGCCGGAGCCGAACGGCTATCTCCATATCGGAAGCGCCAAGGCGATCTGGATCAACTCCTCGATCGCAAAGAAGAACAACGGACTTTTTAACCTCCGTTACGATGATACGAATCCCTCAAAAGAGGATACCGAATACGTTGATTCGATCTTAAACGATCTGCGCTGGCTCGGCTGCGAGCCGACGGGAGGGATTTTTTACGGTTCGGATTATTTTGACCGCTGCTATGAATTCGCGGTCAAGCTGATCCGGGAGGGAAAGGCCTACGTCTGTGATCTCTCCGCCGAGGAGATGCGCGAATACCGCGGGACTCTGACCGAGCCGGGCAGAGAGAGTCCCTGGCGCGGCCGCAGCGTCGAAGAGAATCTCGATCTCTTCGAGAGGATGAAGAACGGGGAATTTGAGGACGGAGCGAAGACTCTGCGCGCCAAGATCGATATGGCGTCCCCGAACATCAATCTCCGCGACCCCGCGATCTACCGGATCCTGCACACTTCTCATCACAGACAGGGGAACAAGTGGTGCATCTATCCGCTCTATGATTTTGCCCATCCGATCCAGGACGCGCTCGAGGGGATCACGCACTCCCTCTGCTCGATCGAGTTTGAGAACCACCGTCCGCTTTATGAATGGGTGATCGATAACATCGGCTTCGATCCTAAGCCGAAGCAGCGGGAGTTTGCCCGTCTCAACGTGACCTACACCGTGATGAGCAAGCGTTATCTGCGCGCGCTCGTCGAGCGGGGCTTGGTGGACGGGTGGGACGACCCGCGGATGCCGACGATCTGCGGGCTGCGCCGCAGAGGCTACACGCCCGAGGCGATCTTCGATTTTGTCCGGCGCGCCGGCGTCGCCAAGGCGTACAGCGTCGTCGATATCGAACTTTTGGAGCATTGCATCCGCGAGGAGCTCAACGCCGGCGCGCCGCGCCGGATCGCGGTCCTCGATCCCGTAAAAGTCGTGATCGAAAACTACCCAGCGGATAAGACAGAATATTTCGATCTGCCGAACATCCCCGGAAACGAGGAGGCGGGCGTCCGCTCCGTTCCCTTTACCCGCGAGATCTATATCGAGCGCGCCGACTTCGAGGAGGTCCCGCCGCCGAAATTCCACCGTCTCAAGCCGGACGGCGAGGTCCGCCTGATGGGGGCGTATATCGTGAAATGCAAAGAGGTCAAAAAGGGTCCAGACGGGCGCGTCGCCGAGATCGTCTGCACGGCGGATCTGGAGGCCGGAAACGGCAATCCGCTCGACGGACGCAAGGTAAAAGGGACGATCCACTGGCTTTCCGCCGCCCATGCCGCGGACGCCGCCGTGATGCTCTATGACAAGCTCTTCACGATCCCCAACGTCGGGGATATCCCCGAGGGAAAGACCTTTGACGATTATCTCAATCCGACGTCCGCGCAAAAGCTCGTGGGCGTCAAGGTGGAACCGTCTGCGCTCGGGGAGGATGCGGGGCCCCGCTTCCAGTTCGTGCGAACGGGATACTTTGTCCGCGATACGAAAAACAAGGATACCTTCAACCGGATCGTCAGCCTGAAAGACAGTTACAAACCGGGTGAATGAGAAAGATCCGCCGCGCTCGGTCGAGCGCGGCGGATCTTTTCCTTATACCGCGGCTTCCTGCTTTTCCCAGACCACGCGTCCGTTGCGCAGGACGGCCGATACGGTCTCCCCTTTCCCGATCCTTCCGGAGATCACCGCCTCCGAGAGCGGCTCCCGCAGGATCCGGTCGACCGATCGGCGGACGCTGCGCGCGCCGAAGAGTCTGCTCCCGGTAAAATCGAGGATCTTTTCCGCAAGATCGTCGGGAACGGAAAGATAATACTCCTTTTTCCGCGTTTCCTCTACCAACTTCCCGATCTCAAGCTCCGCGATCCGGATCAGCGCTCCGCGGGAGAGAGTGGAAAAAGCGATCACGTCGTCGAGCCGGTTGAGCAGTTCGGGGGAAAAGATCTTCAAGAGCTCTCCGCGCGTTTCCGACGCCGAGGGCAGCGCCTCCCGGAATCCGATCCCCCCTCTCGGATCCGCGCCCGCGTTTGTCGTGAGGATGACAACGGTACCGCGGAAATCGACCGTCCGTCCGCGGCTGTCTTTGAGAAAGCCGGTGTCGAGGATCTGGAGGAGGATATTCCCGATGCTTTTATCGGCCTTTTCCACTTCGTCAAAAAGAACGAGCGAATAGGGGTGTTTCCGCACCGCGTCGCAGAGATACCCGCCTTCTTCATAGCCGACGTAGCCCGGAGGTGCGCCGAGGAGCTTGGAGAGGCTGTGCTTTTCGCCGTATTCCGACATATCGAGCCGGATCAGAGAGTCGGGCGAAGGATAGAGCCGCTTTGCAAGCGTGAGAGCGAGCTCGGTCTTGCCGACGCCTGTCGGACCGGAAAAGAGGAAGGAAGCCTCGGGACGGTCCTTTGCGGCAAGACCGGATTTTGAGCGCAGGACAGCGGAGCAGACCCGGCGGCACGCATCGTCCTGCCCGACGATCCGCGAGGTCAGCGCCGCAAAGAGGGAAGCGAATTTCCGGTTTTCTCCCGCGAGGAGTTCCGAGACCGGGATCCCGGTCTCCTCCGAAAGAGCCTCGGCGACCGAGCGCCGCGTCAGGAGCGGCGGTTCTTTTTTCGGCGTTCCCGGTTCTCTCTGTTCTTTTTCCGCTTCCGCGCTCTCAATGGAGAGCTTGGAGCAGGCCTCATCCAGAAGATCGAGCGCCTTGTCGGGCTGATGGCGTCCGGGAATATACCGCGCGCTGTAAGAGACGGCCGCTTCCACGGCGTCCGCACCGATCCGGATCCGGTGATGCTCCTCGTAGTTTTTTTTCACTCCGTCGAGGATCCGTACCGTCTCCTTCTCCGACGGCTCGGTGATGAAAAGCGGGTGGAAGCGCCGCTCAAAGGCGGGGTCCTTTTCCACGTGCCGGAGATATTCGTCAAAGGTCGTCGCCCCGATCACGCGAACGTCGCCCCGGGCGAGAACCGGCTTTAAGATGTTGGCTGCGTCGAGCGCGCCTTCCGCCGCTCCCGCGCCGATCACGGCGTGGATCTCGTCGATAAACAGAATGATATCGCTGGATTTTTGGAGTTCTCCGAGCACCCCTCGCAGCCGCTCTTCAAACTCTCCGCGGTATTTTGCGCCTGCCACAAGGGAGGAAAGATCGAGTGAAAAGATCTGTTTCCCGATCAGATCCTCCGGCACGTCAAATTCCGCGATCCGCTCCGCAAGCCCTTCCACGATCGCCGTTTTCCCCACGCCCGGTTCGCCGATCAGCATGGGATTGCTTTTGGTTTTGCGGGAGAGGATGCGGATCAGACGCTCCGTTTCCTTTTCCCGGCCGATCACGGGATCCGAGAAGCCGTTTTTTGCCTGTTCGGTCAGATTTTTTCCGTAAAGGGAGAGGTAGGGGAGCCGGCGCGATCTGTTCTCCGGAGCGGGCGCGCCCCGGCGATCCCCGAGCAGGATCTCCCGGTCCGACAGCGAGGAGAAAAAAGCGGAGAGATCTCCTTTGATATCGGCGGGAGAGGCGGCGCAGAGCCGGATCAGCCTCTCGGCCGCACAATCGCTTTCCTGCAGGAGAGCGCAAAGGATGTGCTCGGTCCCGATCAGTTGGAATCCGAGCTTTTCGCAGATCTCGCCGGAGGCGGAGATGATTTTCCTCGCTTTCGGCGTCATGTCGTCCGGCGAGAGGACGGTCTTCGTCCCTTTTCCCGACACTTCTCTCAGTTTTTCCGTGACGAGGCGGTTGGAAAGCCCCCGCGTCTCAAGAATCTTGCAGGCGACTCCGCCGCGGCTTTTGAGGAGTCCGGATAGAAGATGCTCGCTCCCGATATAGGTATGTCCGAGTTCTTCCGCCGTTTCCTTGGCAAAGTTGAGAGAGTCTTTTGCTCTCGGGGTAAAGTTTCGTTTCATGCTATCCTCCGATCCGTGGGATTTTTTCCCCGGGTCGCGGAAGTTATACGCAAAAAGGTCGTGAAAATGACGGGAACGGGATCCCGATATTTTCAAAGTTTTCAACACTTGGATATTGACTTGATGAGTTTTCGTTGGTATAATATTTTTTGACAGAGGGGGGTGTTTTTTCATGCAATATGTCGTCAACAGCATTTCCGGCATGATCGGAAACACTCCGCTGCTTCATTGTAAGCGGTTTTCCTCCAATATCAAAGCGCACGCCTCGATTTATGCCAAACTGGAGAATCTCAATCCCACGGGCAGCATAAAGGATCGGGCGGCTTTTTATATGCTGGAGGAAGCGATCAAGGAAGAAAAGCTCCGCAAGGATTCCGTCGTCGTGGAACCGACCAGCGGAAACACCGGCATCGGACTCGCCGCGCTCTGCGCCTCTGTCGGGATCCGGTGCATCATCGTGATGCCGGACACGATGAGCCCGGAGCGTATCAAGATCATGAAGCGCTACGGAGCCGAGGTGATCCTGACTCCCGGCGCGCTCGGGATGCAGGGCTCGATCGACCGGGCGAAGAGAATGGCGGAGGACAATGAAAAAGTCTTTGTCCCTTCGCAGTTCGAGAATCCGGCAAACCCGCTCGCTCACTACCGGACGACCGGTCCGGAGATCTGGAAGCAGACCGAGGGGAAGATCGACGTATTCATTTCCGCCGTCGGGAGCGGAGGAACGCTGACCGGGGCGGCGCGTTATCTGCTGGAGAAAAAGCCGGACATCCGCATCGTCGCCGTTGAGCCGGAAGAGTCTCCCGTTCTCTCCGGCGGACCGGCCGGTACGCACGGCATCCAGGGGATCGGCGCCGGGTTCGTTCCGGACGTTCTTGACGTTTCCCTGATCTCCGAGATCATCCCCGTTCCGACCAAGGTGGCGATCCTGGCGGCGCGGAAATTCATCGCGGTAGAGGGAGCGTTTGTCGGGATCTCCTCCGGCGCCGCTGTCGCCGCCGCCGCAAAACTGGCGGTAAAGGAAGAGTATGAGGGCAAAAATATCGTCCTGATCTGCCCGGACAGCGCCGACCGGTATTACGGCACCGCGCTGTTCGATAATGAGTAAAAGAAAAAACAAATTGAATAAATAGATAGCGGAGGAAGTATGAACGACTACTTATTCGGAGAGCTGAGCGTCATTGCCATGAGAGGAACGGAGGATTTTGCCGCTCAGGTCGACAACTATTTGAAGGACTGGCGCTGGCACGTGGAGGACGAGAGTTTCATCGTCCAGGCGGAATGTCCCCGGTTCGGCACCGGCGAGGGCAAGGGCCTGATCCATCAGTCGATGCGCGGCAGAGACGTCTACATCATCGTAGACTGCTTCAACCACGGGGTGACCTACAAGATGTACGGTCAAACGGTGCCGATGGGACCGGACGACCATTATTGCGATCTCAAGCGGATCATCGGGGCGATCGCCGGCAAAGCGCGCCGGATCTCCGTGATCATGCCGATGCTCTACTGCGGCCGCCAGCACAACCGCACCGCGCGCGAGTCTCTTGACTGCGCCTCCGCTCTCCAGGAGCTGATCGGGATGGGCGTTTCCAACATCATCACCTTCGACGCGCATGATCCCCGCGTCCAGAATGCGATCCCGCTCGGCGGCTTTGACAACGTGAAGCCGACCTATCAGATGATCAAGGCGCTGATCAAGACCGTGCCGGACATCTGCATCGACAGAGAAAACCTGATGATCATTTCCCCGGATGAGGGCGGGATGGGCCGCTGCATGTACTATTCTTCCACGCTGGGGCTCGATCTCGGGATGTTCTATAAGCGCAGGGACTACTCCACCGTCGTCGACGGGATGAACCCGATCGTCGCGCACGAGTTCCTCGGCAACGATATCGAGGGCAAGGACGTGATCGTCGTCGACGATATGATCTCCTCCGGCAGCTCGATCATCGACGTCGCAAAGCAGCTGAAACAAAAAGGCGCGAGACGGATCTTCGTTTTTGCTTCCTTCGGTCTTTTCTGCAACGGGCTTGAAAAGATGGACGCCGCATACCGGGACGGAATGATCACCAAGATCTTTACCACCAACCTGGTCTACCGCTCCCCCGAGCTTCTCAAGAGGGAGTGGTACACCGAGGTCAATCTCTGCAAGTACGTCGCCTATATCATCGACACCCTCAATCACGATGAAACGATCAGCAACCTCCTCAACCCCTCGAAGAGGATCAAAAAGATCCTCGCAAAGCATCTTGCCGAGATCAACGGCGAGAGTGAGGAAAAGAACTGATCGCCCCTGTCCGCAGCGGATAAAGCCGTCCTTTTGGGCGGCTTTATTCTTTTTCGATGCGAAAGAGTGCGGCGGCGAGCAGCCAGAGCTGCGGAAAGTAGCGGTTGAGGGTCCAGACGCCGAATCCGGGGAGATTATAGTCGATCACCGTGTCGAGCATCGCTTTTGCCGAGCGGGCGTCCTCAAACCAGGTCTCGTATTCCTGCGCGATCTCCTGCACCTTGTCGGTATAAAGGAAGTAGGGAGAGGCCGACTCCTCGCTGTAAAGGATGTCGGCGCTTTTTTCTCCGGCGAGGGCGAGGGCGCGGAGGTTTGAGAGATAACGCGGTTCTTCCCGCTCCGGCAGATAGGGGATCTTCCAGGAATAGCCGAAGTTGGGCGTGCCGAGGGAGATCTTTGCGGGAGGGACAAGGCGCGAGAGCCCGTCGAGCGCGGCGCGCACCCGGTCGATCGGCGCGATCGCGGTCGGCCCGCTCTCCGTCGAGCCCCAGGTGTACGCCGTCAGAAAAACGCCGTCCGCCGTTTCTCCCATCCGCGCGATCCATTCAGCGTCCCGCGGGAACCGGTCGGCCGCCGGCGAGTCGAAGGGAGGGACGGCTGCGGAGATCCGGACGTCCGTTTCGGCAAAGGCGGCTTTCAGTTTTTGCAGGAAGGTAAGATAGCCCTCTTTTTCTTTTTCTTCGAGCTCTTCAAAATAGAGGAGTACGCCGCGGTAGCGTTTTGCCTCTGCGGCGTTTTTCAGTTCTGCGAGGAGACGCTCCGTTTTTTGAGGATCGGAAAAGAGGCGGGAGAGTGCGCCGGGATCGTAGAAGCCCGTCGGATCGAGCGGGGCAAGGACCAGATGGGGGGCGACCTCATACTCCGAGGCGAGTTTTAAGAGCACCTCGTCGTCCGGCTCGCGGAGGGATCCGTCCTCGCCGATCCCCGCGGAGACGATATAGAGCCTTGTGAGATAGGGGAGGGTGCGCCGTAGCGTCTCCTGCTCGCACTCCGGCAGGACAAACCCCTCGGTGGCGGCGCTCCCGATCCTGGCGTCCCGGTAGCGGATCACCAAGGTCTGCCCGGGAAAGATCTCCGGCAGTCCGCCGAGGACCGGATTATTCTGATAAAGGGCGTTCATCGAAACGCCGAAGCGCTTCGAGAGACCGAACAGCGTCTCCCCTCTTTTCACCCGGTGCGTCACGGCGGGGGAAAGGAGCGCCAGCGTCTGACCGGGGACGAGCCGGTCCGCGTCATAGAGGAGATTATCCGCCACGATCTGCGCTTCCGTCAGAGAGTACTTCTTTGCGATGGAGTAGAGCGTATCGCCCGCTTCTACGGTATAAACGGTCATAGGGCATCCTCACACAAAAAAGATCGTTTATTTATATGCGGCGAGGCGGGGAGAATATCCTTCTTTTCCAAAACAATGAAAATTTGTCTTGACAAGAGGAGGGAGAGCGTGTATAATGTTACTGTTGTTCGTAAAGGCAACCTTTTAGCGAAGGGGGGGAAACAAGTCGTGGCAGAGATTCGAGTAAAAGATGGCGAGACTCTTGACAGCGCCCTTCGCAGATTCAAACGTCAGTGCGCCCGCTCCGGTGTCCTTGCGGAGCTCCGTAAGAGAGAACACTACGAAAAGCCGAGCGTCAAACGCAAGAAGAAGTCGGAAGCTGCAAGAAAACGCAAGTATAAGTAATCTTTCGCACATGGAAAAACGGCGGAACTCAACGAGTTCCGCCGTTTTTTTCTATTATTTTTGCGGGAAATACGCGTTTTGTGTTCTGCGCTCCAGATCCCGGTAAAAAGAGGTGAAGAAAAGAAGGCGCAGGACCCCGAGGAGAAGGACCGTCAACAGGATCGCAAGGTAGAAAGCGGAGAGAGGAAAAGCGGGACGTTCCGGGGTGCGAAGTAAATAGCTGAGAAAAAAGAGCGGAGCGATGGGAAGACGCGCAAGGAATAAAGTGAGCGGAAGATGAGAAGGCAGATCCGGATAAGCGTTGCGTTCGACGGAGACGCGGAGAGAACGCGCCGTGATCGCTAAGAAGCGGAAGGCGAGAAAGTTGAGGAAAAGGAGGATGTTGGTCAGGACAAGGGTAAGCGGGGTTTTGAAGATGAACTCGAACGGATAGGGAAGGGTGATTGGAAAGGAATCCGGAAAGATGAAAAAGAAGGTGCAAAAAGCGATGAAAAACAGAAAAAGCAGCGCGGCGATCTGACTGCAGATCCGCATAAAGACTAAAACTCCGACGGAGATCGAGCCGTCCGCGACGCGTTTTGCCGCACGGAGGAGGAGAAGGGCGGACAGGGAAAAAGCGAGACAAACGGGATCGATCAACGGGAGAAAGGAGATGCCGCCATCGCGCTCATAGAAAAAGAGTGCGGAAAAGACGAGAAAAAGGATCTGAAAAACCGTGAACGTTTTGAAATTTCGGGATCCGGTTTCCGCTGCAAGGATCTCGCCGAAGGTGAGATGGATGCTGTATCCCTGCCCCGGACGGTAGGGGGGCGGCGTGTAGGGGCGGATCTGCTGATCTGTGCGGTTCTGTTCATCCATGGGCGGGGGCTCCTTTCAGTTTTTCGTTCGGGATGGCGGTCAGAGTGATATCCCAGGCGGGAGATACGTCGGCGCGCGAGAGAAATAAACGGTAGTCGGCGCAGAGACCGGAGAGGAGCAGAGGGAGAGAAAAGAGGTCGTCCGCGCGGTGATAAACAGAGAGACTAAGGACGGGGCGGTCGCGGCGGATGCGGTTTTTTACTCCGAGGAGCGCTTCTTTTTCGCATCCTTCGACGTCCAGCTTGAGATAATCGCATCCCGCGGCCTCCGGGAGCGAGTCGAGGGCGAGGACCCTTGCGGCGCCTTTTTCCGTTTGCCCGAAGTGGGCGCCGCGGTTCCCGCCGCCGGAAAAGGGGAGCTCGCCGTTGCCGGAATAAAGGCCCGCCCGATAGCAGCGCAGACGGACACGCGGATCGGAGAAGAGCTCCAACCGGCGAAAGGACGCCGGATCCGGCTCAAAGCAAAGGATCTCCGAGAGCGCGGGGAAACGGGCGATCATCTCCGCCGCGGTATCGCCGCGATAGGCGCCGCCGTCGACCGCTTTGCGGACGGAGGCGGGATCGAAAAGCGAAAACAGCCTGTCCGGCGGGAGAACGGCGCGGAAGAGATCCTCCGGCGTCTGGGTGCGCTTGTAGCGGAGCAGCGCGTCAAAAAGGCGGAGAGAGTCCGGATCCCGGAACAGGGAACGGGCGGACGAGATCTCGCCTTCCTTTTCTTTGAGAAAGGTATCGTCCGTCCCTTCTTCGCCGAAGAGCGGAAGATCAGGGAGAAAGACGATCCCGCCGGACTCGCGTACCCGGGAAAAAAGGCGGCGGGCGTCCTCGCCGGAGCATCCGAACGCGACGACGGCCGCAAAGCCGTCCGGCTCCTTCTGCGCTACGGCGGAAAGGGAGCGAACGGGAAAGCCGGAAAAACTCTGCCCGCGGACGTAACCGTCGCTTGCAAAGACACCGGCGGGGGCGAGACCGTGCCGGGCGAGATAGGTCTGCGCCTTTTCCGCGCCGTTTCCCATTCCGTAAAGATAGATCGGGATCCCCGAGTCTTTGAGAAAGGGGAGCGGAGCGGAAACGGATGGATCATAAAAATAACGCTTCATGCTTGACCTTGGGAAAAAAGCATAGTAAAATAGAAAAAGAAAGAGGTGATGATTATGGATTGCTTGTTCTGCGGCATCATAGAAGGGAAGATCCCTTCCTCTCCCGTGTGGTCGGACGACTACTGCTATGCGTTCAAGGATATCAATCCCCAGGCGCCGGTCCATGTGATCGTCGTACCGAAAGCGCATATCCCGAGCGCGGACAGGATCTATGAAGGCAACAGCGTTTACGTCGCCAAGATCTTTGAGGCGATCCCGAAGATCGCGGAAAAACTCGATCTCGGCCGCGGGTATCGCGTGATCACGAACATCGGCGAGCACGGCTGCCAGTCGGTGCAGCACCTGCATTTCCATCTGCTCGGCGGCGCGCAGCTGCCGGATCGGATGAACTGACAGTGAAAGAAAGCGGCGGGCGGAAGCTCGCCGCTTTCTTTATTTGACGAATTCTTCGTATACCGCTTCGATCGCCCGGGGATAGTCTTCCTCGTCGACGCCGAGGATGATGTTGATCTCGCTCGACCCCTGATCGATCATACGGATGTTCACGCCCTTGGAGGCGGCGGCGCGGAAGACGCGGCCGGCGGTCCCTTTCGCGCTGATCATCCCCCGTCCCACGACGGCGATGATCGCAAGCCCGCGCTCCACGGCGATGCTGTCCGGCTCGACCGCGCGGGAGATGTCGTTGACGACGGCTTCTTTCTTTCCTTCCAGTTCCTTGTCGGCGATGACGACGCTCATCGTGTCAATGCCGGAGGGGAGATGCTCGAAGGAGATCCTGTGGCGTTCAAGGACTTCGAGGACCTTGCGGCCGAAGCCGATCTCCGCGTTCATCATATCTTTTTCGATCGTGATAACGGAAAAGCCGACTTTCCCCGCGATCCCGGTGATGACCGTTTCGTAATTGTAGAACTTGCTGGTGGGGACGATCATCGTCCCCTTTGACGCAGGGTCGTTGGTGTTTTTGATATTGATCGGGATGCCGGCGATCCGTACGGGGAAAACGGCGTCCTCGTGGAGGACGGTCGCGCCCATATAGGAGAGCTCCCGCAGCTCGCGATAGGTGATCACGTCGATCGTGCGGGGATTGTGGACGATGCGGGGATCCGCCATCAGAAAACCGGAAACGTCAGTCCAGTTTTCATAGAGCGAGGCGGAGACGGCGCGCGCGACGATCGAGCCGGTGATGTCCGACCCGCCGCGGGAAAAGGTCTTGATCGTGCCGTTTGGCATCGAGCCGTAAAAGCCGGGGAGAACGGCGCGTTCATGCTCGCGGAGAACGGCGGAGAGCACATCGTTCGTCCTTTCCGCGTCAAAGGTCCCGTCGTCCTTGAAAAAGATATACTTCGCCGTATCGATAAAATCGTAGCCGAGATAGTTTGCGAGGATGATCGCGTTGAGATACTCGCCGCGGCTTGCGGCGTAGTCGCGGCCGGGATGGTGCGGGAGCGCCGCGGCGATCCGCGCAAACTCCGCGGAGAGATCGAGGTCGAGAGCAAGCCCGGTGATGATCGCCTCGTAACGCCCACGGATCCGGGCGAACAGGTCCCCGAACGGGAGGTCGTGCGCGGCGAGCTCATAGACTTCATAGAGCATATCCGTGACTTTTACGTCTTCCGGACGGCTCTTGCCCGGAGCGGAGGCGACGACGTAACGCCGCTCGTCGTCGGCTCGGATGATCGCGGCGACTTTTTTGAACTGTTCGGCGTTTGCAAGGGACGAGCCGCCGAATTTTACTGCTTTGACAGACATTTTATCACCTGTTAATCGGAAATGGAATCATAATAGTAAGATTATAGAACATAAGCGGAGTAAATGTCAAGAAAAGAGAGAAAAGAGGAGGAAAAAAATCGGACCGATCAAAGGAGATCCTCTCCGCCGTCCGGAAACGGATCCGGTTCCACGGTTCGGGGATCACGCTCCCGCTCGCCGCGGCGGGCGGAAGGACGGAGGCGGCGCCCGTCTCTTTCCGGGTAGTCCTCTTCCGGCGCGCGGTAACCCTCCGCGTATTTTTTTGCCTGCGCGAGGAACATCTGCGAGTAGATGCCCGCGCGGTCCATCAGTTCGGCGTGCGTCCCTTCCTCCGCTACCTTTCCCCCGGAGATCACAATGATCTGGTCGGCGGAGACAGCGCTGGAAAGACGGTGAGAGACGAACAGAGTCGTTTTCCCGGCCCGCAGAGCGTCAAATTTGTTGAAGATCTCCTGTTCCGCCAGCGCGTCAAGGGAAGCGGTCGGTTCGTCTAATATCATTATATCGGAATCCTTGAAATATGCCCGGGCGATCGAGAGCTTTTGCCACTGACCGGTCGAGAGCTCTGTCCCGCTCTCTTCAAAGAGACGGGTAAGAGGAGTGTCATAGCCCCGCGGCATCGGATTGATGAAGGCGTCAGCGCCGCTTTCTCGCGCCGCGTAACGCATCCGCTCGTCGCGGTCGGTGCGGGAGAGATCGCCGAAGCTGATGTTGTCCCCGACGGTGACGGCGTACTGACCGAAGTCTTGGAAAAGGATCCCGAAGAGGTCGTAATAAGCGGAAGGCTCCAGCGTCCGGATATCCGTGTCGTCAAGGAGGATCGCCCCTTCGGTCGGATCGTAAAGGCGGGTAAGGAGCTTGATGATCGTGGTCTTGCCCGCGCCGTTGATCCCGACGAGTACGGTCGTATTCCCCGGGCGGATGGTAAAGCTCACGTCGTCAAGAACTTTTCTTTTTGAGCCGGGATAGGAAAAACTCACGTGGCGGAATTCGATCTTGTGCGGGATCCCGCGCGCGGGAGAGACAGGGGTCTCCACGATCGGAACGATCCTGCGCTTTTCCTTCAAAAAGAGCATCAGGTTGTCGATAAAGAGCGTTCCTTCGTAGATCGCGGATCCGGAGACGATCAGGGAGGAGATGGAACCGCTGATCGAGGAGAGCGCGCCGGTATAGAGGCTGTAATCGCCGATCTGCAGGATCCCCCGGTAGACCTGATAGGCGACGTAGAGAAAGAGCAGACAGTATCCGCTGAGGGAGAGAAGAGAAAAGCCGGTTTTCCAGAGGCTTTCCCGTACGATCAGGCGCCGGATCCCGGAAAAATACTTCCGGAACACCGTCTGATACCGGTTGATGAAATCGTCGGAAAGATCCATCAGGCGGATCTCCTTCGCCCGGTCTTTGTTGACGAGGATGTCGGTGTAGTAATTCATCTCCCTGCGGTCCTTGGAGTTGCGGCGCATATAGAGAAAGGTCTTTTTGCGGAAGGTGAAATTGATCAGCGCGGTCGGAACGGCGAGCAGCATCATCAGGATCGGCGCCCAGACGGAGAGCGTGCCGAGGATCACGATAAAGGAGATCATCGTGATGATATGGCTGAACCCGTCGAAAAAGGAGTTGATGATCTGAACGGGACGGTTGCCGGCTTCGCGGTTCGCGTTTTCGAGCCGCTCATAAAAAGAGGGATCGTCAAAGTTGGCAAGATCGAGCTCTTTTGTCTTTTTTGCGATCATCAGCTTGATATGGTTGGAAACGAGTTCTCCGGCGAGGCGGAAGACCATCTGGGAATAGATGCCGATCAGGTTGTTGACAAAGCGGTAGAGAAAAAAGAAGATGATCAGCGTGAGGATGACGTGAAAAGCGGTGAGCTCGCCGCTCAGGGCAAGATAAAGCTTGTTGAGGATCTCCTTTGTGAGCAGGGCGGCGACGGCGGGCAGGACGCCGCTCGCGAGAGAAAAGAAGGTCATCAGGATCAGGATGGCGGGACTTGTCTTCCAGGTAATGCGGAAAATGAAGAAAAGATGCGAAAAAAAACCGGAGAGGAGACGGCGCAGATATCCCGGCCACTCCTTCAGCGTTTTCGGCAGCGGTTCTTTGAATTTGTTGGGGTTGACGCCGTATCCTCCGGTCATGCTTCCTCCTGCGGGCAAAGCGAGGTTCTTTGCACGGATTTTAATCCGTTTTGTCGCACCAGCCGTTTATTTCGGCTGGGTTTTCATCGTTTCTTTGCGGTATTTTGAGAGTTCGTTGCTGATATACGCGCTGATCTCCTCGGAGGAGAGATAGTTGCGGAACAGGGTAGTCAACTCTTCCTTGGTGGAGATGTCCGCCGTTTTCAGCATGCGCTTGATGCGGTAGAAGATCACGTTTTCCGAGACAAAGAGCCCGGAGGAGATGCGGTTGTACGGATAGCCGTGGAGGAGACCGCTGATGATCTGAAAGTCGAGGATATCGCATTTGGAGAGGACAGCGTCGACCTTCAGGATCCGCCGGCTCTCCTCATCGCTGTAAAAATTAACGCCGGAGGTGACAAGAGGGACGGTATAGGTCATCGGCTTGATATAAGGCGTTGCGAAGTTTGTGGATAGACGGATCTGCAGAGAGGAAGCGACCTTTGCGGTCATGTAGATCTCGTGCGCGGCCTTTTGAAGGTAGGAGTAGGCGAAAATGGCCTGTCTCCCGAGCGTTTCGTGATCGACGGAAATGGTCGTAAGGGAGGGAGACCCGAGCTGAGAGAGCAGGGAACCGCCGAAGGAGACGACGTAAACATCCTCCGGGACGCGGACGCCGTTTTCCCGGAGGTTGGTGATCAGGGAATAGGCGACGATGTCGTTTGCGCAGATGAAGGCGTTATATCGGGCAAGATGGGGTTTAAGAGTGGAAAAACAGCGCTGGAGATCGGAATTGTTGTAATAGATATCCTCCGGACGGTAACGCTCCGGCGCCTGCCGGCAGAGATCCTCAAAATACTCCTTTTTGATCATATCGGTCGAGGAATTCTGATTGATCCCGTAAAGCGCGAAACGCTCGTGGGAGGTGCCCTCCAGATATTCGACGATCGAGCGCATAGCCGCCGTGTAGTCGACGATGATGCTGGAACAGTTGACCGACGCCGCGATGTTCTGGTGATTGATATGGATGGCGTGGATCCCGTTGACCATAAAGAACTCGTTGAGAGCGGCTGAGCTTTCTACAGCGGTGGAGAGTACGAGCAGCAGGCGCTTTTTTTCTTCGCCGAAAAACGCGTCGAAATCCGTCTGATAGAGCGTTTCCGGGGGGAGATATTTGATCGGATAACGTTTGCGCGCGGCTTCCGCCGAGATCGCACCGAGCGTGCGTCTGCACCACAGCGTGTTCTGGTAGGCGGGTTCCACGTAAAGATAGATCGTCATAGGCGGCTCCTTTTCTTTCTCATTTTATCATTCCCGCGCAGGCTTGTCAAGTCTATTGAAAAACACAAAAACTGCAGAAAAAAATCCGGGCATTTTAGTCTTGACATACAAAAACCGAATTGATAGAATTATGGTGAAAAACAGCAGAAAAGGAGCGATTGTTTTGGGTAATATCATTGCACAGAGAGAAAAGGTCGTGATCCCTACTTATCCGGAATCCCCGCGGGAAGAGCTGCCGATGTTTGCGGAGAACCGCATCCATCAGCGTTCCTCCGGCAACCCGTATCCGAACAAGGTCGTGATCAAGACCAGGAAAAAAGAAAAAATAGACCGCGAGTACGACGCGATCCGTCTGGAAAACGATTATCTTGAGCTGATCATCCTGCCCGAGCTCGGCGGCCGGATCTTTTCCGCAAAGGACAAGCGTACCGGCTATGACTTTTTCTACCGTCAGCACGTGATCAAGCCCGCCCTGATTGGAGCGCTCGGTTCCTGGATCTCCGGCGGCGTGGAGTTCAACTGGCCGTTCCATCACCGTCCCTCCACCTTCATGCCTGTGGACAGCGAGATCGTCCGGGACGGGAACGGTTATACCGTCTGGCTCTCCGAGCATGATCCGATCGACCGGATGAAGGGGATGGTCGGGATCCACCTCGACTCCGACAAAGCGTACTTTGAGACGAGGATGAAGCTCTCGAACCGCACGCCGATGCGCCACTCCTTCCTGTGGTGGGAGAATACCGCCGTGCCGGTCAACCCCGATTACGAGATCTTTTTCCCGCCGGACGTGGACTATGTCAATTTCCACTACCGCCGGTCCCACACGACCTATCCGATCGCGGAAGGGATGTTCAACGGCTTCCGGTTCCCGGAGGGCGGGACGGATATCCGCAAGCATTTCAATACCAAAAACGCGACCTCTTATTTTTCCGCCGATTCCGACTATGACTTTTTCGGCGGTTACGACAACGGCAAAAAGTGCGGCGTCGTCCACGTCGCCGACCATCATACCTCCACCGGCAAAAAGATGTTCACCTGGGCGTACAACCAGCTCTCTCAGTCCTGGGAGCGCGCCCTGACCGACACCGACGGAGCGTACGCCGAGCTGATGGCGGGCTCCTATTCCAACAACCAGCCGGACTTCTCCTGGCTTGAGCCCTTTGAGACGAAAAACTTCTCCCAGTTCTGGTTCCCGATCGCGGGGATCGGCGTTCCGACTTACGCCAATCTCAACGCTGCGCTCAGCATCCGCGACGGCAAGATCAAAGTCCAGACGACCGTGCGTGTCCGGGGCGAGAAGCTGATCCTGACCGTCGGCGGAAAAGATGTGTTCAAGGAAAAGATCACGCTGGAGCCGGGAGAGATCGCCTCCTTCGATCTGCCTGCCTGCGATCTTACCGAGTACGACGTTTCCCTCGGCGAGATCCTCCGCTATGAAAAACGCGTCCGTACGAAAAATCCGCTCCCGCCCTACTTCCCGGAGGTTCCGATGCCGGACGAGATCGGATCCGCCTATCGCGCCTATCTCTCCGGTATGCACTTTATGCAGTTCCGCGATCCGAACGCGGATCCCAAGCGCTATTTCCTGCGCGCCCGGGAGCTGGATCCCGAGCTTGCGCCGGCATACGAACGGCTTGGAGAGCTTGAGCTCGCGGAAGGGAATTTTGAGACGGCGGAAGCCTGGCTTCTCACCGCGACGGACAAATATAATTATTACAACAAAGAAGAGGAAAGCGGCCGCGCCTATTACCTCCTCGGTCTGGCTGAGCGCTATCTCGGTAAAGACAAGGAAGCGGACCGGTATCTGCGCAAGGCCGCATGGTCTGCCGATCTTGTCTCCGCCGCGATGACGGAGGCGGCGATGCTCAACGCAAAGCACGGCCGGTACGGAGAGGCGCTCTTCTGCGCCGAGAGCGCGCTGAACGTCAACCGCGACAACGTCTGCGCCGGTCCGATGGCCGCTCTCTTCCTTTACAGCATGGGGGAGAAGGGCGAGGCGAAAAAACGGCTGGACGACATCCTCGCCGCCGATCCGCTCAACCATCTGGCGCGTTACGCTTCCTGCCTCTGCGGCAGGATCAGCGAGCGCGAGTTCTACGACAAGCTATCCTCCAATCCCTCCCAGACCTGTCTTGACGTCGCCTTTGATCTGAAGGCGGCGGGATATGAGAAGGAGGCGACGAGGCTGCTTGAGCATCTCGTGACCTTCAAGGACGACATCGCGCCCACCGTCGCTTACGCGATCGGGAAACCGAAGCTCGCCAACCCGATGCATCCCACCTTCCCCTTCCGCCCGGAGGAGCGCGAGATCCTCTTAGGACAGAACGACGAGCTCGCCCGGTATCTGCTCGGCTGCCTGGAATATGCAAAGAGAAGATACGACAACGCCTACGAGCAGTGGAAGACCTGCTCCGGGTGGGAGGCGGCGAGATGCCTTGCCGTCTATTTCTGGAAAAAGGGTCGCTTTGAGGAAGCCTTTGCCTCCCTCGACCGCGCGCTTGCTCTCAACCCGTCCTGCGAGCAGCTGATCTATGAAAAGGCGTATCTGCTCAACCACGCCGGCAAGGACGCGAAAGCGACCGAGGCGGCGATCGGCTCGATGGTCAAGGATCTTGCCGCGGCGCGCGACGATATCTGCACCGAGTGGGCTTCCGCCGCGATCCGCGCCAAAGATTACGATACGGCGCTCAGGATCCTGGAAAACCACGAATATATCCCCTGTGAGGGAGGCGAAACGGCGATCGCCCGCCAGCACATCAACTGCCACGACGGTCTCAGCGATCTGTACTTCGGGCAAGGGGAGTTCTCCCGCGCGCTCGACGAGGCGCGCACGGCGCAGGTCCTGCCGCAGAATCTCGGCGCCGGACTCTGGCACGAATGCACGATCGTACCCGCCAAATACCGCGAGGCGCTTTGCCTGATCAAGCTCGGACGGCCCGACGACGCGCAAAAGATCTTTGCCTATATCGCGGGGCTTACCGTCGACTTTTTCTCCAACGGTCAGCTCCCCGAGCTGCCGGTCTATCAGGCGCTTTCCCTGATCAAGCTCGGACGGCCCGAGGAGGGGATCGCCCTCGCCCGCAGAGCAAAGGAGGGCTTTGACGCGGAGGGCAGACGCAATGACAGCGGCTTCTTCGGCACCACCCCCTTCTTTATCTCCTATCTCGACGATCCGAAGACCGCGCGCGCCGCGTTCTACCGCCGTCTCTCCGACTTTGCGGCGACCGTCATCGACGGGACGAGCGACCTCTTCTGATCCCGCTCCGGTCAAAAAACGCTGATAAACGAAAGGAAAAAAGTATGAAAAAAGCGATCACCCTTCTTTTGGTCCTTTGTATGCTTCTTTCTCTTACCGTCGCCTGCGCGCAGCAGGAAAAGCCGGACGATACCACAGCCGTGTCCGCTCTCCCCGAAGAGACACAAACCTCGGAAGAAAAGCCGGTTCTCCCCGACGAAAAGTTCGACGGGTACGAATTCCGCGTTCTTGTGACCGGCAACTTCCAGAACAACGACTTTGCCGTGACGGAAGGCGCCGAGGACCCTGTCAACAACGCGCGATACATCTGGCTTTCCGATCTGGAGGAAAAATACGATCTCAAGCTCTCGCAGGACGAGCAGATCAGATTCGGATCCACGACCGGCAACGGCCCGGGTTACAGCGCCGTGCAGCTGATCAACAAGACGCAGGAGCCGACCTACGACGCCTGCATGATCGGGACCTACGACGTGGCCAAGCTGGCGCTCCCCGGTTATCTTTACGATCTCAACTCGCTGGATTACGTCGATCTTTCCCGTTCCTGGTGGGATCAGAAGGCAAACGAGGATCTGACGATCCAGGGCAAGATGTTCTATACGACGGGAGATATCAGCCTGACGGACAACATCGTTACCCACTGCATCCTTTTCAACAAAGAGCTGATGCGCCAGACCACGTCCGAAAATCTTTACGATCTGGTCCGCGAGGGCAAGTGGAACTTTGAAAAACTCTCGGAGCTGGTGATGCTCGTCAGCGAGGACGTCAACGGCGACGACAGGATGGACGCGTCGGACAAGTACGGTCTCCTCACCTGGAACGATTCGATGCTCCAGATCCTCGGCGCGGGTCGCGAGAGGATCTGCACCGTCAACAAAAACGGGGATATCGAGCTCTCTCTCTACAACGACCGCACCGTCTCGATCTACGAAAAGTATACGACGCTCGCGTATAACGGCAAGTACGTGATCAACTATCAGATCGAACCGAACAACCCCATGTCAGCGACGCCCGTCGCCACCTGGGACCCCACCCGTGACGCGATCTTCAACGAGGGGCGCGCGCTCTTCTATATGTCGGTCTTCACCGCCGTCGCGCGGCACCGGGATTCCGACGTGGACTTCGGGATCCTCCCGTTCCCGCTGATGACGGAGGAGCAGAAGGAATACGGTCACCAGGTGAGCGCGTATCACTGCCAGTTCCTCTGCGTTCCGTATTACATCGGGAACGCGAAGATCACCGGAACGGTGCTGGAATACCTCGCCTATACCGGCAAGAGGCTGATGACCCCCGCCTATGCCGAAAAGACACTGGTCGGCACGCAGTTCCGCGATGAGGAGAGCGGCGATATGCTCGACGTCATCTCCGCC
>CACYYS010000003.1 GCA_902778725.1 uncultured Ruminococcus sp.
CGACGAGATCATCGTGATCGCGGACGGCAAGCTGAGGGAGAGAGGTCCCGCGGACCGGATGCTCGGCGTGCTGCTCTCGGGCAAGGACGTCGTCCCCGGCTGCGTGAAACAGGAGGAGATGTTCCGATGAGCGAATTCCGGATCAACGAAATCACAAAAAAACTGCTCTCCGCCGTATCGGATTTTAACGGAGAGTTCAAGGGCGCCTACAACATCCGCGAGGACGGCGCCTGCGCCGGCAGACGCTCGAGCGAGCATATCAAGATCGAGTCGAAGACCGACAAACCGGGCCTTGAGATCCGGATCGACCCCCACACCGCGGGGGAGACCGTTTCCATTCCCGCCTGCGTGACGCACGGGGACGTCGACGACCTCGTCTACAACGACTTTTTCGTCGGCGAGGGCGCGGACGTCGTGATCGTCGCGGGCTGCGGCGTCCATACCGAAACGGGCGAGCCCGCCCGTCATAACGGGATCCACCGCTTCCTTCTCGGAAAGGGCGCGCGGGTCAAATACCTGGAAAAGCATATCGGCACCGGCAAGGGGATCGGGCTCCGCTCGATCGACCCCGTGACCGAGGCGGAGCTCGGCGAGGACGCGGTCCTCGAGATGGATACCGCCCAGATCGGGGGCGTGGACCGCACCCTCCGGCAGACGAAGGCAACGCTCGGCAAGGGCGCCAAGCTCTTTATCCGCGAGCGCATCCTCACGGAAAAGGATCAGACGGCGCAGACCGAGTTCTCCGTTGAGCTGAACGGGGAGGGCTCCGGCGTGGATCTCGTCTCCCGCTCGGTGGCAAAGGACTCCTCCCATCAGGAATACCATTCCGTGATCATCGGCAACACCGTCTGCACCGGCCACAGCGAGTGCGACGCGATCATTTCCGGCTCCGCCACCGTCAACGCGCAGCCGGAGCTGCGCGCGAACAGCGAGGACGCCGCCCTCATCCACGAGGCGGCGATCGGCAAGATCGCGGGCGAACAGATCATGAAGCTCCGCACCCTCGGGCTGACCGAGGAGGAGGCGGAGGCCACGATCATCGAGGGATTTCTCAGTTGAAGACGCGGAGGACGTTATGATCTTTTTGGAAGACCTGCCCGCCTCCTGGTCGCCGGAGGCGGCCGGGGAGAGGGCGATGGAGCGGATGATCCCCGTGACCGCCCCGGAGGTGAAGGGCGCGCACGACGCGCAGTTCATCACAGCAGAAGGCAAAGCGTATATCGTCTACGAGGCGGACAACTTCAAAGCGGGCGAGTCCGCCTTGAACGAAAACGAGTACGCCGCGCTCTCGGTCGTCGATCTCGCTTCCTTTTCTCTGGAATGCTGCGGTCCGTTTGCCCGCAGGGGACAGACCTTTGCCGGCAGGACGCTCTGCAAGGGCAACGCCTTTCTGCCGCGCGTGCTCCGGCTTGAGAGGGATACGCTCCGGTTCTTCTTTACCAACGTGATCCCGGAAGAAGAAAGCGCGTACCATTACTATCTGGATTACGATCTTCCCACCGGCCGTTTTTCCGACCGGCTCTCGCTTCTGCGCCTCCGCACGCCGGAGGGAGAGGGCCCGCTCGATGCGGCAAACTACCGGGCGCTCTTCCGCGCCGCCGGCCATGCCTGCGAGGACCGCTGGTTCGGCGTATACCTTCTCGATCTCTTTGAAGAGGCGGGGACGCGGTATCTCGCGCTAAACAACTTTGTCGCCGGGCAGAACTCTCTCGCCCGCTTCAACCGGTCCTGCGACTGCGTGGAGATCGTCGGGCATATCGGCGGCGTTACCCCGACCGAAAAAACGACCGAGAGCGGGATCGCCCGCCTGCCGGACGGCCGCTGGATGGCGATCCTGCGCAACGAGATCGGGGACAAAAACTACCGCTTTTCCTACAGCCGGGACGGCCGGCTCTGGAGCGATCCCGTTTCCGAGCCGTTCCTCTGCGGCGGCGTCAACTCCAAGCCGGTCCTCTTTACCGCCGGCGGGTACTGCTTTATGGGCTGGAACGAGGGCTCGCGCACCGTTTACCACCTCGCCTTTTCCGCCGACGGGAGATCCTGGCGCACCCTTTTCACCTTCCGTTCTCCGGCGACCTTCCAGTATCCGACCTTCCGGTTCCACGCAGGGGAGCTTCTTTTCAGCGTGACGACCGGGCAGAAGGAGCGGATCTGCTTCGGTAAAGCGGGCGTCCGGTGCGAGGGCGGCCGGATCCTGCTTGAGCCGCTCTGAGCGCCGGAACGACGGAATCAAACGGAAAAAGAGGGCTCTTTCGCCGAAAGCGGAAGCGCCCTTTTTTACAGAAATTATAAAAACTTTTTTATTTCGGATCGGGGCGATGAATTTTTTGTAAAACGGTTGACTTTCCCGGGCTGTTCTGTTTTAATATGAATAATCTGTGAAGCACCGCGACAAGCGCGGCAGCAGCAGACGGGCGCCCTACCCGCCCCGGAGGTTTGATGCATCATACGCACGGTGACCCGGAAGCACAGCAGCAGGTCTTTCGCTCCAATATCGATCTGACGGAGACTCAGGCGGAGCGGATCAAAACGCTTTCGGGCGGCGAAAACGTCCTTTTCGCCATCGCAGCCGACCTTTCCATGGAAGGGAATTATTCCGACACCCTGTTTTTTGCGACCGAGAAGGCCGTCTATTCCTGCGTGACGGCCGGAGAAGAGGTCTCCCGTCTCCTCTATACCGAGATCGAGTCGGCAGACGTCAAGCGCTGTTACGGCAACGCGCTTCTGACGATCCGGAAACGCGACGGGAAGACCGAGAATTTTATCCGTTTTTCTCTCAAGACCGCTTCTGTTTTTGAAGCGGCGGCTCTGTTTGTCGCCCGTGCGGCGGACGGCGAAGCGTTTGACGCGCTCCTTCCCGCGTTGGAAGAAACGTTTGAAAAACAGCGCTCCGTTTGTCCGAAGTGCGGGCGTTCTCTCATCCGGCCGGGGGCGGAGTGTATCTACTGCTCCTCCAAGCGCCGCTTTATCAAAAAGATCGCGCACTATATCCTGCCGCACAAGTGGCTGCTCCTCTTCTGCATCCTGCTCTCGGTCGTGACGACGGCGATGTCCCTCTTGCCGCCTTATTTGACCAAGACCCTTGTGGACAAGGTCTTCCCGAATAACGATCTGCACCTGCTCCATATCGTCGTGGCGGTCCTGTTCGGCGCGCATCTTCTGCAGCATATGCTCGGCATCGTCCGCTCCTACTACCTGCGCAAATGCGGCGACAGCATCGTCAAGGAGTTCCGCTCGGATATCTACGCAAAGGCGCAGTATCTGCCGATGCGTTTTTACGACAGCACCTCCACCGGCTCGGTGATCAACCGCATCAGCGGAGACACCTCCACCCTCCAGGCCTTTATGCTGCGGATCACGCAGGAGGTCGTCGTTCAGTTCTTCCAGCTGATCGGTATCGTCGTCATTATGCTGTCGATGAACTGGCAGCTCACGCTCCTTTCTCTGATCCCCGTGCCGTTCGTCGTGGTCTTTGCCCGCGTATTCGGGCAGAAGATCCGTCCCTTCTACGTCAAGATCTGGCGGCGCTGGTCGGCCGTCACGTCGATCCTGACGGACACGCTGCCCGGCATCCGCGTGATCAAGGCCTTCACCAGCGAGAAAAAGGCGATCGACAACTTCAACGAGTATAACGACGAATGGCTGAGGACCGATATCCGCAGCGCCCGGATCACCATCAGCTTCCCGCATCTGATCTCCTTCATCATCACCTGCGGCTCGCTGCTCATCTGGGGGCTCGGCGGCACCTTTGTCATCAAGACGCCGGACTTCATCACCGTCGGTCTGCTCGTCTCCTTCATCTCGTATACCTCGATGTTCTACGGCCCCGTCAACTTCTTTGCCAATCTCAACGATTCGTATCAGCACGCTCTTGCCGCGGCGGAGCGGATCATGGACATCATCGACGCCGAGCCGGAAAACGATTTCTCAAAAGGCGAACACCCGAAGAACCTCAACGGCAAGATCGAATTCCGCCACGTCAACTTCTCCTTCGACCGCTCGAAGAACACCCTCTCGGATATCAACTTTGTGATCGAGCCGGGCGAGATCGTCGGCATCGTCGGGACGACCGGCTCCGGCAAGTCCACGCTGATCAACCTGATGATGCGCTACTATGACGGCTACGACGGCGAGATCCTTGTGGACGATATCGACATCCGCAAGATCGACATGAATTTTTACCGCTCGAAGATCGGTTACGTCCAGCAGGAGCCGATGATGTTCCGTGATACGATCTTCAACAACATCGCCTTCGGCAGCGACGATCCCACCCCCGAGGAAGTGATTCACGCGGCGGACGTGGCGAACGCGCACGAGTTCATCGCCCGGATGCCGGACGCCTACGACACGCTGCTCGGCGAGCGCGGCATCGGCGTCTCCGGCGGGGAAAAGCAGCGTCTCTCCATCGCCCGCGCGGTCCTCAAGAACCCGAGCATCCTCTTCTTTGACGAGGCGACCGCCTCGGTCGACTCGGAGACGGAAGCACTGATCCAGGGGGCGATCGAGCGCCTGATCAGCGGGCGGACGACCATTATGGTCGCGCACCGGCTCTCCACCCTGCGCCGCGCCACCAAGATCATCGTCGTCGACAAGGGCGAGATCCTCGAGATGGGCTCGCCGGAGGAGCTGATGGAGAAGAAGGGTAAGTATTACCGCCTCGTTCAGATCCAGACGATGCGCGCCGACGCGGAGAAAATGAAAGAGGAGGAGGGGTTTGAATGAAACGGGAACGTCTCTACATCGACGGCAACAACGCGCGCTTTACCCGCCGCGATCTGACGACGGTCGATATGGAGATCTACGGGGGCGAGACGCTCGAGGATCTTGAACCGCGCCGTCTCTTCCCGCTCAGCGGAGCGGACCGTTACATCACGCTCCTCGACGGGGAACAGGACGAGGTCGCCATCATCCGGGACGTGGATTCGCTCTCCGAGGAAGGGAAGAAGATCATCCTTTCCTGCCTTGAGGAGTATTACCGGATCCCGAAGGTCACGGCGATCAAGAGCATTACGGAAAAATTCGGCAAGATCACCTTCACCGTGATGACGGATAAGGGGGAGCACTCCTTCGACGTGCGCAACGTGGTCCATTCGATCAAGCTGGTATGGGGAACGAGGGTGCTGATCCGGGACAATACCGATAACCGCTACGAGATCCCCGATCTGCGGAGACTTGACAAACGCAGCCGCAGTCTGATAGACTTTTATCTGTAAACCAAACAAGGAGGAAGAGAATGAAACTCGTTCTCGCGATCGTAAACAACGACGACAGCGCGGTAGCCGCCGCCTCGCTCACGGCGGAAGGATACTTTGTGACGCGGCTTTCCACGACCGGCGGATTTCTGATGGTGGGGAACACCACGCTCCTGATCGGCACGGAGGACGACGGCGTCGATAAGGTCCTTGAGATCCTGAAAAAGCATTGCGTCACCCGCCGGCAGATGGCGACTCCGGTCACCGCCTTCGGCAAGGGGATGCGCGCGGACAGTCTCCCCGCCAAGGTCAAGGTGGGAGGCGCCACGGTCTTTGTCCTGAACGTCGAAAGCTACGAAAAGCTGTAAAGAGAAAACGGCGGGGTCCCGCGGGACCCCGCCGTTTTTCGCACGCGCCCGGCCGGGGCGGAGATCGCGCGAGAGGTTTTTGCATTCCCCCTTGACTTTGCCCGCCGGGAAAGGTACAATAAAACGAGAAAAATGAACGGAGGAGGATCGGATGGTTCGGATCGGGATCGACCTCGGCGGCACGAATATCGCTGCGGGGCTCGTCGGAGAGGGGTACCGTCTCCTCGCAAAAAAAAGCGTCCCTACCGGCGCGCAGCGTCCGCCGGAGGCGATCGTCTCGGATATGGCGGCGCTCTGCCGCTCTCTCGCGGAGGAGAACGGACTCACCCTCGCGGCGTGCGGACCGGTCGGCGTGGCGGCGCCGGGCGCCGTGGACCCGGAGGAGGGGACGGTCAGTTATTCCGCCAACCTTCCGTTTCGCGATTATCCGCTTGCGGAGGCGCTTTCCGCGCTCCTTGACGGGCAGGAGGTGCGCCTCGCCAACGACGCCAACGCCGCCGCGCTCGCCGAGTCGGTCGCGGGCGCCGCGAAAGGGACGCAAAGCTCGGTGATGATCACGCTCGGCACCGGCGTCGGCGGCGGGGTGATCCTCGGCGGGAAGATCCTTGTCGGCGTCAACGGCGCCGCGGCGGAGCTCGGGCATATCGTGATCCGCGAGGGCGGCGTCCTCTGCTCCTGCGGCAGGCGCGGCTGCTTTGAGGCGTACGCCAGCGCCACCGCGCTCGTCCGCCGCACAAGGGAGAGCCTTGTCCGCGCGATCGCGCTCGGGATCCCCACCCGGATGCTCGACGCGGTGGGAGGAGATCCCGCAAGGGCGAGCGCGCGCACCGCGTTCACCTGTATGCGGGAGGGCGACGCCGAGGCGGCGGCCGTGGTCGACGCCTATATCCGCGATCTTGCCGTCGGCGTTACCGACATCGTCAATATTTTCCAGCCGGAGGTCCTCTCGATCGGAGGCGGGCTGTCCGGCGAGGGAGAGAGGCTGCTCGCGCCCCTCGCCGCCATCGTGGAGCGGGAGCAATACACCCGCAGAAGCACCAAAAAAACGCGCATCTGCATCGCTGAGCTCGGCAACGACGCCGGGATCATCGGCGCCGCCGCGCTTTGAAGAAAGGAAGAGAAAACCATGACCGTTACCTGTCTGGACCTGGAAGGGGTCCTTGTCCCGGAGATCTGGATCGCGTTCGCGGAGGCAAGCGGGATCCCCGAGCTCACCCGCACCACGCGCGAGGAGCCGGATTATGACAAACTGATGCGCTGGCGGCTCGGCGTGCTGCGCGAGCGCGGCCTCGGCCTCCCGGAGATCTCCCGGGTGATCGAAACGATCGATCCCCTTCCCGGCGCAAAGGAATTCCTCGACGAGCTGCGTTCCTTTTCGCAGACGGTCATCATCAGCGATACCTTTGAGCAGTTCGCCGCCCCGCTGATGAAAAAACTGGGGATGCCCACCATCTTCTGCAATACGCTGGAGGTGGCGGAAAACGGCGCGATCACCGGCTACCGGATGAGGGTGGAGAATACCAAGCTCACCACCGTCCGCGCGCTCCATATGATGGGATATGAAACGATCGCCTCCGGCGACAGCTACAACGACCTCCCGATGATCCGGGCGAGCAAGGCGGGCTTCCTCTTCTGCAGCACCGATAAGATCAAAGCGGAAAACCCCGATATCCCCACCTGTGAAAGCTACGGCGAGCTCCTCGCCGCCATCCGCCGCTCCTTCTGAAAACAAAATAAAGCCCGGCGGAGCGTTCGCTCCGCCGGGCTTTTTTCAATTCTTTTCAATTCAATAGACGATCCCCTCGCGGTTTTCGACCGGGGCGACGATCCGGATCGTGCCGGACTCTTCGCCGCGCGCCCGGGAGAAAAAGACCGAATAGCTCTCCGCCTTCGCCGCAAGCGAAAAATCGATCAGATCCGAGAGCGCCTCTCCGTCCGCGACGGTGAGGCCGGCCCCTTCCATCGCCGCCCGGAACTCGTCCGGCGAGGAGGCGGTCGTGATCCCCGCGATCCGCACGGCGGGGTCGGTGACGGTGATCCCTGTCACAAAGGCGCCGGGATCCGCGTAGTCCGGCCAGCGTGTGACGGTGTAGAAGACGCAGCGCCCGGGGTCGCCCCCCTCCGGCGTCGGGGCGTATCCCGTTCCGTAGTATTCCTTCCCGCCGATGAGGCCGATCCGCGGCGTGTAAGCGGAAAAATCAAAGTGTTCCACGTCCTCGCAGATCCAGAACTCCAGCGTCGTATCCGGAAGCCGCGTTGCGGCGGTCTCGGGATCGACCCGCTCGCCGAGCGGTTTTCCGTCCGGCGCCGGGGACGCGCTTTGGCAGGCGGACAGAAGGAACGCCGCGATCACCAGCGCGGAAAGGAAAAGAGCAAACCGTTTCACGCTTTATCCCTCGTAGCAGCCGAAAAAGATCGGCAGCCCGGTCGCGGTGTCGATGATCGCGTAGCAAAACGGCCGGTCAAGGACGACGCGCGGCGGCTCTTCGACCGGCATGGCGCTGCCTGCCGGCACGAGGACCGCGGTCGCGGCGGCGGCTTTCGTTCCGTCCTTCGTTACCTCGATATGCGTTTTGTGCAGGACGTCGGAGATATAGAGGGGCAGACCGTTTTTCGTTGCGCCGAGCCCGGTGAAGTCCGCTTTGTCGGGGTCGAAGGCGTCGGTCACGCCGAGAACTTTCAGCAGGTCGACGAGCGAGGCGGCGGTGTCGGACGTGAATTCCGGCATCTCGGTTATCACCTTGCGGTCCTCGGCGCTGTTAACGAGCGTGAGGTATTTTTCCCCGTCAAGGGAGGCGATATAGTCGGAGATATTCGTCCCCTCCTCGGGCAGCAGAGCAAGGAAGGCGTAGGTGCCGCCGGCGTAACGCTTGACAAAGCCGGTTTCTTTTTCGCCTTTGATATAGCCGTATTCATCGGTGGAGAAGAAGGGGAGCGTTTTTTCCTTCCCGTCGGAACCGGTAAACGTTTTGTCCCACGTCCTCATTCCTTTATTCTGCCACTCTGCGATAAAAGAGAGAGCGTTGACAAGGATCATTGCCGTGTATTCGTCGATCGTGCGGTCGGGGAGGATCGAGGGGATCATCCCGTCGGTCTTTTCCTTGACCCAGTCGTTGACCGGCTGCTCCGGTTTTGCGAGAGAGAGGTCGATCTTCCTTACCTCCGCCGCGTAGTAGTTTTGCATCAGGGAGAGGAAGGCGTCGCTCGGCTCCAGCACCTTTTCCGCGTACCAGACCGAGTCGGCGGCCTTGAGCATCGCCTTTTCGTTCCCTCCGAGGGAGGTAACAAAGGTATAGAGCTGGGTATTGAGGGTGTCGACGTCCATCCCGGCGCAGAGGAGCTTTTCAAGCTGCGCTTTCGTTTCCCCCTTCGCGCCGTTTGCCGCCATCGTCAGGGCGACTGCGACGGAGAGAGGGGAGAGAAGGGCGTTTTTGCCGTTTTCTTCATAGTATTTCCGGTAGAGGTCGAGCGCAAAGTCCGCGTGCCCTTCCACAAACGCGGCGGAGAGGGGACCGGTCTTGATCTCGGTCCGCTCGCTGAGCGGTTTTCCCGTCGGTTTGGTCTCGGCGTCCGCTCTCGCCGTGTCGCTTTCCTGACCGACCGGCGCCGTCTCCGCCGGGAGGGCGTTCCGGCAGCCGGAGAGGATCGGCAGGGAGAGGAGGGCGAGCGCGAGAAGGAGAGAGAGAATTTTTTTCATAGGGAGTCTCCTTTTTATGGATTTCAAACGTTGATACGCTGTAAAACGGAAAATTCCTTATCGTTCCGGTTTATCCTTCAAAGCAGCCGAAAAAGATCGGCAGCCCGGTCGCGGTGTCGACGATCGCGTAGAGGAAAGGCCGGTCGAGGACGACGGAGGGGAGCTGTTCGGGGGAGAGAGCCGCGTTCTTGCGCACGACCACGGCGGTCGCGGCGGCGGCCTTCGTCCCGTCCTTCGTCAGGTCGATCCGCGTTTTGTGCAGGACTTTGGAAACGGAGAAATCCCGCTTCCCGTCGGCGGAGAGGCCGGAGAGGTCGGCGTTTCCCCCAAAGACGGTCTTCACCCCGAGGAGGGGGAGGGTTTCGGCGAGGTCGCATCCGAACTCGGAGGAAAACTCCGGGATCGTTACGTTGACCGCGCGCCCCTCGGAGCCGTTGACGAGTGCGAGATAGCGCTCTCCGTCGAGGGAGGCGAGATAGTCGGAGAGGGAGATCCCCTCGTTCGGCAGCAGCGCGAGAAAGGCGAACGTCCCGCCGGCGTAAGGCTTGATAAAGCCGGTCTCCTTTTCTCCTTTGATATACGCCTGCTCCCGCCCCGAGAAGAAGGGGAGCGTTTTCGTTTTTCCCTCTCCGTCGGTGAACGCCATCTCGCGGGTCGTCTCGGCGGGATCCTTCCATTTTGCCTCAAAGGCGAGGGCGTTGACCAGGACCATCGCGGCGGAGGGTCCGAGATCTTTCTCCGAGACGATCTTCGGGATCATTTCGTCGGTCTTTTCCTTGACCCAGCCGTTGATCCGGTCGGCGGCGTCCGGGCTGGCGAGATCCAGCTCGCGCACCTCGGCGGCGTAATAGGTCCGGACCAGATCGAGGAAGGCGGGCGCGGGGGTGATTGCCGATCCGTTGTACCAGATCGAGTCGGCGGCCTTGAGGCGCGCGTCCTCGCTGCCGCCGAGAGAGGCCGTGTAGGTATAAAGCTGTTCGTTGAAGGCGCCGATCTCCGCGCCGCCGGCGAGGAAACGCTCCAGCTCCTCCTTCGTTTCCCCTCTCGCGCCGTTCGCGGTCATCGTCAGAGCGAGCGAGACGGAGAGCGGGGAGAGGAGAACGCTTTTCGGATCGGCGCGGTATACCTCGGAAAAGAGGGAGAGCGCCATCTCCGCCTGGCTTTGGACAAAGGCTTCCCCGATCACGCCGTGCGGCGCGTCCTCTCCGCCTTCGCCCGTCGGGCGGGCGGTGGGAAGAGCGGCGGGGCGCTCTTCGGCCGTCTCCGTCTCCGGCGGGAGAGCCGTCCCGCAGGCGGAGAAGAGAGGAAGCGCGAAAAAGAGCAGGGCAAGAAAAAGAGCGGCAGATCGTTTCATCACAGACTCCTTGGCAGTTATTTCATTCGTTTATACGCCGGAGAAGAAAAGTTTCCTTTTTATTCTGCTTTATTTTTTATTTCGTTTTCACGGAGCATCGCCTCGAGGATCTCCACCGAGGAGACGACGAGCCGGGCGCAGGGGCGCTTGCTGTAAAAATCGGGTGAGCGGGGAGTAGGGGTCGAGTCGGCGCGGTCGCGCGCCACCTTCTCCGCCGTGAGCCGGAGCAGCTCGGCGCAGGAGAGGGAGCCGTTCTCCGCCCGGAAACGGTTACAGAAGGCGGAGACGAGCGCGTAATGGGCGCGGCAAAGCTCCCGGTCGGGCTGATCGTAGCCGTAAAGATACCCCAGCGCCAGCGCCGCGGCGGAGACGGTGCCGCAGGTCTCGCGCTGGCGAGCCATCCCGCCGCCGAAGGAGGAGGCGATCCGCAGAGCGTCCCGCTCCCCGAGTCCGGCGAGGTCGGCAAGAGCGCCGAACACCGCCTGTGCGCAGTTATAGCCGGAGAAAAAGAGGGTCAGCGCCTTCTTCTGCCGGGGGGAGAGTCCGCTTTCGTCCGGTATGTTTCCGTTCATTTCGCGTCCTTCGGTTTCTGCATCGTCAGGGAGATGCGGCCTCTTGCCTTATCGACGTCGAGCACCCACACGGTCACGATGTCGCCGACCGAGAGGACCTCGGTGGGGTGGTTGATCCGCCGCCCGGCGATCCGGGAGATGTGGACGAGTCCGTCCTGATGCACGCCGATATCGACGAACGCGCCGAAGTCGACGAGATTGCGTACCGTGCCGGTGAGCTCCATCCCGGGGACAAGATTGTCGATCGAGAGGACGTCGTGCCGGAGCATCGGGGCGGGCAGGCTGTCGCGCGGGTCGAGACCCGGCTTTGCCAGGGCGTCGACGATGTCGTTTAAGGTAGGGAGCCCTATCTCAAGCTCCGCCGCCAGCTTTTCCCGGCCGTATGCCGCGACCTTCTCCGGCAGGTCGGAGAGTCCCTTTGCCGCGTCCTTCGCGGTATAGCCGAAGCGCTCGAGGAGCGCGCGCGCGGCGTCGTAACTCTCGGGGTGGACAGCGGTCGCGTCGAGCGGCTCTTTGCCGCCGTGCACGCGCAAAAAGCCCGCGCACTGCAAAAAGGCCTTCGGCCCCAGCTTCGGCACCTTTTTCAGCGCCGCGCGGGAGGAGAACGCTCCGTTCTCCGTGCGGTAGGCGACGACGTTCGCGGCCAGCGCGGGACCGAGCCCCGCGATATGCGAGAGCAGCGGGGCGGAGGCGGTGTTCAGGTCCGCGCCGACCGAGTTGACGCAATCCTCGACCACGCCGTCCAGCGCCGTGGAAAGCGCCTTTTCCGGCATGTCGTGCTGATACTGCCCCACGCCGATGGACTTCGGGTCGATCTTGACAAGCTCCGCAAGCGGATCCTGCAGGCGCCGCGCGATCGAGACGGCGCTGCGCAGAGAGACGTCGAACTGCGGGAACTCCTTTGCGCCGAGCTCGGAGGCGGAGTAGACGGAGGCGCCCGCCTCGCTCACGACCATATAGGAGACGCCGGGAAGCTCGGGGAGAAGGGAAGCGGCAAACTCCTCCGTCTCGTGGGAGGCGGTGCCGTTGCCGATCGCCATCACGTCGACCCGGTGCTTTCTCGCCAGCGAGAGGACGGTCCGTCTGGCTTCCTCGAGGCGCATGTGCGGGGGGACGGGATAGATCACGCCGGTGTCGAGCACCTTGCCCGTCGGGTCGACCACCGCTACCTTGCAGCCGGTGCGGTATCCCGGGTCGAGCCCGAGCGCGGTCCTGCCGCGCAGCGGCGGCTGCATCAGGAGCTGCCGGAGATTGAGCGCAAACACGCGGATGGCGGATTCGTCCGCCTCGTCCGTTTTCTCGCCGCGGATCTCCCGCTCGATCGAGGGGAAGATCAGCCGGTCGTAGGCGTCCCGCGCGGCGGAGATCACCAGAAGACCGCAGGGGCTCTCGTTTTTTACAAAGGAGGAGAAGAGGATGTTTTCCGCCTTCAGCCGGTCGAACTCGACCGAGACCTTCAGCATCCCCTCGCGCTCTCCGCGGTTGATGGCGAGGAGCCGGTGCCCGGGGATGCGGGTGAGCTGCTCGCTGTAATCGGCGTAGTTTTCATAGACTCCGGCGTTCTCGCCCGTCTTTTTGGAGACGAGTTTGCCGTTCATTTTGCAGACGTAGCGCAGGCGGCGGCGCACCTCCGCGTCGTCGGAGATCGTCTCCGCGATGATGTCGGAGGCGCCGGCGAGCGCGTCCTCCGGCGTTTCCACTCCCTTTTCGGGGTCGACGAACGCCGCCGCCTCCGCCACGGGATCGGTCTTCGGGTCCTGCTCGAGGATGCGGAGGGCGAGCGGCTCCAGGCCTTTTTCCTTTGCGATTGTCGCGCGGGTGCGGCGCTTCGGGCGGAAGGGACGGTAGATGTCCTCCACCTCCGTCATCGTTTTCGCGTTTTCCAGCGCGGCGGCGATCTCCTCGGTCAGCTTGCCCTGTTCCTCGATCGTGCTCCTCGCTTTTTCCTTCGCTTCGTCGAGCGAGCGCAGGTAGACGAGGCGCTCGGAGAGGGCGCGCAGCTCGGTATCGGTGAGGGAGCCGGTCGCTTCCTTGCGGTAGCGTGCGATGAAGGGGATGGTGTTGCCCTCGTCGATCAGCCGGACGGCTGCCTCGACCTGTCCTTCTCTTACCTTCAGCTCGCCCGCGATCGTTTGAATGATGTCCATATCGTTCTCCTTGTCTTTCTTGTTATCGTTTGTCGGTTTCCGAGGGGATAAAGGAGCGGAAAAAGGTTTCCGCTTTTTCTCTTGTCGTATCGGCGGAGCCGAAGATCATCGAGGGGCTCCCCCCGCCGGAGCCGGAGAGCGCCTCCCCGATCCGGGGCGCGATTTTGCGCATATCCAGCGTGCCGGAGGCCGCCGTGTAGGCGATCCGCCCCTTTTCCCGTGTGAGGACCACGGCGAGAGATCTTGTCTTTTTCTGCAGCTCGTTTGCGTATTCGGTCATATCCTTGCGGGAGAGCTCCTCCTCCCAGAGGACGACCGGTCCGTCGCTCATTTCCCGCTCGCGCAGGCGCCGGAGAGCCGCCTCCCGCTTTTCTGCGGCGAGGGCGCCGGCTTTCCGGGACTCCTCTTCCAGCCTGTCCCGCATCCGCTCCGCCGCTTCCGCCACCTCCTCCGGCTTTGCGGAGAGGAGAGCGGAGATCCTTTTGACGCTTTCGTTTTTCTTTTTCGCGTCTTCGTAGGCGGCCAGTCCGCAGAGTACGGTCAGGCGCAGCCCGCCCTTCCACGTCATGCGGGAGAGGATGCGGATCTGTCCGATCTCGCCGGTGCGGGCGACGTGCGGCGCACAGCAGGCGCAGACGTCCACCCCCTCCACCGTTACGATCCGGATCCGCCCGGAGAGCTCTTTTTTGGAGCGGTAGACGAGCGAGGCGAGCTCCTTTTCATCGGGGAAGGAGACGGTCACCGGCAGGTTTTTCGCCACTGCGAGGTTCGCTTCGTATTCCGCGCGGTCAAGCTCCGCGTCCGTGAGGTGCTTTGAGGTGTCGATCGTCACGACCTCCCCCTCGCCGAGGCGGAAGCCGACGTTCTCGGAGCCGTAGAGGGAGTGGAGCAGCCCGGAGAGGACGTGCTCGCCGCTGTGCGCCTGCATCCGGCGGAGCCGCAGGAGCGCGTCGAGCTTTCCGTGTACGCTCGCCCCGACGGGGAACGGCCGGCGGGTGCGGTGCAGGATCGCGCCGTCCCGCTCGGCGAGCGCGGTGACGGGGACGCCGTCAAGCGTCCCCTCGTCCCTCTCCTGCCCGCCTCCGCCCGGGAAAAAGGCGGTCTCCGAGAGGATCGTGTCATACCCCTCTCCCGCCTTCTCGCAGGAGAGGACGGTCGCGTCGAATTCCATCCGCGCGCCGTCGGTTTCATACCATTTTTTCGTAGAATACGTCATTGTTTCGTCCTTGCTTTGCAGAATCATTTTATTCTATCATATTTTTTCTTTTATTGCAAGGAAAAAGCGTTCCCGCCCGCGGGAACGCTTTTTCCTATTTTTGCTGCCGGAAAAGGAGCTTGTAGAGGAGGAGATAGAGCAGCAGGCTGTACGGGATCGCGAGGATCACGTCGAGCAGGGAGTGCTGCTTGACAAAGACGGTGGAGAGGGAAACGAGCGTCCCGCAGACCGCCGTCAGGGCGACGGGCCATTTTTTCCTTTTCAGCGCTTCGTTCTCGATCACGCCGAAGAAGACGGCGAACACGCCGATCACGTGGACGCTCGGCAGGACGTTGGTGTTGGTGTCCGCGCGGTAGATCGCCGCGATCAGACGGATAAAAACGTTGTCCCGGCCGAGCGAGGCGAGGTCCGGCCGCAGGTCCTGCCCGTTCGGGAAAAAGAGACAGAACGTCATCGCAAGCCCGAAGCTCACGCCGACGAAGATCATATAGCGGGAAAACCCTTTGCCGTCAAAGAAAAGGAGATAGAGCCCGACCGAGCCGAGCATCACGTACCAGAGATAATAGAAGACGATGAAGCCCTCGAGGAACGGGATCTGATCGTCGATCGGGAGGTGGGACGGCCAGTAGCCGGTCAGCGGCACCGCTCTTTCCACAAAGAAGAAGTACCAGAGATAGGCGGGCAGGATCAGCGCGAAGAGCAGGGGGAGGAAACGCTTTTTCGGGTCGGCGCCGCGCGTGAGGAGGCCGACGGGACGTTCGGGCGCCGGTCGGGAGGGGGCCGTCATTTCGCCTTCCTTCCGACGTAGAGGGAGATCGCACCGTGCAGGTTCTCGATCCCGATCTCGGCGGAGCCCTCCTGCCACTCTCCGTCCAGCGTCCAGTCCATCGAAGGATCCGCCGTGATCCGGATGCGGTCCGCGGAGAAAAAGGTGATCATGGAAGAGTTATAGTCCCGCGTCGTCAGAGCGGAGAGACATTCGCTGAATTCGACCGGATTGGTCGGGTTTTTGACGAGCAGGACCTCGAATTTCCCGTCGTTCATATCGACGAGCTCGGGAGAGATGGTGAGGATCCCCGCCACCGAGGTGGAGTTGGAGACGGCGCCGAAGATGTAGTCCCCCTCGCAGATCGTCTCCCGCGTTTCAAAGCGGAGGTGGCGGGGCTTGAGGGAGGAAAGGTCCTTCATCCCCTCCATGATGTAGGCGAGATGGCCGAAGGCGTTTTTCGCGCTCTGGGGGGTGGAGTAGGAGGCGCGGGTAAAGGCGCCGAAGGAGGCGACGTAGGTGAAGTGCCGGCCGTCAAAGCTGCCGACGTCAAGCTTGCGGGCTTCCCCCTCCATGATGTCTTTTGCCGCCGCGAGGACGTTTTTGGAGAGCTTCAGACTGTTTGCAAAGTCGTTGGTGCTGCCGGCGGGGATGTAGCCGAGGGGGGTGTCCGCGCCGGAGGCGAGCAGACCGTCCACGCATTCGTTGAAGGTGCCGTCCCCCCCGATGCAGACGACCAGCGACACGCGGCCGGCGAGCGCCGCCACGGTGTCCCGCCCGTCGCCCCGCGCCTTCGTCGGATGGACGAGGCATTCCCAGCCGTAGGAGCCGAAAAGCTGCAGGATGTCGCAGAGCTGCCGGTTCGCTTTTTTCTGTCCCGCGTAGGGGTTGATGATAAGGAGAAGTTCTTTTTGCATAAAAAACTCCGTTCTGTTCCCGTCCGCGCGGCGGATGGGAAGACTGGACCGCCGCGGCGCAAAAGAGGCCGGCGGGATCCGTTCCTCTTTATTATAGCCTTTTTCCGCCGCCGGCGCAAGAGGCGCGGCGGGAGAAAGTCTTGAATTTACTGTTAATTTTTTTTGCTTTTTTGGAGAGGAACGTAGATTTTACGGGAGGGATGTGGTAAAATAGGGTCATCTCGGCATTTCACGGAGGCATCTATGGCGTCATCAAGGGAGAAAAGGCTCTCCTTTTCCGCCGGACTGAGGGACGGACTTCCCATCGGGCTCGGCTACTTTCCCGTTTCCTTCGGCTTCGGCATCCTCGCGCTTTCCGGCGGGGTGCCCGCACTCGGCGCGTTCCTGATCTCGGCGCTCAACCTCACCTCCGCCGGGCAGGTCGCGGGGCTTTCCTTCATCACGGCGGCGGGCGCGCTGACCGAGCTTGCGCTCTCTCAGCTGATCATCAATCTCCGCTACTCTCTGATGGGCATCTCCCTTTCCCAGCGGCTTTCCCCCCGCTTCACCCTCCCGCACCGCCTGCTCGCCTCCGCCTTTATCACCGACGAGGTCTACGCGGTCGCCTCCTCCCGGCGCGAGCCGCTCGAGCCCGCCTACTGGTACGGCCTCGCCTGTCCGCCCTATCTCGGCTGGACCGCCGGCACGCTCGCCGGCGCGCTCGCGGGGGACCTGCTCCCCGCCTCCCTCACCAGCGCCCTCGGCATCGCCATCTACGGGATGTTCCTCGCGATGCTCCTGCCGCCCGCCCGGGAGGACCGCGCCGTTCTTTTCACCGTCCTCTGCGCGGCGATCCTTTCCTCCGCCGTCTCTCTGATCCCGGTTTTTTCCTTCCTTGCGTCCGGCCTCGGCGTGATCCTCTGCGCCGTGCTCGCCGCGGCCGCTGCGGCGCTCTGTTTCCCGCGCGCAAAGACGCCGGAGGGAGAGGAGGCCGGCCGTGCTTGAGCTTTCCTTTATCCTGCCGTACGTCCTTGTGATGGCCGGTGTTACCTATCTTTCCCGCGCGCTCCCCTTTTCCTTTTTCCGCAAAAAAATCAAAAACCGCTTTCTCCTTTCCTTTCTCTACTACCTCCCCTACGCGGTGCTCAGCGCCCTGACCTTTCCCTTTATCTTTTCTTCCACCGGCAGCACGGCGACGGCGCTGGTCGGCACGGCGGCGGCTCTCCTCCTCGCTTATCTGAAGATGCCGCTGCTCGTCGTTGCGCTCGCTTCTTCCGCCGCTGTTTTCCTTTCCTCCTTCTTTTTAGCCTGACGATAGGATCCCGACCGCAGGAACGATCGGAATTTTTGAACGGAGATCTTTATGAAAAAACAAGTCAGAACCATTCTTTCCCGCCTCGGCGCCCTTCTCCTCGCGGCGGCGCTCCTCGCCCCCTCTCTCGCCGCCTGCAAAAAGAACGGGCCGGCCGTCGACGGGACGACCGCCCCGGTGACGACCGCTCCGGCGGAGCAGACCAAATGGCCGTACAGCACGATGCTCTGCGCTCTCCCGGTCCGGACGGGCTCTCTCTCCTCCGGCTTTACCGTCGGGGAGGGGACGCGCTACGTCAGCGTGGGCGTCCCCGCGGGCTTCGGCGGCGGCTACCGCAGCTTCCGCGCCCAGACGGAGAACGCCGCCTCCCTCGCGGGGATCCGCGAGCTTTCCGTCTGCGATCTGCTCTTTGCGGAAGGCGGGATCGGCGAGATCCCGCAAACGGAGGAGACCTTCGGCGTCCTCCTCGCGGCGATCGGAGAGGATCCGGCGCGCAGACCCACGCTGATCGATCACGCCGCCCGCGATCTTTCCGGCGGCAAAAAGCTCGTCACCTTTTTCACCTTCTATCGCTCCGCCTCGGAGAGTCTCAACCGCTCCTACTCCTTCGTTCTGCTGGCGGGCGGGGAATACGCCGTCCCCTTTACCTGTCTCTTTTCCTCGGCGGACGATTTCCGCCGCGAGTCGACCGCGGAGACGATCGGTCGCATCGCGGAGAGCGTCGTTTTGCAGGACAGCGACTTTTCCGTCTCGCTCTCCGACGGACTGAAGACGGCGTCCTTCTCCCTCTATTCCGCACTGCCGGAGGGGATGAAGACGGTCGCCGTTTCCCGCTACGCGGACCGGTACGCCGCCGTCTTCGCGACGGACGCGCGCTCCGCGCTCTACGTCAATTTGTATGAAGCGGGCTCCGAGGGCTTTTCCGGAGGCTTTTCCAAGGTTAGCGACCGCTCGCAGACCGTTACGGTCTATCCGACGGGGGAGGGTGTCACGCTCTCCGACGGAGCGGGCGGATACTGGTCCGTGACCGGGAAGCCGGGAGCGCTGAAAATCGCTCCCTTTACCCGCACGCTGATCCGCGCGGTCTATTCGCCGAACGGGAAATACCGCGCCTATACGCAGGCGGCGGACGGCGATCTGATCCTTGAAAATCTCAATACCGGCGTCCAGACCACCGTCCGAGAGGGCGGCGGGGAGGCGGCGGAGCCCGTCGCCTTCGGCAGCGGCGGGATGCTCCTCTTCTCCCTTTCCCGCGGCTCGTCGCCGGCCGGTTACGGCGTTTTCTCCGTTACGGACGGCCGCGTCTCCGAGTACAAAAACGGCCTCTCCCCGATCGGGATCGGCGGCAGTACGATCTGGTGCTGGGACAAGACGGGCGGGGAACGCACCCGCGTCCTCAGAGCCTCCCTCGGCGATCCGACCGCGCTTTCCGTCGCGGCGGAGAAGGGGAGCGCCTCCGCAGGATTTCTGGACGGTTATCAGGATATCCTCTTTGACAGCAAGCTTTCTCTCGACTGGGACGGGCAGTATTTCGTCCTCCTCCCGGCGGACGACTCCCGTATCTGCGTCTTCTCCTCCGCGACCCTGGAGCAGATCTACACCTCCGCCGTCCCGAATCTGACGGAGGTCATCCCCGTCAGCGGATATCTGATCCTCGGTACTCAGGGCTGGGGCAGTCTGTACAGCATCGCCCTGCCGGGGCCGGAAGCGGCGGAAGGCGGCTTCTCCGCCGCGTCCTTTACCGAAACGGCGGACGCCTCTCCCGATTATTACGACTTTCTCCGTTACTGCGCCTTCGCCTCGGACTATCTTGCCGAGAGCGCGGCGAACGTTTCCGTCTACGAAAAGCAGAACCTGATCTATCTCCTGCTCGCCTACGCGGTGGAAAACGGGTACGCCAACGTCATCTCCACCCAGCGCTACACCGTCTCCCTCTATAACGTGCAGAGCATCCTCTGGCGCCTGTTCGGTTTCGACGAGACGTACTTCACCAGTTATCTCAATTCGGTCCGCATCGACGGGGGATACCCCGGGATGCGGGAGGGCGACTACTTCGATCTGGAGAACGGACACTTCGAGTTCACCTACAAAAAGAGCTCCTTTTCCTCGATGGAACGGGGCGGCAGCTCGATCCGCAAAACGGGCAACGAACTGCTCGTCAGCATGATGCAGAACGACCGCAACGGAACGCAGAGGCTGTTTTCCTACCGGTTTTCCGCCTTCCGCGACGGGAGCGGCAGGGCGTTTTACCGTTTCCTTGCCGCGGGAGAGCCGTTCGCGCTTTCCGCGCCGGACGTCTCCGAGCTGAAGATCGAAAAGACGTATTACGCCCCCTTCTGGTTCTCCGTGCGGGAGGGCGAGGATACCGTTTTTTACCCGCTTTACAAGCAGGCGGAGCGCCCCGATAAGACCGGCCCCGTCGCGGTCGAGCGCGACGCGCGCGACCGGTACGAGAACGGAGATCCCGAAGTCGAGTTCGGGGAGGTGATCCTCTCCGGCGAGCGGGCGGTCGTTCCCGTCGCGCGCGGCGGCATCCTCGACGCGCTGGTCTGCAATATGAAGACGGGGGAGAACCGTCTGCTCAGCGGCGAGCCCGTTTCCTCGCTCTTCTCCGGCGTCTCCGGCTCCTATCCCGCGATCCGGGAGGAGATCCGCAAAAAGGGGACCGCTTACCCCTACGCCGGGGCAAAACCGATCCTCTCCTCTTCGGACGGGACCCGGCTGCTCTATCTCGTTTCCTCGGGGGTCGACACGCTCGCCTGCCGGTATCTCGTTTACGATATGGAAAAGGACGTTTCCGTCCCGCTCTCCGAGAGCCATCAGGGGAAAGGCCCCTCGATCGCGGACCGGGACTTTGCCGAATGGCTCGAAAAGGATCGGATCCGTCTCTCCGTCTGGAACGAAAAGGACGGAAAATCGTTCCGCTCAAGCTATGAGTGGAAGGAAAAGGACGGGAAATGGAGCGACTCGTACGTCCTCTACCGGCCGACCGGAGGCGAATGGGTCGCCTATACGACGGCGCGCGAGACCACCGCGCCCGTGACGACGAAGGCGCCTGTGACCACCGCCGTCACGACGGCAGTCACGGGGGCGGCAGAAACGGAAAAGCCGGAAACGTCGTCGCCGGTCACGACGCCCGCGGCGGGAGCGGAGACGACCGCGCCGCCGGAAACGGAGCGTCCGGCGGAAACGACCGCCGCGGCGGAAACGGAGCGCCCGGCGGAGGAAACGACGGGAGCGGCTGTTACCGCCGCTCCGTGACGCGCGGGGAAAACCGAAAAAAAGACCAAACTTCCGCCTTTACCCCTTGCAATAGCCGCGATTTTGTTATATAATCATAGTAACAGGACAGTAATACGGCAAATCGCTCTATCCCGAAAGAAAGGAACTGCAGCTCCCTGCAGTACGGAGTTACCCGATGATCCCGAACGAAAGCGGAAAAACGCAAACCTTCAAGCTCGGACGTGACGACGATTCCGAGATGCGCGGCATCCTTCTCACCGTTTACAAAGCGCTCAAGGAAAAAGGCTACAATCCGATCAACCAGCTCGTGGGGTATATCCTTTCGGAGGATCCGACCTATATCACCAACCATAAAAACGCGAGGACGCTGATCCGCAAGATCGACCGTGACGAGCTGCTCAACACGCTGGTCGCATACTATCTCAACGTCTGACGGAGGACGCCATGCTCGTCCGCACGACAGACCTTCCGACAGCAGCAATCCCCGGGCAGGGCAAGCGCTTTGCGCTTGCCCTTGGGTGTTTTGACGGCGTGCACAAAGGGCACGCCGCGCTTTTTGACGCGCTGCTTTCCCGGGCGGGAGAGCTCGTCCCCGCGGCGTGGACGTTTTCCGACGGGGCGGAGCTCGTCCGCAAAAAGAGCGGACGGATCTTCCCGACGGAGGAAAAGCTCCGTCTGATCGGCGAACTGGGCGTCCCCTACGCTTTTTTGTACCGCTTTTCCGGGATCGCCGACCTTTCCCCGGAGGCCTTCGTTTCGGAGATCCTCGTCGGGGAGTGCGGCTGCGCGCTCGCGGTCTGCGGGTATGACTTCACCTTCGGCCGCGGCGCCTCCGGGAACGCGGAAACGCTCTGCCGTCTGCTCGCCGCTTACGGCGCGCGCACGCTGATCCTCCCGCCGGTCACGGACGGGGAGGGGCCGATCAGCTCCCACCGCGTCCGTCTCCTTTTGCGCGAGGGGAGGATGGAGGACGCCGCCCGTCTGCTCGGGCGTCCCTATTTTCTTTCCGGTACGGTGGAGCACGGCGCCCGTCTCGGCAGGGAGCTCGGCTTTCCCACGATCAATCTCTCCTTTCCTGAGGACGCGGTCATCCCGCGCCACGGCGTTTACGTCTCGCTCACCGAGCTTGAGGGGCGGCGCTACCGCTCCGTCACCAACGTCGGCACGAGGCCGACCGTCTCCGGCTCCGGCGTCACCTGCGAGACCAACCTTTTTGACTTTTGCGGCAGCGCGTACGGCAAGCGCGCGCGTGTCGCGCTGCTCTCCTTTTTGCGCGGGGAGGAGCGTTTTTCTTCCGAGAAAGAGCTTGCCGGAACGGTCGAACAAGATAAAAAGGCGGCGGCGGCTTATTTTTTGTCGCACGCCGCGGATAAGGACGGTGAAAAAGGATGAAGACGACGCTTCGCGCGCTTTGCTGCTTTTTCTCCGCCCTTCTTCTTTTTTCCGCGCGCGCCCTCCCCTCGTTTGCCCGGGAGGAGCCGGAGATCTCCGGCGTCCGGACGGCGCTCCTCTATAACGTGGAAAACGACCGCGTCCTCTATTCTCTCAATTCTTCGGAGAAGGTCTATCCCGCCTCCTCCGTCAAGCTGATGACGGCGTACCTTGCCTACGGCGCGCTCTCCGAGCGGCTGGAGGAGACGGTCACCGTGACCCGCGAGATGCTGCGGGGGGTCGCCGGATACCGCGCGGGGCTCGAGGAGGGTGACCAGCTCCAGATCGAGGCGCTCTTTTACACGATGCTGATGCGCGGCGCCAACGACTCCGCTTATATCCTCGCCTATCTGGTCTCCGGCAGTACGGAAGCCTTTGTCGAAAAGATGAACGAGACGGCCGCCTCCCTCGGGATGAAGGATACGCATTACGCCAATCCCGGCGGGATGCACGAGGCGCAGATGGTCACCACGGCGGCGGACACGCTGAAGATCGCGCGCGCCTTCGCCGGGGTGGAGAAGCTCCTTGAGATCTCCGGCACCGTCAAGTACAATTTCCGCCGCGCGGGACAGTCCACCGGTCTCACGATCTACAACAAAAACGCCCTGATCAGCAAGGTGAACACCACCGCCTATTATTACGAATACGCAAAGGGCATGAACTACGGCTCCACCGAGGAGAGCGGGATCACCGTCACCTCCTGCGCGCAGGCCGGAGGGCTGACCTATCTCTGCGTCGTCATCGGAGGGCACGAGGACCCCGCGACCGGGGCGGACACCGCCTGCGACGCGGCGTCAAAGCTTCTTCGCTACGGCGTGGAGGGCTTTGCCTACAAGACTCTTGTCGACCCCGGTACGCCGGTCTGTGAGCTGCCCGTCACCCTCTCGGCAAAGACCGATTTCGTGATGCTGCTCCCGCGGGAGACGATCACCGTTTTCCTCCCCTCCGACGTAAACGAGGCATCGGACGTCACTTACAGCCACCGCCTGACCGAGGCGTCCCTGGAGGCGCCCGTCGTTCGCGGCACGCCGGCGGGCTATCTGAACGTCTATTACAAAGGCGATCAGATCGGCTCGGTCGAGCTGGTAACGGGGGACGATATCGAGCGCAACGAGTTCCTCTATCTCCTCTCGGAGATCAAGCGGATCTCGCGCGGCCGCTTTTTCAAGGCGGCGGTCATCAGCGCCGCCGTCCTCACGCTCGTATACGTTCTCGCCGTCGCCGCGATACGCCGCAAGCGCGCCCGCCGCGGCACGCGCTACCATTTTTGAGGAGGGGATATGAAAAGACGCGTTTTTCTCCCGCTCCTTGCGCTCCTGCTCCTCGCGCCCCTGCTCCTTTCCTCCTGCTTTATCGTGATCAACCGGCCGGGCGAGGAGACGGCGCGCCCGGCGGAGACGGAGCCTCTGCCGCCGGATACGACCGCGCCCCCGCCTCCCGTCGCCGACCCGGTCGAAATGAAAAAAGAGGAGGCGAAAGCCCGTCTCGCTTCTATGATGACGAGGGATATGAACGGTCTCTCCCTGATCGTTTCCACCTCCGCCGGGCGGCTCCTCGGGCTGGAGGAAGAGGAGACGACGACCCTTTCCCGCGCCCGCTACGAGATGATGGAGGAGATCCGGACCAAGTATAACGTCAAGGTCCTTGCGATCGAGCCGGAGAACGGCGACACTCTCGCCGGGATCCGGGCTGCCAAAGCGTCCGGTATCTATTACGCGGACCTCTTCCTTCTGCCCGCGGGCGAGGTCGGCTCCCTCGCGCTTTCCGGGTATCTTACCGATCTTTCCTCCGCGCCGTTCCTCGCGCTCTCCGCCGAGTATTACCGCGGGGACGCGATCTTCTCCGCCACGTCGGGCGAGCGGATCTTCGCCGTTTCCGGCGCCGCGGCGGAGGATCCGGACCGCTACGCCTGCCTCTGGTATGACCGTACCCTCGCCGAGGCGCGCTCCCTCTCGCCGGAGGGGATGGTGGACGCCGGGACCTGGACGCTGGACGCGCTCCTCTCGCTTGTCCGCGAGGTCCGCGGGAGCGGGGAAGGGGCGCCCGCCGCCCTCCTCTCCCGCGCGCCGATCTCCGTTTTCGCGGAGGATCTGTTCCTCTCCTCCGATCTCCGGTATTCCTATCTCCGCGAGGACGGACAGTACGATATTTTCGAGCCGCGGGGCAGGGCGGAGGAATTTGCCGACCGGCTCGCCGCGCTCTCGGCGGGCGTGTTCGGGCAGGACGGGACCCCTCTTTCCGACGCGGCTTTCCTTGAGGGGAACGCTCTCTTCTGCTTCGGCCGCCTCGGGGACAAACGGGAGTTCTCCCTGCGGGAGCACGATCTCTGTCCCCTGCCGCTGCCGAAGATGGACGAGACCCAGACGGATTACGTTACCCCGCCCGACGGGGCGCTCTACTTCTGTATCGTCTCCGACTGCGCCAACATCGCGGAGAGCGCGATCTTCATCGACGCGCTCAACTGCCGCGCCTACGGGCAAATGCGGGAGGAATATCTCTCGGAATTCCTCAACTATTTTGCGCGCAACGAGCGCTCGGTCGATATGGCGGAGCGGATCGCGGACGCCGTCAGCTACGACCGGTGCTGCGTGTTCGCCCCCGCCCTGCCGGAGCTTTACGCCGGGACGACCGAGGTCCTTGCCGCGGCGGCGGCGGGGGAGAGCCTGATCTACCGTTACAACGCGGCCTTTTACAAGGCGCTGCTCGCTCTCCGCACCGTGACGGAGCCTTAAGGGAGGAGACTGTTATGCGGATCCGATACGACCTGCACATCCATTCCTGTCTCTCCCCGTGCGGGGACGACGAGCTCACGCCCGCGACCGTCGCGGGGATGGCGAAGCTGTGCGGACTGGACGCCTGCGCCCTCACCGATCATAATTCCGCGAAAAACTGCCCCGCGTTTTTCAAGGCGGCGGCGTTTTACGGGGTCGCGCCGCTCGGCGGACTGGAGCTCTCCACCGTCGAGGGGGTACACGTCCTCTGCCTGTTCGACACGCTGGAAAAGACGATGGATTTTGACCGCTTCGTCTACTCCCGCCTGCTGAGGACCGAGAACCGCCCCGACTTTTTCGGCGAGCAGCTCGTGCGCGACGAGGAGGACGCGATCCTCGCCCGGGAGCCGTACCTGCTCTCCGGCGATACCGACATTCCGTTTTCCGAGGCGCTCGGGCACGCAAAACGCTACGGCGGCGTCGCCCTGCCCGCGCATATCGACCGGCAGGCGAACGGGGCGGTCGCCGTCTTCGGCACCGTGCCGCCGGAGGGGGGCTTTACCTCCTTTGAGCTGCGCGACCGGGACAATCTCAACGCCTATAAGATCTATCTCCCGGCGGACGATCCTGTGATCCTGTTCGACTCGGACGCCCACCGGGCGGAGGAGATCGGCGCGGCGGGCGGCACGATGCACCTGCCGGACGGGATCTCCCCCGCGGAGATCCCCCGCGAGATCCTCCGTGCGTTACTCTGAAAAAAATCAATACGGCCGTGCCGTGAAAGGAAAAAAAGATCTATGACCATCAGAAAAATAGCAGAACTTTTGGACGCGGAGGTCCTCTGCGGAGAGGAAGGCGTCGACCGGGAGGTGAAGTCCGCCTGCGGGAGCGATATGATGAGCGACGTGCTCGCCTTCGTCAAGGACCAGGCGGTCCTGCTCACGGGGCTCCTCAACCCGCAGGTCATCCGCACCGCGGTGATGATGGATATGCAGTGCGTGGTCTTCGTGCGGGCCAAGGTCCCCGGTGAGGACGTCCTCGCCCTGGCGCGCAGCTGCCATCTCACCGTCCTCGCGTCAAAGGAACGGATGTACACCGCCTGCGGTAAGCTCTACGAACAGGGATTGAAGGGAGGGGAACTGATTGGAGATTAAACCCCTTGTCCTTCATTACGAGGTATCCGGAGATAACTTCACCGGGGCGGGAGAAGCCTCGGTCGCCATGAAGCGGGAGCTCCGCCAGATGGGCTTTGACGCAAACGTGATCCGCCGCGCCGCCATCGCCATGTACGAGGGTGAGATCAATATGGTCATCCACGCGGAGGGCGGCGTCGCGGACGTGAACGTCCTGCCCGACCGGATCGAGATCGTCCTGACCGACGAGGGACCCGGGATCGCCGACGTGGAGCAGGCGATGCAGGCGGGCTTTTCCACCGCGCCGGACAATATCCGCGCTCTCGGCTTCGGCGCCGGGATGGGACTCCCGAACATGAAGCGGTACAGCGACGAGATGAAGATCGAGACCGAGATCGGACGCGGGACGACCGTGCGGATGACGGTCCTTGCAGACAGCCCGAAGAATTCTTTTTGACGGGAGAGAGCGATGGGAAAGTATTTACATTCCGTAACGCTGGATAAGGACCGGTGCGAGGGCTGCACCAACTGCATCAAGCGCTGCCCGACGGAGGCGATCCGCGTCCGCGGGCAAAAGGCGATCATCATCACGGACCGTTGTATCGACTGCGGCGAATGTATCCGTATCTGTCCCCATAACGCAAAAAAAGCGATCTTCGACCCGCTCGAGCTGTCGGAGTTTTCCTACCGGATCGCACTGCCCGCGCCCGCGCTCTTCGGGCAGTTCGACCATATCGACGATATCGACTATATCCTGACGGCGCTCAAGGGTCTCGGATTTGACGACGTGTTCGAGGTCTCCCGCGCGGCGGAGATCGTGACCGAGTATACCCGGCGCTTTCTCAGCGAGCACAAGGCGGACCATCCCTATATCAGCACCGCCTGTCCCGCCGTCGTGCGGCTGGTGGAGGTGCGCTTCCCCTATCTGACCGATTACCTGCTCCCCGTCATCTCGCCGGTGGAGCTTGCCGCCCGGATGGCAAAGGAAGAGGCGAGAAAGAAGCACCCGGAGCTGAAGCCGGAGGAGATCGGGACCTATTTCATCTCCCCCTGCCCCGCAAAGGTCACCTACGTCAAAAAGCCGATCGGCTATGAAAAGAGCGAGATCGACCGCGTCGTTTCGATGAGCACGGTCTACCGCCATCTGCTCGACGCTCTGAAAAAGGTGGAGCGCCCCGAACCGATCTCCCGCTCCGGCGTCATCGGGATCAGCTGGGCGGCGACGGGCGGCGAGGCCGCCGGCCTGCTCAACGAGCGCTATCTCGCCGCGGACGGCGTGGAGAACATCATCAACGTCCTCGACGAGATCGAGAACGAGAATTTCTCCGGACTGGAGTTCATTGAGCTCAACGCCTGCCGGGGCGGATGCGTCGGCGGCGTGCTCGCCGTGGAGAATCCCTATATCGCCAAGGCGCGCCTGCAAAAGCTGCGCAAGTACCTCCCCCTCTCGCAGAACCGGATCGACCCCTTTGCCGGGGTGGACGCCCCGCTCGAGTGGAACGTCGGCGCGGAGAGCAATCCCGCGCTGCAGCTCAATACCGACCGCAGCCAGGCGATCGAGATGAGCAAGCAGCTCAACGAGATCGCCGCCCGCCTGCCGGGGCTGGACTGCGGCTCCTGCGGCTCGCCCTCCTGCAAGGCGCTGGCCGAGGACATCGTGCGCGGCGACGCCTATGAGAGCGACTGTATCTTCAAGATGAAGGAGCGGATCCAGGATATCTTCCGGAGTCTTGCCGACATGGAGCATATCACGGTCCGCGACCTCGAAAAAAGGGAACGTGACGAAAAAGGAGAAGATCGGACATGACAAGCGGACAACTCACGGCGGCAGAGGTGCGCCGCCGGCTGAAACTGAAGACGCTCTGCGAGCCGGAAGGGGAAAAGCCGGTCGTCTCGGGGTACGCGGGGGATCTGCTCAGCTGGGTGATGGGGCGCGCGCCGGCAAACTGCGCGTGGGTCACCGTGATGAACAATCAGAACGTGCTGGCCGTCGCCTCGCTCTGCGACGTCGGCTGTGTGATCTGCGCCGAGGGCGCGGAGCCGGAGGAGACGGTCCTCGAAAAGGCGAGGGCGCAGGGGATCAACGTTTACGCGTCGCCCCGGCCCGTCTTCGAGCTTTGCGCCGCTCTTTCCCGTCTGCGCGGCTTTGCGGCGGAAAAAGGGGAAAAAGCGTAAGAAAAACGGCGAAAACCCTTTACAAAAGGCAAACGAAGTGCTATGATAGATAAGGTTAAATTTCTCTTTCTCTGACAGAGAAAACAATACGAAAACGGAGGAACCAAAATGGCAAGACAAAAGCAATCCATGGATGGGAATACCGCTGCGGCGCACGTAAGCTACGCGTTTACCGAGGTTGCGGCGATCTACCCCATCACTCCTTCCAGCCCTATGGCAGAGGTCACTGATCAGTGGTCCGCTACCGGACTGAAGAACATCTTCGGCGATCGGGTCAAGGTCATCGAGATGGAGTCGGAAGCCGGCGCCGCCGGCGCTGTTCACGGCTCTCTCGCCGCGGGCGCTCTCACCACGACCTACACGGCGTCTCAGGGCCTTCTCCTGATGATCCCGAACATGTACAAGATCGCCGGCGAGCTGCTCCCCTGCGTGATCCACGTTTCCGCCCGCTGCGTTGCGACCCACGCGCTGAACATCTTCGGCGACCACGGCGACGTTTACGCCTGCCGCCAGACCGGTTTTGCGATGCTCGCTTCGTCCAACCCCCAGGAGGTCATGGACCTCGGCGCGGTCGCTCACCTTTCCGCGATCAAGGGCAGAGTCCCCTTCATCCACTTCTTTGACGGGTTCCGTACCTCTCACGAGATCCAGAAGATCGAGACCTGGGATTACGAGGATCTCAAGTCGATGATCGACGAGGACGCCGTCGCCGAGTTCCGCGCGCGCGCGCTGAACCCCGAGCACCCCGTGCTCCGCGGCTCCGCCGAAAACGGCGATATCTTCTTCCAGCACAGAGAGGCGTGCAACAAGTATTATGACGCGCTGCCCGCCATCGTGGAAGAGTACATGGGCAAGATCAACGAGAAGATCGGCACCGACTACAAGCTCTTCAACTACTACGGCGCTCCGGACGCGGAGCGGGTCATCGTCTGCATGGGCTCGATGTGCGACGTCGCGGAGGAAGTCATCGACTACCTGACCGCGAAAGGCGAGAAGGTCGGTCTTGTCAAGGTCCGTCTCTACCGTCCGTTCGTCGCCTCCAAGCTTGTGGAAGCGCTCCCGAAGACCGCGAAGAAGATCGCCGTCCTCGACCGCACCAAGGAGCCCGGCGCGCTCGGCGAGCCGCTCTATCTCGACGTGGTCACCGCGCTTGCCACGGCGGGCGTTTCCGCCAAGGTCGTCGGCGGCCGCTACGGCCTCGGCTCCAAGGATACGCCTCCGGCTTCCGTCTTCGCCGTTTACGAGAATCTGGCGAAGGACGAGCCCAAAAACGGCTTCACCCTCGGCATCGTCGACGACGTGACCGGCCACTCCCTCGAGGAGAAGCCCGCGCCCGACACCGCGCCGAAGGGCACGATCGCCTGCAAGTTCTGGGGTCTCGGCGGCGACGGAACGGTCGGCGCGAACAAGAACTCCATCAAGATCATCGGCGACCATACCGACAAGTACATCCAGGCGTACTTCCAGTACGACTCCAAGAAGACCGGCGGTATCACCATTTCCCACCTCCGTTTCGGTGACAACCCGATCAAATCGCCCTACTACATCACCAAGGCCGACTTTGTCGCCTGCCACAACCCCTCTTACATCCTCAAGGGCTACAAGATCGTCAACGACGTCAAGCCGGGCGGCACCTTCCTTCTCAACTGCCAGTGGACTCCCGAGGAGGTCGAGCGCCATCTGCCCGCCGAGGTCAAGCGCTACATCGCGGAGAACAACGTCAGCTTCTATACCGTCAACGCGATCGACAAGGCGCGTGAGATCGGGATGGGCAAGCGCACCAACACCATCCTCCAGTCCGCGTTCTTCGCTCTCGCGAACATCCTTCCGATCGACCAGGCCGTCGACTATATGAAGTATATGGCGAAGAAGTCCTATCTCAAGAAGGGCGAGGCCGTCGTTGAGATGAACTACAAGGCCATCGACGCCGGCGTTACCGCGATCGTCAAGTACGACGTTCCCGCCTCCTGGAAGGACGCGAAGAACGATACGGCGAAGAAGCTTGCGGAAGGCACGCGCCCCGAGCTCGTCCGTTTCGTCAACAACATCGTCGCGCCCGTCTCCCTGATGGACGGCGACTCTCTCCCGGTTTCCGCCTTCACCGATTACGCGGACGGCACCTTCCCGCAGGGCGCAGCCGCTTACGAGAAGCGCGGGGTCGCGGTGGACGTTCCCGAGTGGATCCCCGAGAACTGCATCCAGTGCAACCAGTGCGCTTACGTCTGCCCGCACGCCACCATCCGTCCCTTCGCGATGAGCGAGGAGGAAGCGAAGAGCGCCCCGGCCTCCACGAAGTTTGCGCCGAAGATGATCGGCAAGGGCTGCGAGAGCTACAAGTTCACGATGGCGATCAGCCCGCTCGACTGCATGGGCTGCGGCCTCTGCGTCAAGGTCTGCCCGACCAAGGAAGAAAAGCGGGCGCTGAAGATGGTCCCGCAGGAGAGCCAGGCGGCTCAGCAGGCGGCGTTCGACTACGCGGTCGCCAAGGTCGCTTCGAAGGATCTCCCCTTCAACGCAAATTCCGTCAAGGGCAGCCAGTTCAAGCAGCCGCTGCTTGAGTTCTCCGGCTCCTGCGCGGGCTGCGCCGAGACCTCCTATGCGCGCCTGATCACCCAGCTCTTCGGCGAGCGGATGTACATCTCCAACGCGACCGGCTGCTCCTCCATCTGGGGCGGCTCCGCGCCGGCGACCCCCTACACCGTCAACCGCGAGAGCGGCAGAGGACCCGCCTGGGCCAACTCCCTCTTTGAGGACAACGCCGAGCACGGTCTCGGTATGTACATCGGGCAGAAGACCCTCCGCGAGCGCCTGATCGGTTATGTGACCGAGCTGGCCGCCGCCGCGGAGAATGAAGCGGTCAAAGCCGCCTGTGCGAAGTATCTTGACACGCAGGACAACAGCGCGGAGAACGAGCCCGCGACCAAGGAACTGATCGCCGCGCTCGAGGCCTGCGGCTGCCAGAACGAGCTCAAGGATAAGATCCTTGCCGGCAAGGAATACCTCTCCAAGAAGTCCGTCTGGATCTTCGGCGGCGACGGCTGGGCGTACGACATCGGCTTCGGCGGCCTTGACCACGTGATCGCCTCCGGCGAGGACGTGAACATCATGGTCTTCGATACCGAGGTGTACTCCAACACCGGCGGACAGGCGTCCAAGGCGTCCAACCTCGGTCAGGTCGCGAAGTTCGCGGCGGCCGGTAAGGCGATCAAGAAGAAGGATCTTGCGGCGATCGCGATGTCCTACGGCTACGTCTACGTCGCGCAGATCGCGATGGGCGCGGATATGAACCAGACCATCAAAGCGCTGACCGAGGCGGAGGCGTACCACGGCCCGTCCATCGTCATCGGCTACGCGCCCTGCGAGATGCACGGCGTCAAGGGCGGCATGACCAACTGCCAGAGCGAGATGAAGCGCGCGGTCGAGTGCGGTTACTGGCAGATGTTCCGCTACAACCCGGCGGCGAGAGCGGAAGGGAAGAACCCCTTCACCCTCGACTCCAAGGAGCCCAACAACGACAATTACATCGAGTTCATCGAGTCCGAGACCCGTTACAGCAGCCTGCTCCGCGCCTTCCCGGAGAGAGCCGAAAAGCTCTTTGCGGAGGCAAAGGAAGCGTCCAAGGCGAAGTACGAGAGACTCCAGAAACTCGGCAAGCTCTACGAGTAAGCAACGGAAAAAGAGCGCGGCGGGATCCCGCCGCGCTCTTTTTGGAAAGGAACCTGTATGAAAGCGAGAAAAGAACTCAAAAAACTGATCGCGGCGGCGCTGCTCGCCGCCTTCTGTGTCGTCCTGCCGATCGCCTTCCACGCGATCCCGAACGCGGGCTCGGTCATCTCCCCGATGCATATCCCCGTGCTGATCTGCGGGCTCCTGTGCGGCTGGCACTACGGCGCCGCCTGCGGACTGCTCGGTGTCTTCCTCTCCCATATCATCACCGGGATGCCTCCCGCCGCCGTCCTGCCCGCCATGCTGATCGAGTGCTGCGTCTACGGTCTCGTCGCGGGGCTGCTGATCAAGGTCATCCGCACAAAATGGAGCTACTTCAATCTCTACGCCGCCCTGATCGGCGCGATGCTCGCGGGGCGGATCGTAGCGGGGCTGGCCAAAGCGCTGATCTTCTCCGCGGGCGAGTACAGCTTCGCGGCGTTCTGGACCGCCTACTTCGTTACCTCGCTTCCGGGGATCGTCCTGCAGATCCTCTTCATCCCCTCCACCGTCCTCGCGCTGAAAAAGACCTATCTCAGGGAAGAGAAATAAAACGGAAAGATCCGCCCGGAGGCGGATCTTTCCATGAATGAAGAGTGAATAAGGAAAAATCCCACGCAGGCGCGCAGGTTTTTCAGAGCATTATATGGATGCTTTTGCTTTCGTGGTATTGATCGCACCTCTTCACTCTTCACTCTTACCTCTTACCTCCCGAAAATCCTGCGCGGGGCGAAAGATAAGGGAAAAGGAAATAGTGAAGAGTGAAGAGTGAATAGTGAATAAGGAAAAATCCCACGCTCGCGCGCAGGATTTTTGGAGCTGGTAGCCGGACTTGAACCGGCGACCTGTTGATTACGAATCAACTGCTCTACCAACTGAGCCATACCAGCAAAAAGCAACACTGTTATTATACATACCGCGTTCCCTTTTGTCAAGGGAATTTTTGAAAATCCCCGCAAACTCCCGGGACGCGGAGAATGAAAAAAGAGAAAGCGAGAAACAACGATGGACCTTTGCGATCTTTCGGTCATCCGGACGCTGCTGGAGGAGCACGGTCTGCGGATGCAGAAATCCCTCGGGCAGAATTTTCTCATCGATCCGGAAGTCCCCCGCCGCATCGCCGACTCGGTCGGAGAGGCGGACGAGGTGCTGGAGATCGGCCCGGGGATCGGATGCCTCACGGCGGAGCTCTGCCGCGCCCACCCGCGCGTGACCGCCGTGGAGCTGGACGCGGGGCTGATCCCGGTCCTCGCAAAGACGCTTGCGGAGTTCGATAACGTCCGCGTCATTCACGGCGACATCTTGAAGACCGATCTCCCGTCGCTTTTTTCGCCCGGCAGCCGGGTCGCCGTCTGCGCCAACCTCCCGTATTATATCACCACGCCGATTTTGATGGAGCTGATCGCCTCGCCCGTCCCCTTTGTTTCCCTCACCGTGATGGTACAGGCGGAGGTCGCCGCGCGCTTCACGGCGCCGCCCGGCGGACGGGACTACGGCGCCGTTACCGTCGCGCTCGGCGCGTACGGAACGGTGAAAAAGCTGTTTTCCGTTTCGGCGGGGCATTTCTACCCGGCGCCGAAGGTGGATTCCGCCGTCGTACAGATCGTTCCGCGGGAAACGCCGCTGCTCGCGGAAAAGGAGAGACCCGTCTTCCGCTCGGTCGTGCGCGCGGCGTTTGAAAAGCGGCGCAAGACGCTCGCAAACGCCCTCGCCTCTCTCCCGCACGGCCGCTCCAAGGAGGAGCTCGGCGCGATCCTTTCCTCCCTCGGCTTTCCCGCCGACGTGCGAGGGGAGCGTCTTTCCCCCGAGGATTACGCCAGCCTTGCCCGCGCCCTTTTCCCGCAATAAAAAGAGTGAGAAAGGAAAAGCCCGCTTCCGCGGGCTTTTCCCTTTTGCGTCGGTAGGATGCCGTCTCCGATCAGTAGGAGTATTTTTCTTCAAACTCCGCTATAGAGAACGTTGATTCGAAATAGGGGGAGAGCTGCTCGATGTAATCGCGGGTAAGGGGAACGTAACGTCGCGCGGTCAGACCCCATCGGGAAGTCAGTTGCACATCGATCGGGACGTAGACGGTCTTATCGTAATCGGGATTGTCATTTGCCTTATCCCACTGCTCCAGCACCTTCAAAAGGAGCTGACGGTCGAGCTGTCCGGCCGGGACCGGATCGCCGTGCTGGAAGGAGATCTTCGCCACGTTGTCCGCGGTAAAGCGGTAGTTTCCCGTCAGGTTGCAAAGGATCGCCGCAAGCAGAAAAACGGCGAGGAGGATCGCGGTGAAGACGAGGAGACGCTTCGGCTTGTAGAAGGCCTTTTTCGGCGTCCGGTAGATCATCAGGTTGAGGATCACCGTGCCGAAGACGACGCCGAAGACGGCGCCGAAGAAGAAGGAGATCAGCGAGTTGAAGAGCAGCCCTTCAAAGAAGAGCCCGAAGGCGGCGCCGCAGGAAACGAGGATGCTGTACTTGATCACCTCTCCGACGCGCGGGAAGGCGAAGGTCTCGCCCGCGTTCTCCGCCGGGCGGCGCCGGTGGATCAGCAGCGCGGCAAGAAGGAGCAGGAGCGGGATCACGATCAAGAGGACCGTTTCCGCCGCCGGCAGCGAGACGCGCTGCATACACTCCGCAAACGACCGCTCCCGTTCGCCGTCCGCTCCGTAGATCCACCTGCGCGTCTGGTTTTCCGCCTCCTCAAAGAACCGGGCCGCGATCGCCGCCGGAGAGGAGCGCTTGATGATCTGCCAGTAAAGACCGTTGCTCTTGAAGAAGACAAACGACCTTCCGCTCGGCAGGAACTCTTCCGTCAGGAGCTTGGCAAGGCCGAGATGGACCGGAACGAGAAGGAAGAGATACCCGGAGAGGAGCAGGGTGCCGATCTTGTTCGAGGTGAGCGAGGCGGCAAAGACGCAGACGGCGTAGGTCGCAAAGCAGAAGAGGAGCGCGTACCCCGTATAGGCAAAGAGCATCGGGAGGATCGGCCCGACGCCGACGGGGGAGGTCAGCAGCATCGCCAGCACCAGAAGGAAGTTCACAAGATATCCGGGAAGCGGAGCAAGGAACCCCGCAAGCGTCCTCTGGCAGAAGAGCCGGTCGCGGCTGACCGGGAGCGCGCAGTAATAGTAAGCGCTTTTCCGGTCGGAATAGACGCCGAAGACGAGCGCCGCCGAGAGGGCGGCGAGCGCCATCAAGAAGAACGTCGATACGCTGACGATCCCTAAGACCGACTCAAAGAGAGAATAGGTCTTTTCCAGCTCCGTCACGTCGGACCCGGCCCACCGTTCGGAAACGGCGGAGAGCGCCGGCACCGACATCGAGAGGAAAAAGATGAGCGCGGAGAGGATCAGCACCGTCTTCTGGGAGAAAAATTGCCGCCAGAAGAAGGGGATCCGGCGCGTTTTATTCAAGGAACGATCCGCTGTCATAGCCTCTTGCCTCCATTTCCGCAATAAAGATTTCCTCCAGCGTGAGGGGGATCAGCTCAAAGTAGAGCGGGGAGAGGGAGGAGAAGTAGGCGCGCACCGCCTCCTCCTCGCCGCCGACCACCGCCGTGATGAAGTTGCCGCGGCCGGTGATCCGGACAAAATGCAGCCCCTCGCACCGGATCCGCTCCGGCAGCTTCTCAAAGCCCGCCTGCACGGTGTGCAGCTGGCTTTTCAGCTCGTCGATATCGCTCTCAAAGAGGATGCCGCCCTTGTGCAGCAGCCCGATGTGGTCGCAGATATCCTCCAGCTCCCGCAGGCTGTGCGAGGCGATCACCGCCGTCATCTTCCGCTCCGCCACCTCGCGGGCAAAGAGTTTTTTCACCATTTCCCGCATCACGGGGTCGAGCCCGTCGAAGGTCTCGTCGCAGAAGAGCCAGTCGGGATGGGCGGCGAGTCCGAGCAGGATCGCCGTCTGCTTCTGCATGCCCTTGGAGAAGGACTGGATCTTCCGCTTCTCCGGCAGGTTGAACATCCGCGCAAGCTGCAGCGCTTCCGCCACGTTATAGCGCGGGTAGAGGGAGGAGAGGAATTTTGCGTTTTCCTCGATATCCGAGCCGGGGAGGAAGAACTGATCGTCGGAGATATAAAAGATGCGTTCTTTCACGTCCGGGCGATCCCATACCGGGATGCCGTCGTACTTTACCTCGCCCGTGTCGGGGCGCAGGATGCCCGCCATCACGCGCAAAAGGGTCGATTTGCCCGAGCCGTTCGAGCCGATCAGCCCGAAGATCGAGCCCTCGCCGATGCGGGCGGTCACCTTGTCGAGCGACTGCACGTCGCCGAAGGTCTTGGAGATGCTTTGGATCGCGATCACTGTTTTGTTCCCTCCCATTCTTTGTCGATCAGGTCGGTCAGTTTTTTCTTTTCGATCGAGCAGAGCCTCGCCCGATGCACCGCCGCCCGCAGATCCTCGAGGATCCGCTCCTCAAACGCTCCCATCGCCGGGCGGATATCGTCGGAGACGAAGCTGCCCCGGCCGGGCGCGGAAGAGATCAGCTTCTGCCGCTCCAGCTCGGCATACGCCTTCTGGATCGTGTTGGGATTGATGGCGAGCTCGCAGGCGAGCGAGCGCACGCTCGGCAGCGCCTCGCCCGGCGCCATCGCCCCGGAGAGGATCTCTTCCCGGATCCCGGCGCAGAGCTGCTCGAAGATCGGGGTGCGGGATTTTACGTCGATCCGGATGTTGCTCACGGTCTCTCCTTTCTGTTCTAACTGTTCTAATCGTGTTAGTACAGATATACTTTACCACAAGAACCTCTCCCTGTCAAGAGGGAGAAGAGAAAAAAAGAAAAACGCCGCCGGATTTTGAGGGAAAATCGGACAAAGAGACAGGATTTCAAAGGAAAAAGCGGCATTTCCCCGCAAAAACGCAAAAAAACTATTGTAAAAAAGACGGAATGATGTTATATTGAAGTAAAGTGATTCAGGCGATATTCTGAAAAACGGAGGTTTTCTGCCCGTGAAAAGAAAAAACTTGCGTATCCTCCCGGCGGCGCTGATGCTCGCCGTCCTTTTCACCCTCTTCCCGGCGGCCGTGTCCGCAAAGGACATGGAGGAATGTTACCATTGCAATAAGACGGGAAGCTTTACCTGCCCGAGCTGCGGGAACACCGGCGAGCTCGTGTGCGACGGCTGCGGCGGGAGCGGGCATTGGGTCTGCCCGGGCGAGGAGGGCAAAGGGAAATGCGATAACGGCTACTATACCTGCCCGAGCTGTAACGGCGACGGGCTTGCCCGCCCGATTCCCACGGACGGGAACGCCGGTCCGTGCGGTCAGTGCGGCGGCTCCGGCAAGCTGGAGTGCTGGCATTGCCACGGCGCCGGCGGCGGAGACTGCGACCGCTGCGGCGGCGCCGGGAAGGTCGAGTGCCAAAACGAAAACTGCAAAACAGCGAAGACGATCGACTGGAAATGCCCCTACTGCAAGGGGACCGGCTTCCTCGGCGACGGACAGGATTTTCCGCCGGAATGGAACGACGGGATCCATAACGTCCCGGAGATAGGGGACCATATCATCACCGACCACACAAACTGGCTGGGGTATTATTACGGGACCGGCGAGGTCGACCCCGAGCCGGAGGTGAACCCCGGGCGGGATCCCGCAACGGGGCGGGACTACGTCTGGTTCATCGACGTCGGCTCCGGGAGCTGGGAGATAAACGGGCAGACGGTCACGGTGACGAGAAACGGCGCGCCCGTTTCCGGCACACTTGATGTAAAATATAACGATCCGTTCACGGTAAACGGCGTCACGGACAGGAACTTCCACGTTTACCTTGCGGACGGCGCGGGAGGGAAAACGGAGCTGACGGCGCTCAACGGCGAGCATGAATACAGCGTGGCAAACAGAACGCAGGGCAGCCCGCTGCCTCCCTTTGAAGTCAGTCTGGTGATCGAGTATATTGAGGGCAGCGCGCCGTCCGGCCCGGACGGTCCGGAGGATCCGGACGGCCCCGGCGCCCCCGACGAAAAGCAGACGTGGCTTGTGAACTTCGCCGACGGGCGTTGGAGCGTAGGAGGTTTTTCCGTTACCGCGTATTACGAAGGAAAGACCGTCTCCGGCACAGTCGAGCTCGAGGAGGACGCCGCGATCAAACTCGAGGGCTTTGACCGGGAGTATCTCTGCGTCTTTGTCAGGGGGGAGGACGGCTTTGCGGCGCAGCTCCTCCCGAACGGGGATAACGAGTTCAGCCTCGGCAGGCATTCGCCGGACGACTGCGTGATTCCCGACCGCGTGAGCCTTTGTGTGGAGCGGGTCAACGACGAGGTGCCCCCGGAGTCCGGTCCGGTCGACCCTGCGTTCCTGCCGCCGGACCGCGAAAACGACTTTGCGATCCCCGCGTCGCCCGAGGCGGGCGAGGCGCTCGCCTCCGCCAGGGTGGCGACGGGCAGGATGACGGAGGAGGAGCGGCAGCGTTACGCCTCGCTCTCCGACGCGCAGCTCTCCGAGCTCCTCGACGACGTCGCAAGGATCGTTTCCGGCGCCCGGCCGGGCAGTAACGAGGGCGGAGCGGGCGCTCTGCTCGCGCGGCTCGCCGGGGAGAACGGTTTTGCCTCGCCCGAGGAAGGCAAGCTCTTTCCCATTTATTTTGAGGGGCACCGCGAGCTCGGCTTCCGGATCCTCGTGACCGTCCGGCTGGGACGGGGCGACCTTTCCGGCGGCGGCGATCTCTTCGTCTACCACCAAAAGGAGGACGGCGTGATCGAGGCGCTCGGCCGGGCGGAATATACGACCTATGACGACGGCAGCGTGGAAACGCTCTCCTTCTATACGACCGGCTTTTCCACCTTCTTCACCGCGGCAAAGCCGTTCGTCGGCCTCCCGGACGCAACGGAGCCGGACGGCTCCGCGGGCGCGGGAGAGGGGAGCGCCCTCCCCTGGGTCGTCGCCGGAGCGGGGTTACTCCTCGCGGCGGCGGTCGTCGTTTTGATCCTCCTTCGCAAAAAACGCGCGAAAGCCGAATAAAAAAAGTCCGCCGCGCGGCGGACCGGGAAAATCAGAAAACCGAAGCGGTCCCGGGAGGGACCGCTTCGGTTTTCCGTTCAGTTTTTTTGCAGCTTTTCGAGATACTCCTCGAGGCAGAGGCCGGAGTCGAAGATGCGCTTGGCGTGATACCGGCCGACAAAGCGGAAGTGCCAGCACTCGAACTGATAGCCGGTGATCTCCTCCTTGCCGCGGGGGAAGCGGAGGATAAAGCCGAACTTCCAGCAGTTGTCGCGCAGCCAGAGATAGGCGTCCGTTTTTTCAAAGTCTTCCAGCTCCAGATCGGGGCGGTTGTAGACGTTGTGCATATCGGTGCAGAGCCCGGTCTGGTGCTCGCTCGTGCCGGGCGGAGCGCTGTACGTCTCCACGATCGCGCGCGCCTCCTCCTTGGAGAGGGCGGGATTTTTCGCCATTTCCTCGGCGATATAATTGTTGTAGAGATAGCTTTGGGTCGCGTAGCTGCGGTAGGCGAGCGTCGCCTTGACGTCGGTGTAGCCGTTTGCGGACAGCTCGGTCAGCATCGCGGTGTAGGCGCCGGCGGCGACGGAGGTCATCCGCGCGCGCCACTCCCCGGAGTAGACGGCGTATTCCTGCGGGAGATAGACGAGATCGGCGGGAACGGAATCCGCGTCGATCGGGTGCGTCTTGTTGACAAGCAAAAGATACCCGTCCCGGTCGGCGGGCGCCATATAGATCTCGTAAGCGGAGAGATCCGCCTTGAAGGTCGGTATGATCTCGGCGGGCGGCTCCGTCTCCGGCGGCTCGGTGGCGGGAGGCTCCGTGACGGACGCGGCGGTCTCGGGGATCCGGGTCTCGGGGAGGGGGAGCGTCTCGCCCGGTCCGGGCGGGACGATCACGGGCGCTTCGGTCTCGGCGGGGATCTTTTCCGTGCAGCCGCAAAGGAGAAGGAGAAGGATCAAAGCGGCGGTGATCCGTTTCAGACAAGCTTTCATATTCGCTCCGGTAAAAAAGAGATTTCTGCCGTTATTATACGCGCTTTTTCCGGATCCGTCAAGTCCGGAGGCCAAAGGGATCCGGCGCTCCCGAAAAAAACTTGCTTTTTTTCTTGCAATATGATATAATCAAAAGCAAGAGAAGGGAACTTCTCGGAAAGACACGGGAGCATCCGCTGCGCGCTTCGGCGGCGTTTCCCGCAAAAGACCGGAAGCGCAGAATGGAGAACAATGTGAGAAAAAGAATGTTTGCTCTCCTCCTCGCGGGGGTGATGCTCTGCTGCGCGCTCGCGCTCGGATCCTGCGGAAAATCGCAGCCCGATCCGGCGGAGACCGCGCCGGAGAGTGAAGGGACGGGAGAACCGACGGGCTATCCGGAGGGGAACGTCCAGCGCGAATACGTGTTTGCGGACGGGCGCCTCTTCGTATACGGCGACGCATTCGAGACGGCGCTTCCGGGCGGTCTGCGTCTGCTCGGGACCGTCCAGATCTCGGACGGGACCAGGGTCCCGGACGTCGATCTCGCGGCGGCGAACGTTCCGCTCGGCGCGGAGATCTACGCGCCCGCGTCGGGCGCGGCCGACCATCTTTACGTCAGGATCTCCGCCGGGCGCTGCGAGCGCTTCGTACCGGAAAAGGCGTCCTAACCGGATCAAAAAAACAGAGAAAGCGGTGCGGCTCCCGGGAGCCGCACCGCTTTTTTCAGAGACCGCCGGAGGGATCCCCGTCAAAGACCGTCCCGATCTCCCGGACGCAGCCGGGCGGGCTGTACGTCCAGCGCTCGAGGTGTTCCGCCTCCTCGATCGGGAAGCGGGGGACCGTCCTTCCGGCGTTTTCCTTTTTGCAGACCCCGATGATGACGAGTTTGACCTTCATTTTCTCCGGCAGGATGCTCTTGATGTAGACGCTGACGGCGTCCCCGGGCCGGATCCCCGCGGTCGGCTCGGCGAGCCCGGCGAGGTTGGGGGTAAGCTCCACAAAGATCCCGTAGCTTTCCGCGCTGCGCACGGTCCCCGTCACCGTCTGCCCGACGGAGAAGAAGGCTGCGTTCTCCTCCCACGTTCCGCAAAGCTCCCGGCGGGTGAGAAAGAGACGGCCGAACCGGTCGCGGTATTTGACGGCCGCCCGCACCGTATCCCCGACCGCGAGCCGCTCGGAGGGGTGCGGGATCCGGGAGACGGAGAGACAGTCCACCGGCAGGAGGGCAAAGCACCCGCACCCCACGTCGCAGAACGCGCCGTACTGTTCAAGGTGCGTCACCGTGCAGTCGATCACGTCGCCCGGCAGGAGACGGTCGATATAGCGCTCCTTGCAGGCGAGCTGCGCCGCGCGGCGGGAGACGAGGAACCGCGCTTTTCCCTTTGCGGGGGAGAGCTCTCCCAGGATCCGGAAGACCGTCGGCTTGCCGACCCGACCGATCACGGCGATCTCCTTGAATTTTTCCCCAGGCTGGAGCAGGACCGATTCGCCGACCGGCATCACGCCGACCGCCCCCTCCCCGAGCGCGAGCTCCGCGGTCAGCGCGCTGTCCGCGGACAGCATCGGCGCTTCCAGGAGCTTTCCCGCCTTCATCGCCTCGCGCAGCGTCTCCGGCGCGGAGAGAGCGGCGCGGTTTTCCTCCGTTTCGCAGAGCTTGCCTTCTGGCAGATATTCTTTCATCTTCTCCTCTTCCTTTCCTTTTTCGTTCTTGATGTCTTGTGACGCTACATAGGTATGCCCGTTTTCCCCGGGGTATGAAATCCGGCGGGAAAAATCCGGAAAAATTTGGCTTGAACATCGGGAAAAACTGTGTTAAGATAAAGAAAAGAACGATTGGGAGGATGAAACGATGCAGCTCAAACCGATCAGCGAGCTCAACAAACGCCCCGAGGAGATCGACTCACACGCCGGCAGGACGGAGAAAAGCCGCCTCTCGCTCAATTTCCGCGAGAGCGTCACGATGCCCGGAGCTCTGACGGTCGCCGCCTCCGCGCTCGTTTATTATCCCCGCGTCAAACGCCTGCGGGACGGCAGCTATCTGCTCTTTACCCAGGACCGGCGGGTCAGCTCCTGCGTCTACTACGCCAAGAGCCCGGACGGACTGCACTACGGCGCCCGCAACGTCTTTTACCGCTCCCGCCCCGTCGTCCGCGAGGACGGGGAGGAGGATACGCTTTGCTACGCCACGACAGACGCCCTGGTCCTCTCAAACGGAGACGTTCTCGCTTTCACCTCCTTCCGCTACAACAAGGGGTATGCGCTGGACGCGAAATACTGCGGCATCCTGATGCGCCGCTCCTCGGATAACGGCAACACCTGGTCGAAGGAGCGCCTGATCTACCTCGGCCGCAACTGGGAGCCGAGCGCGATCGAGCGCCCGGACGGAGAGATCCAGGTCTATTTCTCCCACACAGCGCCGAAGTTCTATCTTGACCCCACCGTCCGCACCGCCTCAAAGATCCACACCTCCAGCGGCAGCGCGATCATCCGCTCCCGCGACGGAGGGGAGCACTGGGAGCCGGACGTGATGGGAGCGCCGTACGCCGCCTGGCGCGTCAGCCAGAACTATGTGGAAACGATGGAAAACGGCACAAAGATCTTTACCAATCAGATGCCCGTCGCCCTCTCCCTGCATAACGGCGATATCGCCCTTGCGACCGAGTCGGATATGATGGTCGGGCGCTTTATGCTGACGATGTCCTATTCCTCCGATAACTGGGCGCGCCCGCTCGGGATCGACGAGGACGGCCCCGCGGACAAAACCCCGGCCTTCACCTACGGCGCCGGTCCCTATCTCGCGCAGTTCCCCTCGGGCGAGACCGTCCTTTTCTTCAACACGCAGGACAAGTTTTTTGTGCGGATGGGGGACGAACGCGCCCGCGGCTTTTCCGAGAAAAACGAGATCCTCGCCTTCTCCGGCAGGACGGGCTACTGGGGGACGGTCCTCGTCGATACCCCGCACTCTTTGCTCGCCTGCGCGCCTCACGTCCGGGAGACGAAGGACGAAAAGGGAAGGATCCTCTCCTCCGATAACGACCTGATGGCCGGGCGCTATTATCTCAATCACACGATCCGCGCCGAGCGCGCGGCGGGCGAGCTTTTCTCCTCCGACGGGGACGCGCTCTTCCTCGGCGCCGGCTCGCAGGCGCAGACCTCCGTCCGCGTCGCGATCGACGAAGAAAACCTCTATATCCGCTCCGACCGGCTCGACCGGCGGCTCGAGCACCGCGACGGGGAGAAGATCTGCCTCGCGGGCGAGGACGGGCTTTTCATCACGGCGGACTATTCGCTCGAAGGGGATCTTTACGCCACCGTCAACGGCCGCGGCACGCGGGAGATCACCCACGAGACGACCCTGTTCGGCGAGCTCGACGGCGATCCCTTCTACACCAACGGCGCCGTGACCGTCGTCACGGTCCCGCGCAAGTTCATCGGGGAGCGGAGCCGCCTCGGCATCTCCGTCAAGCTCTCCGACTACGAGGGCGATCAGGTCCACACCGAATACCTCCCCGGCGTGGAGGAGAGCGATACCTCCACGTATATGGAGATCCTGCTTTGACAGCCGGAGGGGCGTCCGCAAAAGAGCGGACGCCCCTCCATCTTTTTTTCGTTTTCTCTTGCAATGCGCACTCTCTTGTGCTACAATAACAAACGATGTTCCCGTAGCTCAGCTGGATAGAGCAACCGCCTCCTAAGCGGTAGGTCAGCCGTTCAAATCGGCCCGGGAACGCCAAAGCGGCCGGATCCTTTTCGGGATCCGACCGCTTTTTTTGTTTGTCAGAGGGACGGTTTTTCCGGCGCGTTCGAGAGATGCGGGAGGGAAGGGGGAACGCACAAAACGAGCCGCTCTCCTCCGGAGATGCGGATCGCCTCCTCCGCGCTCATCTCTTTGCAGGGGTTGAGATAGATGATCTGATCCTCGCGCAGCCCTTTGTGGTAAGCGGCAAAATCGGCGGCCGCGCGGTCGTTGAGCTGCACGGCGCGGAGGTTCTTCATCCTCCGGAAGGCGGCGAGGTGCTGGAGATGCGCACCGCACAAGTGGATCATCCCGCCGTGCGGGTACTCGCCTAACAGCGCGTCGTCGAGCGCTTCGATATACGTTTCGTACATCGGACCGGAGATCAGGTGCGTGCTGCATCCGCAGAGCTGCCCGTATCCGGGCGGCTGGGTCCTCGCCCAGGAGATCACGGGCTGCAGCTGCCGCTCCGGGACGTGCTCCCGGTACCAGCGGTGGAGCGTGCGGATCAGGTCGTTGATGACCGCCAGGTCATGCTCGACCCCCTCTTCCTCCTCCGCCATGGCGATCAGCGCCTCCTGCCCGTAGAGGTTGATCAGGATGTTGAGGGCGCTGGAGAGGGTCGGGAGACCGAAGAGCGGCAGCTTCACGCCGGCGGCAAGGAAGGCTTCGGTCGCCTCCCGCGCCATCCGCCAGGTCTCGTCCTTTTCCAGATCCGGGAAGGAGAGCTCCCCGATCGGGGTCGTCAGATAGGAGGCGTTCCATTGTCCGTCCTTGAAAAAGACGTTTGCGCCGAGGATCCGGTCGATAAAATGGACGCCGTAGATCGGGTATTCCACGCAGCCGGGGGAAAAGCGGTTGTCGGTGCACTCCGGACGGGACGCCATCAGCTCGAGGCAGGCTTCGATCCATTTTCCCGGTTCTCTGTAGGCGAGTCCGCCGTCCGCGGGGCGCGGGACGGTGCCGCGCAGGGTGAAAACGTAGCGGTCGTTATAGGGATTTTTCCTGCCGTCAAAGAGATCGGACATCCGGGAGAACCATTCGTCCCGGCGTGCGATCCTTCCCTCGTCGTTCAAAACGGCGCGTGCTGCTTCGCTTAACATAAGTTCCTCCTTTTATTGTTGTATATTGTCGGATCGGCCGGAGCGCGTCAGCGCGCCTCCGGAAAGAGCATATTGTCCACGAACAGCTCGGTAAAGAGCGGATCGGCGGAGAGGTCGAGGTATTGCGCGCGGTCGGTATAGACCGAGAGATCGTTTTGCCTGCAGGCGTAAGCGGCGGTCCCGAGCAGACTGCTGTTGTTCACCGCGCGGCAGCGGTCCTGCAGCCCGGACGGCAGAAGGCCGGTCCTGACCGCGCTTCGGACGTTGATAAAGGCGGAAAAACCGCCGGAGAGGAAGAGCGTATCGATCTCGTCAAAGGAGACGCCTTTGCGTTCCATCAGCGTGAGAACGGCGGAGCAGACCGCCGACTTGGCAAGCTGGAACTGGCGGACGTCCCGTCCCGTGAGCGAGATCCCATCGGCCAGAGGATAGGGAGACGGATCGAGCAAGCCGCTCTCGTCCAGCGCGCCGTGATCCAGGAGAGCGGCGATCACGTCGATCAGCCCGGTGCCGCACAGCCCTTTCGCGGGGGCGTTTTCCACGGTGCGGATCCGTTTTTCCCCGTTTGCGTCGAGGGAGAAGGCGCAGATCGCGCCGCTCGTGGCGCTCATCCCGCAGGAGATGTTCGCCCCTTCAAAGCAGGGACCGGCAGCCGCGGCGGTGGCCAGAGCGGAATCCGCGGAAAAGAGCACGACCTCCGCGTTGGTCCCGAGATCGATCAGGAGCCGGTGCTTCCCGGCGGGCGGCAGACCGATATGGTTCAGCCCGGCGACGAGATCCGCTCCGACAAAAGAGGAAACGCCAGGGAGCGTGACCGCTTCGCGCACGCCGGAAAGACCGAGCGCGCGCGCGTCGCGGCGCTGACTGTCAAGAAAAACGGGCGTATAGGGGGCGGCGCCGATCGCGGAACAGTCCGCTCCGAGAAAGAGGTGGAGCATCGTCGTGTTGCCCGCCGCGTAGAGGACGGGGACCTCGGGGACCGCCATCTCCCGGATCAGCCGGTCGACTTCTTCGATCAGGACCTTCTGCAGCTCCCGCGGACCGTGCCCGGCGCAATAGCCGATCCGGGACATCACGTCCGCGCCGAACGCGGCCTGGGGGTTGGCGGAGGTGAGGACGCGCACGATCTTTCCCTCGTCGAGGGAGACAAGAGCGAGCGCGAGGGTCGTGGTGCCGATATCGAGCGCCAGAGCGAGGCGGTCCGTGACGCGCCCGGTCGGGACGGCGCCGGTCTCGGAGAGGATCGCTCCGCTTTGCTCCGGCGTTTTTACAACGCAGGGGGCGAGGACGCGGAAGCGGCAGGCGCGTTCTTTTTTTCCGTCGACCAGCACCTCGCATTTCCCGCATTTTCCAAGGCCGCCGCAGGGCAGGGGCATCTTCAGGATCTCCGAGAGACGGCTGCCGACCGCGGCGGTCTGTTTTTTCCCGTTTACCGTGATCTCTGCCGTTTCGTTTCTTTCCACCGGGGTCTCCTTTCTCAAAAGAATACCGCGCCGAAATAGGTGACGGTATTCTGCCCGTTGACGTACTTCATCCCCGCGGACGCCGCAAGAGCGGAAACGTTGACTCCGTAGCCCTCGAGCGAAGCGACCGCAAGCTCCGGGTGGCGGCAGGGGAGATCCTCCCGCCTGGCGCACGCCCGGCAGATGCCGCAGCCGCCCGCGCCGAGGTGGAGGACGCCGGGATCGGGGAAGGCGCGGCGCATCCTTTGCGTCAGACGGCGGAAATCCTTCTTTGCCGCCTGCATCCTCTCAAAGTCGAAGCTGTCGTCAAGCGGATACACCTTCTGATAGACGAGAACGAGGGAAAAGGCGCGGAGCCGCTCCATCAGCTCGCCGATCTCTCCGATATCCGGAGGACAGACCCAGCATTTTCCGTAAAGGCCGCACCGGTCGGAAGCGCAGATATCGCGGAAGGCGGCGTCGGTGGAGACGGTATCCGCCGGGATCACGTTTGCGCGGCCGGCGCCCTGGGAAAGGGCGGTTTCTATCGCTTTTTCCCGGTCGAGTGGTTCCATTGTCAGGCCTCCCGGTATCAGAATTCGTCGTCGGATTTTCAGCCCGGCAGGACGTCTCTGCAGGCTTTTGCCATCATTTCGATATTTTCGAGGGGCGTATCCGCTCCCATATCGCAGCCCGGCGCCAGGATGTACGGCCTGCCCGCCGCGATGCGGATGCGTTCGCACGCCTCGGCATAGACCGCGTCGGCGCTGCCGGAGAGCAGCGCGCCGGCGGGATTGAGATTTCCGAAGAGGACCATCTCCCCCCCGGCCGTCTGCAGGGCGGCGTCAAGATCGACGGCGTAATCGCAGGAAAAGGCCCGTACGCCGATCCCGCGCAGCGAGGAAACGCGCGCTCCGGAAGCGCCGCAGATATGCGAGAAGAAATAGCGGTATTCCGGCAGCATATCCTTCAGCTTCTTCAGCGCGGGGAGCGCCCATTCTTCATACATCCCCTGGCTGATCAGATTGCCGCTCGCCACCGGATCCGCGGGGAAGGCGATGTCGCACCCGTTTTCATGGAGCAGGCGGAAGACCTCGGCGCTGACGTTTGTCGTAAAGTCGATCAGTTGCTGCGCGAGCTCTTCGTCGTCCATCATCAGCATGATAAAATCCTGTGTTCCCGCCATCACGGCCGCCATGGTGAACGGCGCGGCGATGTCGCCCAGAAGATACTTCCGGTCCCCGACCAGCTTTTTGACGTTTTTGCACTGGCGGAGCATATCGCGGAAGAATTCGTTGGATAAAAGCCGCTCGCGGATCGTGCTTTTGTCCAGGAGCGGGATCTCGCTCTCGGGATCCGAGAGCGCTTTTCCGGCGTTGACGGGCTGGCCGATCTCGTCGATATGGATCGGGCAGCCGAAAGCGTTGAGCGGCGCGGTGAAAACGCCGGAAACGGCGCTCACGATATCCACGCCGAAGTGATCCGTCCATTTCACGATCTTTCCGGCGCCGGCGTCCTCCGTGCCGTAGAGCATACGGTAGGTCATCTTCTCGGTCTTTGCGATCCAAGCCCCTCCGTCCACAAAGCAGAAGGGGACGCGGTCCGCGGGCTTGCCCGCGAGCACGGCGTCGATTCGTTCTTTCGGCGTCATAGCGTTCATTTCTTCAAGCCTCCTTACAGAATGCGAGCGCCTTTTCGGCGGCTGACGCGGCGTCCGGCGTATAGGCGTCCGCGCCGATCTCACGGCAGAAGTCCTCGGTGACCGGCGCGCCGCCGATCATGATCTTTACCTTGTCGCGGATGCCCGCCTTTTCCGCTTCCTCGACGACCTTTGCCATCACGCCCATCGTGGTCGTGAGCAGCGCGGAGCAGCAGATGATCCGGCAGTCCTGCTCGATCGCGGTTTGGACAAAGGCCTCGGGCGAGACGTCGGTGCCGAGATCGACGACCTCCAGTCCCTTGCCTTCCATCATCATTTTTACCAGGTTCTTTCCGATGTCGTGCAGATCCCCCTGGACGGTCCCGATGCAGACCTTGCCGCTCGCCTGCGCGCCGGCCTCCGCGAGAAGGGGCTTGAGGATCTGCGCGCCCATGTTCATCGCGCGCGCCGCCACCAGCACCTCCGGGACGAAGACCTCGTTGTTCTTGAATTTTTCGCCGATCACGTTCATTCCCGCGAGAAGACCCTGATCCAGGATCTCCGAGGGGTTCAAGCCCTCGTCGATCGCCTGCTGCACCAGCTCCTTGACGAGCTTGGCCTTGCCTTTCTGCAGATTCTCCGAGATTTCGTTCAAGATGCTCATCCGCTTTTCCTCCGTCTGTTTTTTTGCGTGTTCCGCTTCCGTCGCACTCCGGCGGACCGTCTGGCGGTATTCGGCCGGCGTCGTGTTCAGATACCGGTTGAAGTTTTTATAAAAAGAAGGGACGTCCCGCAGACCGCAAAGGGGGACGATCTCCTCCACGGTAAGCGTACTGTCCTTGAGGAGCCGGCACGCTTCGTCGAGGCGGACCGAGCGCAGATAGTCGGAAAAGAACCTGCCCGTCACGCTTTTGAAGAGCTTGCTGATATGGGACGCGCTGACCGAAAAAAGCTCCGCGAGCGAGGCGAGCGTGAGATCGGCGTCGCCGTACCGTTCCTTCACGGCGCGGAGCGCCGCCAGCACGATCTGGCTCTCCGCCGGAGAGACCGACGAACCGTTTTTGATGCTGCAGTTGAGATAGCGGGCAACGTTGATCAAAAGCTGCGCCAGATCACAGCGGACCGTTTCGGTCCATTCCTCTCTTTTTTCCGTCCGCTCGGTCTCGATATCGTCGAAGAGCGCGTTCGCCTTTTCCCGCATCCGGACGTTGAGCGGAGCGCAGGCGAAGATGGCGTTGTCGTTGAAGACGCCGTAACAGTACCGCGGACTTTCCGGGCGGGCGATCTCTCCCTCAAACCAGTCCCCGATCCGGAACCGCAGCCGCCGGACGGCAAGCGTCCCGTCCTTCTCCGCAAGGAAAAAACGGTGCGGCGTGTTGGCGGGGATGATGAAAATATCGCCCGCCTTGCAGGGAAACTCCTGGTTGAGGACGCAGCAGACGCCGACGCCCGAAACGACAAGGCAGATCTCGGTCTGCTCGTGCATCATCAGGTTCCGGAAAGCCCGTTCGGCGCGGTACACCTGATCGCAGGAGAGGAGGTCGAGGCGGAGATCCGTACCCCTGACCGTTTCGGTGCTTTCGTTTTGCATAGCGCGTCCTCGCTGTTTTGTCGGAATATGCTTTACCTTTATTTTACAGGATGCGGCAAAGAAAAGTAAATAGGGTAAAATTTCCGTTTTTCTGTTTTTGAAAAGGATACCACAAGCTCGGGAGAGAGAAAAGCGGAGCGCGTCCCGCGCTCCGCTTGCGTAGATCATTTTTTATAGCCGTAGCCGGCGTTTTCGCGCTTTTCCACGCAGTCGAGCTCCAGCATGTGCAAAAACGCCCCCGGCGTGTAGACGAGATACTCGCCCACGCGGTCGCCGTTATCGAGGGGGAAGGTCTTGCCTTCGAAGGAGCCAAGCAGCTTTGCCGGCACGGGATTGACGAGGAGGATCCGCCGGTCGTCCGATGCGTAGCCGAAGCGGCGCGTGCTCGACCAGGAGAGGAGGGTCACGCCGCGGATGCGGATATCGTGGACGTAGCGGGCGATCCCGTCCTCGGAGAGGACCAGCGGCAGCCCGCGCCGCAGCGCGGGGATGAATTTGCAGGAATAGCGCACCTCCCGCGCCGTGACCGAAAAATCCTCGCCCGCCCGCGGGAAAAAGAGGGAGAGATAGGGACGGCGGACCGGGGAGAGGAGGTAGCCGTTTTCCTCGCAGACGGAGCGCAGGCGGCGCAGCGCCTCCCGGCGCTTGCAGACGGCGCGGATCCATCGGATCAGGGCGAGGAGGAGGAAAAACGCGGCGATCCCGGCGAGGATCTTCAAAATCTCCGGGCGGAGCAGGACGGAGCCGATCGAGACGAGCTGGGGGAACAGGAGCTGCAGCAGAAAGCCGGTGAAGAGGTAGAGGAAAAAGACGGACGCCCACTCGCGCCGGTAGGCGCGGCGGCGTTTTTTGCGCGCCCAGTCGGAGTCCGTTTCGGTCCGCTTTTTTTCCGCGCTCCAGACGGCGAGCGCCGAGAGGCGTCCGCCGAGCCCGCAGAGAAAGAGGACGGGGAGCGCGAGGAGGAGGAACCGGAGCTTTGCGCCGGGGGCGGTCCCGAACAGCTCCTCCGCAGCGGGATGGGTAAAGGAGAGCGGCAGAAAGATCAGAAGAAGGGCGAAGACGAGAAAATCAAGGAAAAAACGGGGAGAGGAGAAGAGGAAGGCGAGCTTTGCGGAGAGGGAAAGCGGGCGCGGATCTCTCGCGTGATAAGCGGAGTAAAACGTATCCCCGTAGAGGGTCTCGAGCCGGGTGAGAGAGTAGAAAACGCCGGCAAGCACCAGGAGGATGATCCAGAGCTGGGGCCGGGCGAAGCGCGCCGCGTCCGTCACGTCGCGGAAAAAGCTGAACTGCCGGATCCGCCAGTGGATCTGTGAGATGAAGAAGTACGGCAGGCAAAGGAAGACCAGAGAGAGGAAAAAGCGGAGACAGGGGAGCAGCCGCCGCTTGAGAGAGGGGAGATCGATCTTCATTTTTTTCCTTTCCCGGAGAGGGAAAACTCCGAAGCGATGCATTTTCTTTATTTTAGCACGGACGGCAGGGGCGTTCAAGGCTTTTTTGCTCGATATTTTTCGTTTCAAACGACATTTTTCATTTTCGGGACGCGCTCGCGCGGGGCGGAAAACCGGCCGTCCGTTTTTTTGTTTTGCAAAATAGTTTGACAAAACAAAAAGGGTGTGATAGAGTAAAAAGGCAGAACGAAAGAGTGAGGAGCAAAATGGAAACGAGAAAGGACGCCGCCTTCCTGATCACGGAGTTTTCGATGCGGCATATGCGATTCGATACCCGCCACTTCTGCGACGGCTCGGCAGGGAAGCTGCACACCAGCTTCGGCTATATCGTGAAGGGGTGCGACACGCTGACGACGGAGCACCTTACCCTCGAGCTGAGGGAGGGGAGCTTCTTCTATCTGCCCGAGGGGATCCGCTACCGCTCGGAGTGGAAGGGCTCGCCCTCGATCGAGTATTATATGCTGCATATGACCTTCGCGAGGGAGGAGGAGCGGAAGTTCGAGCCGAGCCGGATCGAAGCGCTCTCCGGCCCGGGGATGCAGGAGCGGATCTCCCGGATCGAGCAGGGTCTCTCCGGCGGAGAGGGAGATCAGTTCGGGGCGCTCGCCGCGCTCTACCGGCTCGTCGCGGAGGCGCTTCCGCATCTCAACCCATGGGAGGAGCCGAAGAGCAGCCCCGCTCTGCAAAAGGCGGTGGAGTATCTGAAGGAGAATTACAACCGCGATTTCAGCATGGCGGAGCTGGCAAAACACTGCTTCCTCAGCGAGTCGCGCCTTTATCATCTTTTTGACAGGGAGTTGAAGATCTCGCCTCTGCGCCTGCGCAACGAGATCCGCGTCAACCGCGCGGTCGCGATGCTCCGGGCAAAGGAGACCTCCGTCGGGGAGATCCTTGCGGAGACGGGTTTTTCCTCCGAGGCCTATTTCCGCAAAATTTTCAAGGAGCAGACGGGGATGACGCTCTCCGAGTACGTCCGGATGCTGCGCAAGTAAACGTTAAAAAATAAACGAACAGCACAATCGGGCATCCGACCGGAACCGGACGGAGAAACGCGCCCGTTTGGCTTTCCGTGCGATTTTTCCGTTTTTTTCCAAAACGGAAAAGAGCAGAAATGAGCAGGAAAAAGAGCAGAAAAGAACTGTGTTTCTTTTCTGCTCTTTTGTATAATAGTCTTGGTATCTTTTACAAAGAGGTGAAAAGTTTGCAGACAAAAAATATCACTTTTACCAAACCGTTTACCGCGGAGCTTGTCGACGGCGACCTGCCGGAGACGCTCGGACCCGATCAGGTCCTGGTCCGCACGGCGTTCAGCACGGTCAGCCCCGGCACGGAGCGCGCCGTGATCTCCGATTCGCCCAACTGCGGCGGCTACCGCGATCACGTTTTTCCGCGCCAGAGCGGATACTCCTCCGCCGGGTACGTCGTCGCCGCGGGGGAGAAGGTAAAAAGCGTCAAGGCGGGCGACCGCGTGATCGTCTTCTGGGGCAGGCATTCCTCCTATAATCTCGTGCCGGAGCGTCAGGTCGTGAAGATCGAGGATGATTCCGTCACGCTGGAGGAGGCCGCCGTCGTCTTCATCTCCACCTTTTCGCTCGCGGCGATCCGCAAGTGCCGCCTTGAGATCGGGGAAAAGGCGCTGGTCATGGGATGCGGGCTGCTCGGGCAGTTCGCCGTCCGGCTCCTGCGCGCGGCGGGCGCCGCGCCGATCGTCGCCGTGGACACCGTCGCCGCGCGGCGGGAGGAAGCAAAACAAAACGGCGCGGACTTCGTCTTCGATCCGGCCGAGCCGGATTTTGCCGCCAAAGTCAAAGCGGTCACGGGCGGCGGCGCCAACGTCGCGATCGAGGTGACGGGCTTCGGCGCCGGGCTCGACGAGGCGCTCGACTGTATGGCGCGCTACGGCAGGATCGCCCTGCTCGGCTGCACCCGCGACAAAAACTTTACGATCGATTATTATCAGAAGATCCACACCCCCGGCATCACCATCGTCGGCGCCCATACCAAGGCGCGTCCGGAGCACGATTCCTATCCCGGCTGGTTCACACAGCGGGACGATATCAAGGCGGTGCTGCGGCTGCTTGCCGCAGGGCGGATCGACTTTGGCGGGATCATCCCGCCGGATCCGTATTCCCCGGCGGAGTGCGCCGCGGTGTATGACCGCGTGGTGAACGACCGTTCCTTCCCGACCCTGGCGCAATTTGACTGGAGAAAACTGGAAAGAGAGGACTTTTAACGATGGAAAGGATCAAGATCGGCCAGATCGGCGCGGAGCATGACCACGCCGGCGAGATCATGCGCACCTTGAAAAAATTCCCCGAGGTATTCGACCTTGTCGGCTTTGCCGTACCGGAGGGGGAGAAGATCGCGGCGCCGAAGCAGTACGAGGGCGTCCCGCAGATGTCCGTTGAGGAGCTGCTCGCCACCCCCGGTCTGCAGGCCGTCACGGTGGAGACCTACGAGCTGAACCTGACAAAATACGCGAAGATGGCGGTCGGCTACCTGGTCGGCAGCAATATCGTGAACACCTTCAAGAGCGTGATGGAGTTCAACGAAGGGCTGGCCAAGAGCGCGAAAGACCTGAAAAAGACCGTGGAGCAGACCCGGGCCTATAACCTGGCTTTGCAGGTGATGGGCAAAACGGCGAAGGAGATCGAGCAGAACAAGAGCCTGAAAACCACATTTGAAAACCTTCAAAAGATCGGAAACTCCCTTGCCCTGCCGGAAGCCGCCGCCGGGCTTCGGAACATCAGCGCGGTAAAGGATGCGCTGATGGAGCTGAAAATGGTCGGCTCCTATGCCCTGCAGTGGATTTATTACAAGGTGCAGGAAGTGGCCGCCGGGCCGCTGGCGCGCACCAGAGAAATCCTTGGGAGTGTCCGGGACTGGTTTTCCGGGAACATCAAGAACATCGCGGAAGGTTTCGGCAAGGCGTTTTCCTGGGCATTACAGATCATCAATTCGGTGGCGACAGCTATTGGAAAGGTTATCGGCTGGATTGACAAGCTCCCGCCATCTATTAAAATTGCCGGGGCTGCTGCGATTGCTGTCATTGCGGCGGTCAGGTCAAAGACGGCCCTAATTACGATGATTATTTCGGCGATCCTCTTGCTGATCGATGATTTTGTCACCTATATGCAGGGTGGCGATTCCCTGTTCGGGGATTTCTGGGGAAAACTGATCGAATGGGTAGAAAAAGCCAGACCAATCATAGAGGAATTTATAGGATACTTTGATGCTGGCCTGCAGGCGGTTGGAGAAGCGATAAATTGGCTCTGCGATCTGTTGGGTACTGATACCGTTGTTGCTATCGGCCTCGTTGGGGTTGCTCTTTGGGCGTTGTCCGCGAACCCCATTGTTCTGATTATCGCTGCGGTTATTGGGTTGATTACCGGGCTTGGCTGGCTGGTGAAAAACTGGGATAAGGTCAAGGAAGCAGCCATCGCCTGCTGGGATGCAATCAAGGAATGGTGCGTGAATGCCTGGCATTCGGTTGAGGAAGCCTGGGGAGCTGTTGTTGCTTGGTTTGCAGATATATGGAACAATCTGAAAGCAGCAACAGAGCCGATTTGGAATGAAATAAAGGGATTTGCTGTTTCCGCCTGGGACGGAATCAAGGAAGTCTGGAATGCAGTCACCGGATGGTTCAGTGATCTTTTCAGCGGTATTCCTGCGTTTGCTTCCGAAGCCTGGGAAAAGATCAAAGCTGCTTTCTCCGCTGTGGGCAGTTGGTTCTCGAATAACGTTGTAACCCCGATTAAAAACGCCTTCAACGGCATCGGCGAATGGTTTTCCACGACCTTCAGTGAAGCCTGGAAAGCGGTTGAGGATATTTTCGGGAAAGTCGGCGAATGGGCTGCTGGTATTTGGAACGGTATTTCTGAGGGAATTGCCAAGGCTGCCGATTGGGTTTCCGGGGCTGCAAAGGACGCCGGCGCATGGATCACGCAGGCAGGCGTTGACGTTGGCGATTTCTTTAAAAACGGGTGGAACTCCATCTTCGGCGGGCCTGAACAGGAGCCTATAACGGTGGAGGTTGACACGGAACCCGTGGAAAACGCTCAGACGGAAATGGAAGCGTTTCAGGCGGCCATTGAATCCCTGGCTGACAGCACCAAGTTGCAGGAGTGGTACACAGAACAGTTTGGGTCCATTACGCAGATCGTGCAGGAAGCGGCTGCCGCCGTGGAGTCTGCCATGCAGGCAATCAAGACTGCCCTCGATACCGTGCCGGAGAACGCGGTTGCGGCCAAATTCAACCGTATCCGGTCAAGCATCCAAAGAAGCATGTCGGCCTCTGCCAGTGCCGTCAGCAGGCAGGTAGCAGCCATCAAAGCGTCCCTTGCCAGCATTCCTTCCAATATTAACGTAACCGTCGGCACAACGATTGTGCAGCGGTATAAAACCGCCTTATCCGCCCTTGGCGGAGCCGCAGATGCCCAGGCCACGCCGGGGTATGCCTTTGGCAGCACAGTGAACAATATCAGGAACAGTACGAGCAGCAATACTGTATCTGCCCCAGCGACCATCAATGTGTTCGGGACTGATGCAAAATCCACCGCGAAGCAGGTTTCCGCGAACCAGGTTTCCCTGGTGCAGAGGAATCTGAAAGCCCTGGTGCAATGAGGTGAGGCAACGATGATCAATACCATGCTGCAAACATCCATAGGTGATTTTTACTTTGATGCTGTATTCCGAACGGAGCACAGCGCCAACATGATCATTACGGAGCACCCGGTGCAGACGGGTGCTCCGATTGCTGACCACGCCTATCTGGAGCCTGAGGAAATCACCTGTGAAATCGGCATGACCGATGTGAACGGCGACGGCATGAGCGTGCAGATGTATCAGCAGCT
>CACYYS010000004.1 GCA_902778725.1 uncultured Ruminococcus sp.
AAGGAGTCAGGGAAGGATAGAAAAACGCGGGAGAAAAGACAGGGAGACGAAACTCCTTCCGTCAAAACTTCGTTTTGACACCTCCCTCAGGAGGGAGGCTATAAAAATCCCTTCTGCCTAAAAAGGACGCTCAAACCGAAAAACGCCCTATTCTTAACGGGCGTTTTTTGATCCGAGGGAGGAGATGAACGCGCTGTATTGCGCAAAAGGAAAAAGCCGGGCATCCGTACCGCCCGGCTTTTGGAGAAGGAGTTGCTTTGATTGCACTTTCCCTGCTCCCTGCCCCTTCAAAAAGTCTTTTGCCTACTTTTCTTCAGAAAAGTACGGCGGCTTTTGGGGAAGGAGCGTCTTTGAATACGCTTTTTCTTTTCCCTGTCCCTTCAAAAAGTCTTTTGCCTTCTTTTCTTCAGAAAAGAAGGTTATAGTTTTTTCAGGATACTGAGCAGGCCGCGGGAGAGGAGGGAGCCGCCGGTGCGGATCAGCTGGGACTCGATCTTATCCCGGCGTTTTTCGGCGCGTTTATCCTCCGCTTTCTTTTTCTTTTCGGCTTCCTTTTCCTTTTTTTCTTTTTCCTTTTCCTCGGCGGCTTTTTCCGCCGCCTCGGCTTTTTTGCGTTCGTTCTCTTCTTTTTCCTTTTCGGCGGCGTCGGCGGCTTCGGCGGCGCGGCCGGTGAGGATCTCGTAGGCGCTTTCGCTGTCCACGGGGGTATCGTACTTATCGCCGACGGGGGAGTGGAGCATTGCGGCGCGGCGGGCGGTAGCGGAGGCGGGCGCCATCAGGCTTTCGGGGCAGAGGATGGCGGACCGTTCGACGACGGAGGGAACGCCCTTTTCGTCGAGGCAGGAGACGAGCGCCTCGCCGGTGCCGAGGGTCATGATCGCTTCCTCGGTGGAGAAGGCGGGGTTGGGGCGGAAGGTCTGGGCGGCGGTGCGGACGGCCTTCTGCTCGGCGGGGGTATAGGCGCGGAGGGCGTGCTGGACGCGGTTGGAGAGCTGGGCGAGGACGGGATCGGGGATATCGGAGGGGCTCTGGGTGACGAAGTAGATGCCTACGCCCTTGGAGCGGATCAGCTTGACGGTCTGTTCGATCTTGGCGAGCAGGGCTTTGGGCGCGTCGGAGAAGAGGAGGTGCGCCTCGTCGAAGAAGAAGACGAGCTTCGGCTTGTCGGGGTCACCCACCTCGGGGAGGACCTCGAAGAGCTCCGCCATCATCCAGAGGAGGAAGATGGCGTAGATGCGGGGGGAGCGGATGGTCTCGACGCAGTGGAGGACGTTGATATAGCCGCGGCCGTCCTCGGCGGTCCGGATCCAGTCGAGGATATCGAAGGCGGGCTCGCCGAAGAAGAGCTCTCCGCCCTCCTTGTCGAGGGGGAGGAGGGCGCGGAGGATGGCGCCGATGCTCTGGGGCGCGACGTTCCCGTAGGTGGAGGTGAACTCGTCGCGGTGGTCGGAGACGTAGGTGAGCATGGCGCGCAGGTCCTTGAGGTCGAGGATCTTGAGGCCCTGCTCGTCGGCGACGCGGAAGACGATCTCGAGGACTCCCTCCTGCACGTCGGTGAGGTCGAGGATGCGGGAGAGGAGGGCGGGGCCGATATCGGAGACGGTGGTGCGGATCTGGTGGCCGCCCTTGCCGTAGAGATCGTAGAACACGGTGGGGTAGGGGCGGTAGGAGAAGGTATCGCGGATGCCGAAGCGGTCGATGCGCCGCTGCATCCCGTCGCTGTCCTTGCCCTTTTCACAGATGCCGGAGACGTCCCCCTTGACGTCGCAGAGGAAGACGGGGACGCCGGCGGCGGAGAAGGACTCCGCCATCACCTTCATCGTGACGGTCTTGCCGGTGCCGCTCGCGCCCGCGATCAGCCCGTGGCGGTTTGCCTGAGAGAGAGGGAGAAAGACTTTCTTTTCCGGGTCGTCTTTGGAGAGGCCGAGATAGATCTTTCCGTCTTCCAGCATGGGAGTTATCCTTTCTTTTCCTGATCTTTGGTTTCTTTCTTTTTGCCGGAGCGCAGGATGAAGAAGCCGACGAGCGCCCCGACGGCGACGGCGCCCGCGATCACGAGGATCGGGACGAGGGGGGAGGCGCCGCCGGAGCCGCCGACGGGCTCGGTGACGGCGGGAGCCGTGTTCTCTCCGCTCCCGGTCCCCTCCGGCTCACCGACCGTCTCGACCTTGTCGAAGGCGCCGATGCGGGAGGCGAGAGACCGGGGATTCTGCGGGAAGGAGAAGACGGTGTCGAGGGGCTGGGGCGGGTCGATCACGGGGACTCCGTCCCGGAAGGTGACGGGCTGGGTAAAGAGCAGCCGGTAGGAGTAGCCGAGACCGGAGCGGAGCTTGGCGTGGTAGACCGCCCAGACGTCCCCCCCGTCCGGGGAGACGGTGAAGACCATCGCGCCCGGGGAGACGACGCCGGCGACCGTGTTCTTCTGGTGCAGGGGGCGCGGCTGTTTTTCCCAGAGGGAGGCGTTGGTGAGCTTGTCGGACTCCGTCCCCTTGAAGCGGAGGAGCCCGGTGCAGTAGGCGTCCGTGTAGGTCTGGTTGGCGGAGTAGGCGAGCCAGAGCTGCCCGTCCGGCGAATAGATGGGGAAGGGTCCCTCCTGGATCAGGACGTTGCTCCCCTGCCCCTCCCAGGAGGTGGTGACGGTGGAGATCTGTACCATTTTGCCGCCCGCCTTGAAGGCGGTGGGGCTTTCCAGCTCGCCCATAAAGAGGCTCTGGCGGTGGAGGGAGCCGACGATGCGGTCCGCTTTACGGAAGAAGCCGCCGCACACGAGGTAGCGCGTCCCGCCGTAGTCGATGATGCGGGGGGAGAGGTAGCCGTAGACCTCCTCGTCCACGTTGGCGAGGATCCCTTTATAGGTAAAGCCGTCGAAGGGGTTCTCTCCCTTCCCTTCCCAGACGTAGGGCCGGCGGGTATCGTCGGAGGAGGTGGCGGAGCAGGTGCAGTAGATATACCACTTGCCGTCGAGGAAGTAGACCTGCGGCGCCCAGAGGCTGGTGATCTCCTTGCCCTGTCCCGTGACCGAGGCGCTCCAGACCATCAGGGGGGTGGAGGCGGAGAGGTCGGGGAGGTTTGCCGCGCGGGTGAGCCAGAGGGCGGGCTTGCCGTTATAGTCCTCCGAGTAGGAGTAGTAATACCATCCGTCGCGGTAGTAGACGGAGGGGTCGGCGTAGGAGGCGATGGGGTTCTCAAAGTCGATCTTTCCCGAGAGCTCGGCGTCCGGCCTGAGGGAGGCGGCGATCTCGAGGGAGTCGGAGCAGACCTTTTTGGAGTGGTAGAGGTTCTTTTCCACGCCGCGGATCGCGTTCACGCGGGAGAAGTCTCCGCCGCGGAGGGCGAGGGCGTAATGCCCGGTGAACTTGACGTCGCTGTCCGCCTCAAAGGCGAGGATGTCGCCGCGGAAGGCGCCGCCCGTGACGGTGACGGAGACGTCGCCCGAGACGGAGACGGACTGTCCGACGGCGGGGGAGGCCGCCGCCATGCCGAAGACGCTGCAGTCAAAGGTCCCGCCGGAGACCGAGAGCGTCACGTTCCCCGTAAGGGAGTTCTGCCCGTTGCCGGCGACGGCGCCGTGGAAACGGCCGCCTGTTACGGTAAGGGAGATATCCCCCTCCGCCTTGCGGTCGGGGGCGGTGGCGGCGAGGCGGACGCTGCCGCCGTAGACGTTCTCCCAGTCGCCGCCCTCGACGGTGAGGGAGGCGCCTTTTGAGGCAGAGCCGGCCGCGGCGAAGCCGCCGCAGAGGGAGGGATAGGCGAAATAGAGACTGTCGGGGAGCAGCGGGCAGGTCACGCTCGCCCGGACGGTCGTTTTGCGGCCGCCGCAGGCGATCCAGACGCCGCTCTTTGCCCGCGCGGTGAAGGCGATATGGGAGATCTCGGTCTCTCCCTCGCCCGTAAAGGAGAGGACGGAGGAGAGGCGGAGGTGAGAACCGAAGACGGCGGAGTAGTCGACGCAGCAGAAGGAGCCGCCGAAGGAGCGGAGCCCGTCGCCGAGGTTGACGGAGGCGGGATCGCGCAGGTCATACTGACCGAGGAGAACGACCGAGGCGCCGGGGGACGCCGGGAGATCCTTTTGCGGGTCGAGAGGGGTAACGCCGTCCTGCTGCCCGGTGAGGGAAAGCCCGACGAAGACGACGGAGCCGAGATCGGTGAAGCCGTCGATCTCCGTGCCGGAGACGTATTTCCGCCCCGCGACCTCCGGCGCGTCGACGGACGTGCCGCTCTCGCGCCGGAGGATCCCGAGATCGCCGCCGACCGGGCCCTTCACCGCGATCGTTTTGGGGGCGGTGGAGCGGAAGAGGGCGGCGCCGACCGAGCCCACGGCGCCGTTTTCCGTAAGGGTGAGCTTTTCGGTCACCACCGTTTGCAGGATGACCGAAACGTCGCCGCCGGTCCTCTCGCCGGAGGCGCCGCAGATCTCCCTCGCAAAGATCCGGTAGGGGGTGGAGGAGAGCAGCGCGACGGCGACGGTCCCGCTCTTGGAGCGGCCGCCCTTCACGCTCTCATATTCTCCGGCGCGCAGGAGGATCGTATGTCCCGCTTCCGACTCGCCGCCGTCGACCGAAAGGGCGCCCTCGACCTTCGTCCACTCCTCCGCCGTGAAGGAGTGGCCGTTCATGAGGAGGACGGCGTTCTCCGCCTTGATCGGCGTATTCACGGTGAGCGCGCAGGGAAGGGACTGCTCGCCGCGCAGGACGAGCGCGCTCTTGTCCCCTTCCCGGAAAAAGGCCGTCTCGCCGACCGCGGGGAGCAGGGAGAGGTCCGCCTCGACCGCGTCGGTCAGATAAAAGATCAAGCGCTCCTCCTCGGGCGAGATGCCGCGCACGGCGTCCTCAAAGCGCATCGGCTCGTAGGGCGTAAGGCCGGAGGCGCCCGCCTTGCCCTGTGAGGAGAGGTAGCGGACGGGCGGGAAAAAGAGGAGCCGTTCCGCGAGGCTCGCGGAGGCGACCGTGGCGGTCGCGCGGCCGAGCACGCCCTCCGCCGAGAGGGGCGTGCAGGTTTTGTCCAGATTGGCGTCTCTCTGGATATCGAGGGTAAAGTCCCCGAGAAGGGAGCCCGTTTCCGGCTCCTTGACCGCGGCGACCGGCGCGGAGGAGAGCCTGCCGCCGGAGATCCGGATCGTTGCGCTGCCGTCGAAGACCGGCTGGTTCTGGGTGGAGTTGCCCCCCTTGCGGGAGACGGCGTAGATCCCTTTCTGGATGACGGCGCCCGTTTCGACGCGGATCGTAACGTCCCCGTCGAGCCCGCAGAAGGTGGCGCCGGCGACGGCGCCGAGGTTGGAGGTGCCGGAGACGACGGCGCTGCCGCCGACGACGACCGTGACGTCTCCGATCACGCCGCAGGGCTGGCTGTCCTTATCGCGGTAGTTGCCGCCGTAGACGCCGCTCCACTTGCCGCCCCGCACGTTGATCGAATAGCCGTAAAAGGAGCAGGCGTCGGCGGTCTTGACCGCGCCGCCGTAAGTGCCGCCGAAGATCGCGGGCGCCGTCCCGGTGACGTTCAGATCGGTGCCAAAGGAGAGATCGTTGCCGCGGCCGTAGATGCGCGCGCCGCTCTGCCCTTTGATCGCCAGCCCGGAAAAGACCGTGTCCCCGGAGAGATAGAGCGCGGTCTTCACGGTGAGCGCGGCGTTGTCCGTCACGCGGTAGTCGACCCCTTTTGCGACGGAGGTGATCGTCACGGGCGCCGACGCCCTCGGGAAGGTGACGCCGGAGGCGCCGTCGAGGGTGACGGGCCCGCAGATCACGAGAGTCCCGCCGGCGGAGCCGAGGGCGTTATAGGCGGCGGCGAGGGTCTTTTTCGCCATTTTGGCGCTGCTGCCGTCGGCGGCGTCGCTGCCGCTGTCGGAGAGATAGACGGTCTTCGTCTCCGCGGCGCCCGCCGACGGCGCGGCGCAGAAGAGGCCGAGCGTCAGCAGCGCGGAGAGAAAGGTCAGGAACGTTTTTTTCATGGAACCTCCTTGATCCGCCGGGGGCGGATCTCTTGATGCTGTTTTCGGGAGGGGAAACTCCCTTGGGTCGGGCAAAAACAGTATACCGCTTTTTTTCTTTTTTTGCAAGACCATTCTGCAAAAAGAGAGGACGTTCCGGCCGTCGGCCCCCCCTCTTTTCTTCTGCTTTTATTCCGACGTTTTTCCCCGCGTCCGTCAAAGCGGGCGAATCCCTCTTTTTTCCTGCCCCGCTCCCCCCTCTTTCTTTCTCCGACGTCTTGCAAAAGCGGGGAAATCGTGCTATACTTTACTATGTACGACTATGATCTGTACGACTCTCTCTCAGACAAAGGAGCGAAAAAGTGACGATCCGCGCATCCGACCGGCTTGCTCCGGTCCGTTCCGATATCCGCGGCCCGCTCTACGAGGAGGCGCTCCGCATGAAGGCTGCGGGGACGGAGGTCCTGATGCTGAACACCGGCAACCCCGGGCGCTTCGGCTTTTCCCTGCCGGAGTCTCTGCGCGCCGCCCTCCTCTCCCGCCTCGACGAGGCGGTCCCCTACTGCGACGTGCGCGGGATGCTCGACGCGCGCGAGGCCGTCGCCCGCTACCACCGGGAGCAAGGGATCGAAGGCGCCTCCCCGGACGGCGTGTTCCTCTCCAACGGCGTGTCGGAGGCGGCGTCGATGCTGGCGGCCGCGCTGCTCGGCACGGGCGAGGAGCTGCTGCTCCCCTCCCCCTGCTACAGCCTGTGGAGCAACGCCGCCCGCCTGGCGGACGCCGTGCCCGTCTTTTACCGCTGCGACCCCGCAAACGGCTGGCAGCCCGACCTTGACGATATCAAAAGGAAGATCGGCCCGAGGACGAAGGCGATCCTTGTGATCGACCCCAACAACCCGACCGGCGCGGTCTACGGCAGGGAGATCCTCGAGGGGATCGCCGCTCTCGCGCGGGAGCGGGGACTGGTCCTGATCGCGGACGAGATCTACGACCGGCTCGTCCTCGACGGCGCGCCCTTCCTCTCCCTCGCCTCCCTCGCGCCGGATCTTCCCTGCGTGACCCTGAACGGCCTCAGCAAATCGCATATCGTCTGCGGCTTTCGCTGCGGGTGGATGCTCTTCAGCGGGCCCGCCGGGGTCCTCGACGAGGTCCGCGCCGGGGTGATGAAGCTGGCGGCGATGCGCCTCTGCGGCAACGTCCTCTCCCAGCTCGCCGTCCCCGCAGCCCTCGCCGACACCGCCTTTACCCGGGAGATGCTCGAAGGCCGTATCCGCGGGCAGCGGGACGTCTTCTGCCGGGCGCTGGACGGGATCGACGGCGTCTCCTACGTCAAAAACCGCGCGGCGTTCTACCTCTTCCCAGGGCTGGAGCGGGAGCGCTTCTCCTTTGAAAGCGCGGAGGAGTTCGCCCTTGCCTTCCTGCGCGAGGAGCGCGTGCTCGTGATCCCCGGCTCCGGGTTCGACTGGACGGAGGATCTCCGCTTCCGCGTCGTGATGCTGCCGGAGGCGCCCGTCCTCCGGGACGCCGCCGACGCGCTCGGGCGCTTCCTCTCCCGGCACAGACGCTGAAAAAAAGAAAATACGATCCGAAAGGAAAAAAATCATGAAAGCAACAGAACTGAAGCAGTATCTCACCGAAGGCAGGGGCGACGCCGCCCTGCGCCGCCTCTACGGCAAAAAGGCGGAAGGACAGCGGGGACGCTATCTCTCCCTGCTCGGGGATTTTCTCTCCGAGTACGGGGATCTTGACGTCTCCTTCTTCTCCGTCCCCGGGCGCAGCGAGATCTCCGGCAACCATACCGACCACAACCACGGCAAGGTCCTCTGCGGCGCGATCGACCTCGATATCATCGCCGTGGCGGCAAAGACCGGGGACGACTGCATCCGCGTGCACAGCAAGGGCTACAGCGAGGACGTCATCCCCCTCTCCGAGACCGACGAGCCAAACGAGGCGTGGTTCTACAAATCCCGCAGCCTGATCGCGGGCGTCTGCGCCGGGATGAAGAAGAACGGCCACAGCGTCGTCCCCTTCTGCGCCTGCACGACAAACGACGTGAAGACCGGCTCCGGCCTCTCCTCCTCCGCCGCCTTTGAGGTGATGATCGGCAACATCGAGAACCACCTTGCAAACGGGGGAAGGATCGGCGCGCCCGAGATCGCGCGCATCTCCCAGTACGCGGAGAACGTCTTCTTCGGCAAGCCCTGCGGCCTGATGGACCAGACGGCGTGCGCGGTCGGCGGCTTTGTGGCGATCGACTTTGCGGATCCGCGGGATCCCGTCATCACCCCCCTCGACTTCGACCTCACCGCAAACGGCTACTCCCTCTGCATCGTCAATACCGGCGGCAACCACGCCGACCTCAACGACGACTACGCCTCCGTTCCCGCGGAGATGAAGAAGATCGCCGCCTACTACGGGCGCGACGCGCTGCGCGGGATCACCTTTGACCAGCTGATCGCCGACGCGCCGGTCCTGCGCCGCGCGGCGGGCGACCGGGCGCTCCTGCGCGCGATGCACTTCGTCTCGGAGAACGAGCGGGTCGAGCGGCAGACCGCGGCGCTGGAAAAGAAGGACCTCGACGCCTTTTTCGCCGGGGTGAAGGCGAGCGGAGACTCCAGCTATAAGTATCTCCAGAACGTCTACACCGTCAAGAACGTGGAGGAGCAGGGACTCAGTCTCGCCCTCTGCGTGACCGAGCGGATCACGCAGGGCTGGGGCGGCGCCTTCCGCGTCCACGGCGGCGGCTTTGCCGGGACGATCCAGGCGTTCATCCCCTCGGAGAAGACCGCGGACTACGCGGCGATCATGGACCACGTCTTCGGCGCCGGCGCCTGCTCGGTGCTTGCGGTCCGTCCCGAGGGCGCGATCCGCGTGGATCTTTAAGATGAAAAACAAAAAACGGAAGGAAGAGGAGAGCCTGCCCACGGAGCGGGCGGAGGGGGACAAGCGGCAGGCGGTCCGCGTGCTTTTGCGCGTCGTCTTCCTCTTTGCCGGGACCTTCCTCCTCTATCTGCTCTACTCCTGGCTCGTGACGCTCGGAGAGGGCGTGATGAAGGCGACCCTCTGGACCTACTTTGCCCTCACCCTCCTCCTCCTCTCTGCCTATCTGATCTGCAACCGCGCCACCCTTGCGACGGGCGGAAAGCGCGAGAGACTGCCCGACGAATGGAGCGAGGAGGAGAAGGACGCCTTCCTCGCCGCCGCCGCCCGGCGGCGCGAGCGCACCAAATGGATGCTCCTTCTGATCGTCTGCTTCCTCTCCGTTTTTCTTTTGGATTATCTTGATCTTTTCGTCCTCGATTCCTTCCGAAATTTCACCGGAGCCGTTTTATGACCAAACTTCCCGGGGAGGGCGGCGCGCCGCTCTTCCCCTTCCTTCTCACCTCTCTCTATTCCGGCTCGTCCGGGAACGCGTGGCTCCTGCGCTGCGGTCCGCGCGCCTTCCTTATCGACGCGGGGAAAAGCGCGAGAACGCTGACCCGCGCGCTCGCCGCCTGCGGGATGGAGCCGGAGGAGCTGGACGGCGTCTTCGTCACCCATGACCACGGCGACCACGTCTCCGCCCTGCCGGTCTTTTCCGCCCGCGTCCCCTGCCCGATCTACGCGACGGAGGAGACCGCCGCGACCCTGACGGCGAGCGGCGTCTTCCGCGACCGCATCGTCCTCCTCCCCGCCGGTGAGTCCGTGCGGGTGGGAGAGGTGACGGTCACAAGCTACCCCACCCCGCACGACGCGCCGGGCAGCGTGTGCTACCGTTTTTCGTCGGACGAGGACGCCTGCGGCGTGGCGACCGACGTCGGCTGCGTCACGGACGGGGTGCTCGCCTGTCTCCTCGGCTGCCGGGTCGTCGGCGTGGAGTCGAACCATGACGAGGAGCGCCTGCGCTCCGGACCCTACCCCTACCCTCTCAAGCGCCGGATCCTCTCCCCCGAGGGGCATCTCTCGAACGCCGCCTGCGCCGCGCTCCTGCGCCGCCTGGCGGAAGCAGGCGCAGAAGAAGTGATCCTCGCGCATCTCTCGCGCGAGAACAACACCCCCGCCCTCGCCCTCGCCGCCGCGCGGGAGGCCCTTGCGGACTTCCCCCTCGTTTCGGTCCGGGCGGCGGCGCCCGACACCCCCGTGGAGGCGGCGCCGCTATGCAGAAGATAACCGTCCTCTCGGTCGGAAACGACAAAGAGAGTTATTTCACCGAGGCGGTGAACGAATATAAAAAACGCCTCTCCCGCTACGCGCGGACGGAGCTGATCCTTTTGCGCGACGAGCCGATCCCCGACGCGCCCTCCGAGCGCGAAAAGGAGGAGATCCTCCGCCGGGAGGGCAGACGGCTGCTCGACGCCGCGCCCGCCGACGCCGTGAAGATCGCCCTCTGCGTGGAGGGAAAGCAGCTCTCGAGCGAGGAGCTCTCCGCCCTCTTGGAGGACTGCGCCGCCGCCGCCCCGGGCGTCGCCTTTTTCATCGGCGGGTCGCTCGGGCTCTCGGAGGAGGTCAAGCGCGCCTGCCGGTACCGCCTCTCCTTCTCCCGTCTGACCTTCCCCCACCGTTTGATGCGCGTCATCCTCTTTGAGGCGCTCTACCGCGCGAAAAGCATCGCCGCCGGCGCAAAATACCACAAATAGGGATCTTTCCCTCCCCGAAAGGAGCCGCCGTGAAGATCGCAAGCAAAACGAAAACGACCCTGATCCGCCTTGTCTGCGGGCTTTTCTTCCTGCTGCTCACCGCCGGGGCGATCCTCTATCAGCGCGGGGTCTTCGACTTCACCTTCCTGCCGCGGGCGGAAAAGAGACCGGCGGCCACTCTCCCGCTTGTGACCCTCCCCGTTTCCACCTCTCCCGCGGGGGAGACGACCGCGCCCGCCGACCCGGAGAACAACCGCGTCCGCTTCCTCTCCGCGCTGCGCGCCGCCTCGAACGTCAGCGGCGTCGGCAGCGGGGTGCTCGAGGGCGGCGCGCCGCTCTCCCTCTCCTATGAAAAGCTCTCCGCCCTCCGCGCGCTCGGCGCGGCGGTCAGTTACGCCGACTATGACGGCGACGGCAATATGACCCTCTGCATCCTCGACAACGGCGTGATCCTGCCGGAGGACGAGCTGGCGGAGCTCTCCGGGCTGGAGTTCTATTCCTACGCCGAAAACGATACCGTCGTCCCCGAGGGGAGACGGCGCATCGTCTATACCGTGATGCCCGCCGTCCGCCTCTATATGGGATACCTCCTGCTCGACGACGGGGCGACGCTGCGCCTCTACTCGACCGAGGGGGGAGAAAAGCTGGCGGAATTCCCCTCCTGCTCGGTCGTCCCCGCGATGACGCGGGACGCGCAGGACCGCCCGCTCTTCCACCGGGACGGCGATCCGACCCGCTGGTACTTCCTCGCCCCCGAGGGGACGCTCGAGGAGAGCGACTACGAGGACGAAACGGAGAACCGCGGGCTTTACTTCGATTACCTCCCCGACTACGGGAAGAGCGACAACGGCGCCGAGCGATACGCGGTGTGGGTGACGGTCACCGAGATCGTCACCGAGGCGCCGGAGGAGACCGAGGCGCCGGAGACGGAGGAGCCCCTCCCCGCCGATATCACGCCGGTGGAGACGGCGGAGGAAACGCCCCCCGAAACGGAGCCGGAGACCCCGCCGGAAACGGACGCGGAGACCGCGCCCGAGACGGCGCCGGAGACCCCCGCCCCGATCCCCGCGGAGGGGACCGTCCCGGCGGAGACCTTCCTTGATCCCGCGGAGGGGACCGGCGCGCCGGAGACGGAGGGCGAGACCGCGCCTCCCGCGCCCGAAACGGACGCGGAGACCGCGCCGGAGACGGACGCGGAGACCTCCCCCGAGACCGCGGAGGAGACGGCGCCCGAAACGGAGCCCGAAACGGAGCCGGAGACCGAGCCGGAGACCGAGCCTGAAACGGCGCCGGAGACCGAGCCCGCGCCGGAGCCGAAGATCCTTGAGATCATCGAGCGCAACGAGCCGCGCATGGCGTTCGGCGCGAGCCCGTGGTACCTTTACACCGGCTACAAATACCTGCACATCTTCGGTTATCGCGGCGGATACGCCTGCGTCGTCTACCCCGGCGGGCGGATGGCGTACGTCGACCGGTACGACCGGCAGGCGATCTTCCGTTCGCTCTTCTATTTCAACGAGAACGGCCGTCTCGCCGACTCCTTCTACGCGGAGCCGGTGCTGCGCGACGAGCGCGGGATGGGGCATTACTATTTTGACCGCGGCTACGTCCGCGTCCGCCAGCTCGATACCGACGGCTATTACCACAACGACGACTTCCTCGTCGGCTCCTACGAGCTGCTCCTCGACGAGGGGGAAAACCGCTTCCCCATCCCCGAGGGCTACACCCTGCGCGGCTACTCGGACGGCGTGCTGCTCCTTGAGCGCGGCGGCTATTACGGCTATTACACGACGGAAAAACGCTGGATCGCCCAGCCGATCTACACCTACGCAAAGCCGTTTTGCGAGGGGGTCGGCATCCTCGGCTTCGAGGGCGCGGTCGGGATGATCGACCGGGAGGGCAACGTCCTTTTGCCCTTTACCCACACCGCCGTCACCTCCCTCTCGCAGGGCGCGTTCGCCGCGTACGATCCCGCGCGCGGCTGGACCCTCTACGCAAAGGTCCTTCTCCCCGATCCCCCCGCCCCGCCGGCGGAAGAAAACTGACGGAGGCCTCCTTATGACTCACTCGGCGGATATCGCCGTGATCGGCGCGGGACACGCCGGGGTGGAGGCGGCGCTCGCCGCCGCCCGCCTCGGGCTCGATACCGTGCTCTTCACCCTCTCGCTCGACGCCGTCGCCAATATGCCCTGCAACCCCTCGATCGGAGGGACGGCGAAGGGTCATCTCGTCTATGAGATCGACGCCCTCGGCGGAGAGATGGGGCTTGCGGCGGACGCCGTGACCCTCCAGAGCCGGACCCTCAACACCGGCAAGGGCGCCGCCGTGCGCTCGAAACGGGTGCAGGCGGACCGGCTCGCCTACCGCGCGTATATGAAGCGCCGGCTGGAGTCGGCGCCGCATCTCCGTCTGGTGCAGGCGGAGATCTCCTCCGTGGAGACGGAGGAGACGGAGAGCGGCCGGCCGCGCGTCGCCGCCGTCCTCACCCCCCTCGGCGAGCGCTGGAACGTCCGCGCCGCGGTCGTTGCGACCGGCACCTACCTCGGCGGGCGGATCCATATCGGCGAGACGAGCGCCGAAAGCGGCCCCGACGGTCAGCTCCCCGCGACCCGCCTCACCGCCTCCCTCGCCGCGCTCGGGCTCTCCCTGCGCCGCTTCAAGACCGGGACCCCGCAGCGCATCGACCGGCGCACGGTCGACTTCTCCCTCCTCGAGCGGCAGGACGGGGAGCTCTCTCCCCTTCCCTTTTCCCGCCTCACGCCGGAGGACGCCTTCGAGGGCTTCACCGGCGTGCCCTGCCATATCGTCTATACCACCGGAGAGACGCACCGCGTCATCCGGGAGAACCTTTCCCGCAGCGCGATGTACGCCGGGCGCATCCACGCCGTCGGCCCCCGCTACTGCCCCTCCATCGAGGATAAGATCGTCCGCTTCGCCGACAAGGAGCGGCATCAGCTCTTTGTCGAGCCGACCGGCAGGGAGGACGGCGAGCTCTATCTCCAGGGCTTTTCCACCTCGATGCCGGCGGAGGTCCAGTACGCGATGGTCCGCTCCCTGCCCGGCTTCTCCCGCGCCCATATCACCCGCTTTGCCTACGCGATCGAGTACGACTGCGCCGACCCCACCGGGCTCTACCCCACGCTGGAGACAAAGGCGGTCGCCGGGCTCTACGGCGCCGGGCAGTTCAACGGCTCCTCCGGCTACGAGGAGGCGGCGGCGCAGGGGCTGGTCGCCGGCGCGAACGCCGCCCTCGCCCTCTTGGGCCGTCCCCCGCTGATCCTCCCCCGCTCCTCCTCCTATATCGGCACGCTGATCGACGACCTTGTCACAAAAGGGACAAGCGAGCCTTACCGGATGATGACCTCGCGCTCCGAGTTCCGGCTGCTCCTCCGCCAGGACAACGCCGACTTCCGCCTCACCCCGGTCGGGCGCGCCTGCGGGCTCGTCTCCGACGAGCGCTGGGAGCTCTTTTCCGAGCGCCTCGCCGCCGAGCGGACGGAGGAAGAACGCATCCGCCGCACCGTGATCCCGCCGACGGAGGAGGTCAACGCCCTCCTGGAGGAAAACGGCTCCGCTCCGATCTCCACCGGTGTCCGGCTGGCGGACCTCTACCGCCGCCCGGAGCTGGACGCGAAAAAGCTCGCCCCGATCGACAAAACGGCGCCCGCCGCCCTCCCCCGCAGCGTGCGGGAGAGCGCCGAGACCGCCGTCAAGTACGAGGGATACATCAAAAAAGAGGAGGAGGAAGCCGCCCGGCAGAAGCGCCTGGAGGATATGCTCCTCCCCGATCTCGACTACCGGCAGATCGCGGGCCTGCGGCTCGAGGCCGCCGAAAAGCTCTCCCGCGTCCGCCCCGCGAGCGTCGGACAGGCTTCCCGCATCAGCGGCGTCTCCCCCGCCGACGTTACCGTCCTCCTGATCTGGATCAAGCACAACCGGCGGGAGGCGGATCCCGGAAGGGGAGAAAAAGGAGAAAAAGGAGAAAAGGCATGACCCCCTCTTACCCCGCCTCCGTCCTCGCGGCAAACGGCCTCGGCCGCTTCGCCTCCCTCCTGCCGCGCCTTTCCGCCCTCGCGGACCTTCTCCTCGAGGAAAACCAAAAGGTCAATCTTACCGCCCTCCGCACGCCGGAGGCGGTCTGGCTCCTGCATTTCGCCGATTCCCTGCTCTTTGCCGATTTCGCGGAAAAGACGGGGGCAAAGACCGCCGTGGACGTCGGCTGCGGGGGAGGCTTCCCCCTCCTCCCGCTCGCCCTCGCCCTGCCGGATACCGCCTTTTACGGGCTCGACGCGACAAAAAAGAAGCTCGCCTTCGTCGCCCGCGCGGCGGGCGCCCTCGGGCTTTCCAACGTTACCCCCCTCCCCGGCCGCGCGGAGGAGCTCTCCCGCCGGGAAGAGCTGCGGGACGCCCTCGACCTTGCCGTCGCCCGCGCCGTCGCCCCCCTCGCCGCTCTCGCCGAGTACTGCCTGCCCTTTGTGCGCGTCGGCGGATTTTTCCTCGCCTACAAGGGCCCGGACGCCGAAGAGGAGCTGCGGGAGGCAAAGCCCGCGCTGACCGCCCTCGGCGCCCGCGCGGAGGAAGTCGCCGTCCGGCGGCTCGCCGACCCCGCCGCCCCGGAGGAGGAGAACGTCCGCGCCCTTATCGTGGTGAAAAAGCTCCACAAAACGCCCCCCGCCTATCCCCGCCGCAACAGCGAGATCCGGCGCTGAAGCCGGAAAAAAAGAAAAGCCCCGCCAAAGCGGGGAAAAGCCCTCCCGACAGAGAGGGCAAGGAGGAAATCAAATGAAGAAAAAACTGCTCGCCCCGATGCTTTTCGCCGCCCTCGCCGCCTTTGTCACCGCGATCCAGGCGTTCCTCCCCGGGAGCCCCTTCACGGCGGGGCGTTTCTCCTTTACCGGAGCGCTCCCGCTCTGCCTGCTGTTCCTCTCCGCCTTTCTCCTGCTCGTCTTCTTCGCCAACCGCGCGCAGATCCGCCTCCCCTTCCTCGTCTCGACCGGCGCGGCGTTCGCCGCTCTGATCTGGGAGCTGATCTCCTATCTTGTCGGGCGGTTCGACGCGCTCGCCCTTGCGGCGATCCTCTTCTCCGCGCTCCCCTTCGCCGTCTTTTTCGTCGATTCGCTCACCTTCCACAAGCCGATCGTCCTCGCCAAGACCTTCGCGCCCGTCCTCTTCCTGCTCGAGACGGTCGGGGTGATCGTCATCCTCGCGCAGGACGGACTTTCCGCCCTGCTCGGGCATCCGCGCTTCATCCTCTTTCTCCTCTCGATCGCCCTCTCGCTCTACTACTTCCTCTGCTTCCCGCGCGTGCAGAAGCTCGAGCCGCTCGAGGATCTGCCGATGCCGGGCGAGGAGGAGGGCCCCCTCACCCGCTGAGAAAAAAAGCGCTTTTGACCTTGTCAAAAGCGCTTTTTTTACGCAAAGAAGCGGTGATTGCCGATGGTGAACTTGTAGGGCCGGGTCGACTCGATCCACTCGGCGACGGCGTAGCGCGGCGAGTAGAAAAAGAGGATGTCCGGGTCGATCGAATACCCCTCCAGGCAGACCTTGGCGGCGATGACCGAGAGCTCGTTCGGCTCCTCGTAGATCACCGGCGTGTAAGCCGGGGAGAACTGGATGCCGAAACGGTTGTCGAAGATGACCTCCTTGATGGTGTTCGGCGTCGAAACGTCGCGCACCCGGTTGAGCACTACGTTGCCGACGGCGACCTTCCCCTCAAACGGCTCGCCGAGACCCGCCTCGGCGTAAATGATGTGCGAGAGCCAGTAAAGCGACTCCGCGTCGTAAAACGTCTCCCCCTGCCCGACGGGATGATACTCCCGAACGAGCGCGAGCGTCCTTTCCTCTTCGTCGAACACCGGCTGGAGCCCGTACGCCTGGCCGAGCAGCCGCGCCGGAACGAACAGCACCCCGTCTTTGTCGTAAGCGGGCAGCTCGGGCGAGTAAAAATAACGGCCGTTGGCGCACAGGAACGCCTCCCCGGGATAGACCGTCACCGTCAGCTCCGCGCCGGACGCGGACAGGGACGGCAGCGCCCCTTCCCCGCTCTCCTCCAGCGCCGGCGTCCCGTTCGCGTGCGCGAACGCCTCAAAAGGCAGATACACCGCCCCGTTCGTTACCTCGCCGTAGTAAGACTGCAGGACCCCCTCGTCATAGACCGGGATCAGATTGACCGGCTTCGCGGAGACCGCAAACGCAAAAAGCAGAGAAAGCGCCGCGACAGAGAGGAAAAGAAAAAGGACCCGCCGGAACACGCCGACCTTGCTTTGCATAAGCCTTTCTCCTTTCTGATTTTTTCAGCATGGAATTGTTCTGCCGTTTTGCACAAATCATTCAAAAACAAAGAAATTTTACCACCGCGGGTGACCCCGGACCTCCGAAAAGCCGGAAGAACGGGCGGCGTCCCCCACGCAGGCAAGCAAGTTATTTTATGCGCGAATTGTGAACTGAGCTTGCTTTAATTGTGAACTTTTTATGAACAAGCCGAAAAACGCCGTACTTTTCTGAAGAAAAGTAGGCAAAAGACTTTTTGAAGAGGCAGGGAGCAAAGGGAGCACGATCAAAGCGACTCCTTCCCCAAAAGCCGGGCGGTACGGATGCCCGGCTTTTTCCTTTCGCTCGGGGGAGCGCGTTCATATCCTCCCTCGGGTCGAAAAACGCCCGATACGGCCCGGGCGTTTTTCGGTTTGCGCGCCCCGCCGCAAAAACAAGGCTCCCTCCTGAGGGAGCTGGCGCCGTAGGCGACTGAAGGAGTCAGGGGAGAAAGGGACAAAGCAAAAGCAACGACAGAGAGACAAAACTCCTTCCGCCGCGGCAAACCGCGGCACCTCCCTCAGGAGGGAGGCTATAAAGACTCCTTCCACCGCAAGCGGTCCACCGGCCCGGTGGGGTCCCCGGAAAAATCCGTAAGGATTTTTGGGGGATCGGGCCCTCGGGGCGGGAGCCTTTCCGAGCCGGTTCTCTTCCTTTTTATTATATTACGAATTCTTTATTAGTCGACCGGCGGACGGGAGCGTCCGCGCTCCGCGCCCGCTCTTCCCTTCCCGCCTCGAGGGTCTTCTCCCGCGCCGCGGGCGCGCTCCAGGCGCCGCCCTTCCCTTTTGTTCCACGTGGAACATTCTGCGCGGAGCTTTTCCTGCCTTTGGTCCCGCGAGGCGCGCGGGGCGCCGCTGTTCCACGTGGAACAACCCCGCGCTTCCCTTCCCGGCTCTTTTTTCGGCTTTTCCGTTTACCCGGTTGACAAGAGGGGCGCCGGATAGTATAATAAAGGGGCAAACAACCCCGACGAGAGGTAGAGTATGGCTAAAATTCTGGCTTTTGCGAATCAAAAGGGCGGCGTAGGCAAAACGACCAGCGCCGTCAACATCGCCGCATCCCTCGGCGTCCTCGGAAAGAAGGTCCTGCTCTGCGATATGGATCCGCAGGGCAACTCCTCCAGCGGCTTCGGCATCAACAAACGGGGCGTGCATACCACGACCTACGAGATGCTGATCGGCAGCGCTTCGGCGGAGGCGGCGGTGGTGCCGACCGTCTTTGAGAACTGCTGGGTGATCCCCTCGAACATCAATCTGGCGGGCGCGGAATTCGATCTCTTTGAGATGGACCGGCGCGAGTACCGCCTCAAGGAGGCGCTTGAGCCCGTTCTCTCCGGATTTGATTATGTGATCGTGGACTGTCCGCCATCGCTCGGGATGCTGACGGTCAACGGCCTCACGGCGGCGGACGGCGTCGTGATCCCGATGCAGTGCGAGTTTTACGCGCTGGAGGGGCTGGGGATGCTGATGAACACCGTCTCCAAGATCAAAACGCACTACAATCCCGACCTGGAGGTCACGGGCATCCTCCTCACGATGTACAACGGCAGGCTGGTGCTCTCGATGCAATGCGTCTCGGAGCTGAAAAAGTACTACGCGGACAAGCTTTTTTCCACGACCATCTCCCGCAACGTCAAGCTTTCGGAGGCGCCGGGCTTCGGCGTTCCGGTCTGGTATCACGATAAAAACTGCAAGGGCAGCCAGGAGTATCTGGCGGCTGCGCGGGAGCTCGCGGAGCGGATCTGACCGCAAAACCCGGCATGATTTGTAAAAAGAAAGGCGGAAACGGTATGCCGACAAGAAAAACGGGCCTCGGACGGGGGCTGGACGCGATCTTTGACAGCAACAACGCCGGCTCCTCGTCCTCTTATATGACGATCCGGCTCTCGCGTCTCGAGCCGCGCTCCGACCAGCCGAGAAAGAATTTTGACGAGGAGGGGCTCCGGTCGCTCGCCGACTCGATCGCCGCGCACGGCGTCCTGCAGCCGCTGCTGGTGCGGGAGTCCGGAAACGGCTTCTACCAGATCGTGGCGGGGGAGCGCCGCTTCCGCGCGGCGAAGATCGCGGGGCTCTCCGAGATCCCGGTGATCGTGATCTCGCCGGACGAGGCGACGACGGCGCAGCTCGCGCTGGTGGAGAACGTCCAGCGCGAGGATCTCAACCCGGTCGAGGAGGCGCTGGCGTACCGCGAGCTCTCCGAGGTCTGGGAGATGACGCAGGAGGAGATCGCCGCCAAAATAGGGAAGAGCCGGAGCGCGGTCGCGAACATGATGCGCCTGACCGATCTGCCGGAAAAAACGCTCGCCCTGCTGCGGGACGGGAAGATCTCCGTCGGGCACGCGAAGGCGCTGCTCGGGCTCGCCGCGCCGGAGGAGACCGACGCGCTCGCCGCGCTCGCCGCGCGGGACGGACTGTCCGTGCGCGAGGTGGAAAAGGCGGTGAAACGGGCGAACGCGCCGAAGAAGGAGACGCCGCCCTCGCCGCGCGACGGGGACGTGTACGCCCGCGCGCTGGAGGACCGCGCCCGGGAGGCGCTCGGCCGCCGGGTGAAGATCGCCGCCGGCAGGGAAAAGGCGCTGAAGATCTATTACGAGGACAACGAGGACCTCGAGGAGCTGCTCGCCGCGCTCAACGGCGGGAAGAAGATCTCGCTTTGATTTACTGATATTTACAAAATTACCAAATTTTACATTTTTCGACCCGATCCGACAGGGAGAAGGGAAGAAGACCAAGGAGAGAACGATGATCGACATCAAATTTCTGAAGGAAAACCCCGAAGCAGTCAAGGAAAACATCAGAAAGAAGTTCCAGGACCGCAAGCTGCCGATGGTGGACGAGGTGATCGCGCTGGACGCCGAGCGCCGCGCCGCCGAGACGAAGGCGAACGAGCTGCGTTCGCTCAAGAACAAAGCGTCGAAGGAGATCGGCGCCTATATGGCGAAGGGGCAGCGCGAGGAGGCGGAAGCGGCGAAGCGGCGCGTCCAGGAGGCGACGCGGGACCTTGAGGAGCTGGAAAAGCGCGAGGACGAGCTCGCCGCGGCGATCCGCGAGCGGATGCTCGTGATCCCGAACATCATCGACCCGAGCGTCCCCGTCGGGCGCGACGACAGCGAGAACGTGGAGCGCGAGCGCTTCGGCGAGCCGAAGGTGCCGGATTTTGAGATCCCGTACCACACCGAGATCATGGAGAGCTTTGCGGGGATCGACCTTGACGCCGCGCACAGCGTGGCGGGCAACGGCTTCTACTACCTGATGGGGGATATCGCGCGGCTCCACAGCTCGATCCTCTCCTACGCGCGCGACTTTATGATCGGGCGGGGCTTCACCTACTGCGTGCCGCCCTTCATGATCCGCTCGGACATCGTGACGGGCGTGATGAGCTTTGACGAGATGAGCGCGATGATGTACAAGATCGAGGGGGAGGATCTCTACCTGATCGGCACGAGCGAGCACTCGATGATCGGCAAGTTCATCGACACGATCCTCGACGAAAAGAAGCTCCCCTATGCGCTGACCAGCTACAGCCCCTGCTTCCGCAAGGAGAAGGGCGCGCACGGGATCGAGGAGCGCGGCGTTTACCGCATCCACCAGTTCGAGAAGCAGGAGATGATCGTCGTCTGCCGTCCGGAGGAGTCGCCGATGTGGTTCGACCGCCTCTGGAAGAACACCGTCGACTTCTTCCGCACCCTCGACATCCCGGTGCGCACGCTGGAGTGCTGCTCGGGCGATCTCGCCGACCTGAAGGTAAAAAGTCTCGACGTGGAGGCGTGGTCTCCGCGCCAGAAGAAATACTTTGAGGTGGGGAGCTGCTCCAACCTCGGCGACGCGCAGGCGCGCCGCCTGAAGATCCGCGTGGCGGGGGAAAACGGCAAGTACTTCGCCCACACCCTCAACAACACGGTCGTGGCGCCGCCGCGGATGCTGATCGCCTTCCTCGAGAACAATCTGAACGCCGACGGCTCGGTGAACATCCCCGCCGCGCTCTCCCCCTATATGGGCGGGATCACGAAGATCGAGCCGAAACGCTGAAAAAAGCGCCGGAAAAGCGCACAAAAAGCGCGAAAAAAGAGAAAAGCCGCAAAAAGCGGCGGGAGGGAGCCCTTGCCTTTCTGGGAACTGATCCTCGACTACTACCGCGAACTGTACTTTACGCACCTTGACATCGCCGAGCCGGTCAACCTGGTCTATCTGATGCTGGCCGTCTATCTCGGGATCCTGATCGCGCTGGTCGCCTCCTTCTTCTACAAGCAGACGACCGCGAGGATCGTCTGGGGGCTGCTCGGGCGCGAGGCGCTCGCCCCGGAGAGCGCGATCACGGCAGAGGAGGGCGGTTTTTCCGGCGCGCGGTATCTGCGCGCGCTGCGGCCCCGCTCGATGCTCCGCAAGACGGTCGTCGTCCTGCCGCCGGAGGGGGAGGAGGAGAGCGCCGCCGCGCCCCGGGAGATCCCCGGGCTCCTGCGCCGGTCCCGCTTCTACCTCCCGATCGAGAAGCGCGAGCCCTCGGAGCGGCGCTTCGCCCGCCGGGGCAACGGCGTGCCGGCGCTGATCCTCGGGATCGCCGCCGCGACCGCCGCGCTCGTGCTGATCTATCTGTTTCTCCCGTATTTCCTGCGCATGACCGATAACGCGCTTACGTCTATTCTCGGAGGTTCGGTATGAACGAAAACGGTATCATCTACGCAAATCCCGACCCGCTCGACGAGGGGCCGCGCGGCATCCACCGGCTCCGCCGGAGGAGGAAGGCGCCGGTCCTTTTCGCCGTGATCGCGGCGCTCGTTCTGGTCCTCGCCGTCGTCCTTGTGATGTTCCTTGCCGGCTGGCGGTACAAAAAGGTCGTCTTTGACGACGGGAGCTGGGTCAAGTTCTTCGGCGTGATCCGCTCGGACGAGCCGGTCTCCGGCCGCTTCACCTTCTCAAACGGGCTGACGGGCTCGCTCTCCCGCAGCACCGGCAAGCTCACCTATTCCAACGGCGACGTGTATTACGGCTCCCTGAAGAATTTCCGCAAAAACGGCGTCGGCTCGCTCAGCTTTTCCTCCGGGAACGTGTACAGCGGCGGCTTTGCCGACGACGTGATGGAGGGGCAGGCGACCCTCGCCTACGCAAACGGCGACAAGTACGAGGGCGGCTTCTCGAACGGGCAGAAATCCGGCGCCGGCGTCTACACCTGGCAGAACGGCTCGGTCTACACCGGCACCTTCCGGGAAGGGAAGAAGGACGGCCGCGGCAAGCTCGTCTTTGCGGACGGCGCCTCCTACGAGGGGGACTACGTCCTTGACCGCAAGGAGGGGCAGGGAGTGTTCCTCTACGCAAACGGCGACCGGTACGAGGGCTCCTTCAAAAACGATATGCGGGACGGTCACGGCGTCTACACCTGGCAGAACGGCGAGACCTACACCGGGGATTTCCGGGAGAACGCCCTGACCGGCCACGGCACCTACACCTGGCCGACCGGCAGGGTCTACACCGGGGAATTCCTCAACGGCGCGATCGTCCGCTCCGGGAGCTGATCCGTTTTTCTCGGTTTTCCTTATGTTTTTTCCGTTTTCATCCGTTTTTCACAAAGGGATGATAGGATCGACTCGTAAATAAAGAAAGGACGCCCTGCGGGGCGGGGTTCTCTTATGGTCAAGATCGAGCATCTGGTCAAGCGCTACGGCTCCAACTTTGCGCTTGACGACGTCAGCTTCTCCGTGGAAAAGGGGGAGGTCGTCGGCTTCCTCGGGCCGAACGGAGCGGGGAAGTCCACGACGATGAACATCCTCACCGGCTTCCTCTCCTCCGACTCCGGCACCGCCGAGATCAACGGCATCGACATCCTCGAGCATCCGCTCGAGGCGAAAAAGCTGGTCGGCTACCTGCCCGAGCAGCCGCCGCTCTACCTCGATATGACGGTGGAGGAATACCTCAATTTCGTCTACGATCTCAAAAAATGCACCTACGACCGCAAAAAACATCTGAAAGAGGTGTGCGACGTCGTCCGGATCTCCGACGTCTGGTCCCGGGTGATCAAAAACCTCTCGAAGGGCTACCGGCAGCGCGTGGGCATCGCGCAGGCGCTGATCGGCAATCCGGAGGTCATCATCTTCGACGAGCCGACCGTCGGGGTCGACCCCAAGCAGGTGATCGAGATCCGCAACCTGATCCGCAACCTCGGGCGGGAGCACACCGTGATCGTCTCCACCCACATCCTCTCGGAGGTGCAGGCGACCTGCTCGCGCATCGTGATCATCAACCGCGGCAAGATCGTCGCCAATGAAAAGACGGAGGAGATCACCCGCACGCTGGAGGACAACCGCCGCTTCAAGGTGAAGATCGCGGGACCGCAGACGGAGATCCTTTCCGTTTTGCGGGAAAAGCCGGGGATGACCTACGTCGAGCTGCTCCCGGAGCGGGAGGGGGACGCCTACGCCTTCCTCTGCGAGAGCGCGCCGAACACCGATATGCGCAAGAGCCTCTTTTACACCTGCGCCGAGCGCGGCTGGCCGATCCTCGGCCTTGAGCCGATCGGGATGAGCCTCGAGGACGTCTTCATCCGGCTGATCGACAAAAAAGCCGAAACGGCGAAGAAAAAAACGCGATAAGGAGGGACCGGAATGTCAGCCATCTACAAGCGCGAGCTGCGCGCCTATTTCACAACGCCGATCGGCTACGTGACCGTCGCGATCTTCCTTGCCGTTTCCGGGTTCTTCTTTTCCCTGACTACGCTGCAGTCGAAGACGACGAACGTCTCCTCCTATTTCACCTATTCGCTCTTCATCCTCGTGATCGTCGCGGCGCTGCTTACGATGCGCCTTTTCGCGGAGGAGAAGAAGCTGCGCACCGAGCAGCTCCTGCTCACGGCGCCGATCTCGATCACCTCGATGGTCGCCGCCAAGTTCTTTGCGGCGGAGACCGTCCTTGTCGGGATGCTGCTCCTCTCCTCCTTCAACCTGATCCCGCTCTATCTTTACGCTTCCCCCTATACGGCGCAGATCGTCGGCAACTACATCGCGCTGCTTCTGGTCGGCAGCGCCTTCATCGCGATCGGGGTCTTCATGTCCTCGCTGACCGAGAACCAGCTCGCCGCCGCCGTCTCCACGATCGGCGCGCTGCTCTTCCTTCTGCTGCTCGGCTTTGCCAATCAGTATATCGACCTTTACCTGTTCCGCTACGTGATCGACTGGGTCTCCATCTACGCCCGCTTCCAGAACTTCACCTACGGGATCTTCGATTACAACGCGCTGCTCTATTATCTCTCCGTCTGCTTCGTCTTCCTTTACCTCACCGTGAGGGTCTACGAGCGCAGGCGCTGGGCGTGAGGAGGGACTGACATGAAAAACAACGTACGCCGCGGCCGCAGACTGACGCACGGCACCGTCGCCGTCGTCCTCAGCGTTCTGCTCGTCGCCTGCATCCTTTTCATCAACGTGATCTTCACCTCTCTCTCCCGCAAGTACAACATCTATACCGATATGACGGACGAGCTGATGTTCACCCTCTCCGAGGAGTTCAAGACCGCCATGTCGGACGTCGCCGCCCCGGTCCGGATCCGCTTCTGCCACGAGCCGGACTACCTGGAGGCGAACACCCTGACCAAATACGTCTACGAGACCGCCCTGCAGATCGCCGAGGCGTTCGAGTGGGCGAGCGTGGACGCCACGAACGCGAACAAAGAGCCGACCCTCTTCTCAAAGTACAAGCTGACCAGCGCCGGCTCCTCGCTCTCCACCTCCTCGGTCATCATCGAGTCGGGGGACGAGTTCCGCATCCTCTCCGCCAACGCGTTTTACTACGCCAATTCCGACGGGACGATCTGGGCGTTCAACGGGGAGGAGAAGTTCGCCGCCGCGATCCTCTCGGTGACCGCCTCCGACCTGCCGGTCGCCTACTTCACCCAGAACCACGGGGAGAAGAAGAGCGAGGCGCTGGAGGAGCTGGTGCGCAGCGCGGGCTACGACGTCCGCTATATCGACCTCTCGAAGGACGCCCCGGACGCCGACGCGCGCCTGATCGTCATCAACGATCCGAAGTACGACTTCAGCGCAAAGGATCCGGAGAAGGGCGCGGTCTCGGAGCTGGAGGCGGTCGACCGCTTCCTCGCCTCGGACTACGGCTCCCTGATGGTCTTCCTCGATCCGCTCTCGGTCGGCGGGCTCTCCAACCTGCGCGAGTACCTCTACCAGTGGGGGATCGTCGTGGAGGACTCCGTCGTGCGCGATAAACAGAATTCCGTCTCCACCGACGGCTACTCCGTCGTCGGCGTCTATAACAGGGAGAACGTCCTCGGCGCCTCCCTTGTGGCGGATATCGCGGGCACCGACTCCCCGCCGAAGACGATCTTTGAGTACGCCGCGCCCATCACCTTCTCCGATCTTTATTCGCCGGAGCTCTCCGCGGATAACGGACAGACCACGCCCACGCCCACCGGCGCGTACAGCTATTACGGCAGCAACGCCTCCCGCGATATTTCCGCCGTGCTGCGCTCCGGCGAGGACGCGCTCGCCATGCGGGACGGAAACCCCGTCGACGCAAGCGGATCTTATAACCTGATGGTCGTCTCCCGCGAGTCCCGCATCATCAACAACGAGACCTTCTCCTCCTACGTGCTCTGCACCGCCACCGCGGACTTCACCAACGACGAGTACGTCAAGTCGAACGTCTATGCAAACAAGGATATCCTCTACGCCGCCTTCAAGCAGATGGGACGGGACTTCATCCCGGCGGATCTCCCGCTCAAGGTCCTGCCGAGCTATGACAGCATCGAGGATATGACCACGGCGCAGGCCAACCGCTGGACCGCCGCCCTGATCCTCGTCCTGCCGGTCGTCACGCTTGCCGTCGGCGCCGCCGTCGTCGTGAGGAGAAAGTTCAAATGATCGGCGCGCAGAAAAAACTGATCGTTTTCATCGCCGTCGCCGTTCTCGTCCTCGCCGTCGCCTACTTCGCCGTGATCCGGCCGCTGGTCGACAGAGAGGAGCCGGACGAGCAGACGCCGGTCGAGCTGCTGCCCGGCGAGGTCCTCGGGGCGAACGGCCGCATCCAGCTCTTCGAGCAGGTCGCGCGCGCGGATATGAAGTCCGTGGAGGTGAAAAACGCCTCCGGCTCCTACCGCTTCGTGCGCACGCAGGACGACAAGTTCGTCATCGACGGGCATGAAAGCACCCTCTACGAGGCGACGCTCTTTTCCCAGCTCGTCGTGGACACCGGCTACGCGCTCTCCAAGACCAAGATCGCGGACAACGCCGCCGCCGACTTCTATAAGTACGGGCTCGACGAAGAGTCCCTCTCCGCACGCTATACCGTGACCACCCTCTCCGGCAGGACCCACACCGTCTGCGTCGGCAACCGGATCGCGACCGGCGGCGGCTACTACGTCCGCTACGAGGGCAGGGACTCGGTCTACGTGCTCGACACCACCCTCGCCTCCACGGTCCTGCAGCCGATCGAGGCGTACGTCACCCCCCTCGTCGCCTACCCCACCTCCCTCAACAACTACTATCTGATCGATAACTTCGCGATCTTCCACGGCGAGGATCCGGAGGACCTCTTCGTCTCCTTCAAGTATCTGGAGGAAAAGGACCGCTCGGAGATCTTCACCTTCACCCCCTTTGCGATGACCTACCCCGGAGAGGGCACCTACTGCCCCTCCGACTATCTCGACTCCGCCCTCCAGGTCTTCACCGACTTCAAGGGGACGGAGGTCCTCAAGCTCGCCCCGGATGAAAAGGACTCCGAAAAATGGTTCCCCGAGGGCTTCTCCTACGTCGTTTACCACGAGATCGAGGTCCCGAACGACCAGAACGACCCCTCCAAGGGCTCGACCCCCGTGAAGAACGTCCTCTTTTTCAGCGAAAAGCATACCGAGCGCGGCGGAGAGAGCTATTACTACTGCTACTCCGCGATGTTCGATATCATCGTGAAGATCCCCGCCTACCGGGCGGACTTCCTCTCCTGGGATCTGAAGCTCTGGGTGCATAACACCATCTTCCAGCCGCAGATCGACACGGTCGGGGAGGTCTGCTTCGAGTACGGGGGAAAGACCGTCACCTTCCTGCTTGACGGGACGGGGGATCAGCTCACCGTCACGGAAAAGGAGACGGGGCACAAGCCGCTCGTCAAAAACTTCCGTCAGCTTTACAAGATGATGCTCTCGGTCACCAAGGAGAGCACCAACGGCCTCACGGCGGAGGAGATCGCCGCCCTCACAAAGTCCGATGCGGGCAGGCAGCTCCGGATGACCGCCCGGATGCGCTCCGGCAAGGTCCTCGTCTATGATTTCTACCCCTATACCGACGTCCGCTCCTACTATTCCGTGAACGGCGTCAAGTGCGAGTTCTTCGTCCTGCGCACGATCGTGGAAAAACTCTGCGCGGACGTCACCCGCGTGCAAAACGACGTCACCGTCAACGCCGAGGACCGCTACTGACGCTCCCCGGTCCGGCGGACAGACTCCCGGAAAGGACACCGATAGGATGAAAAAACGGACCGTCGGGCTCCTGCTCGTTCTCCTCTCCGGCGCCGTGCTCGGCTCGATGCCGGAGCTTGTGGCGCTCTGCAAGGCGCAGGGCGCGAACAACGCGCTGCTTCTCCTCTTCCGCTTCGGCGCTCTCGCGCTGCTGACGCTGCCGGCGGCGCTGCGCGGCGGCGGGCTCGGCGCCTCTCTCCGGCGGCATTTCGGGGTCCTCGCGTTCCTCTCGCTTACCGAGGGGCTTACGCCGATCCTCCTCTATGCCGCCTACGGGCATCTCCCGACCGGGCTTGTGATGACCCTCCACTTCCTCTACCCGATGGTCGTGGCGGTCCTCTGCTTCCTCTTCTTCCGGGAAAAGCTCTCCCGCGCAAAGCTCCTCTGCCTCGCGCTCTGCCTTTGCGGGGTCTTCCTCACGGTCGATCTCACCGGCGGGAGGGGGGACGCCTTCGGCGTCGCGGCGGCGCTCCTCTCCGCCCTTACCTACGGCGCCTATATCGTCCGCCTGAACAAGGCGGAAATGCGGGACGTCCCTCCCCTCCGCCTCGCCTTTTTCGTCGGGGCGGGATGCTTTGTCGTCTGTCTTTTCTACGCCGCGGTCACGGGCGGCTTTTCCGCCGTGCCGGAGGTCACGCCGGCGGGCTGGCTCTGTCTTACGGCGGCGGGGATCCTCATCGCCGCGGGCGGCGCCCTCCTGATGATCCTCGGGACGCGCCTGACCGACGCGCAGACCGCCGCCGTCGCCTCCACCTCGGAGCCCCTCGCCAGCATCCTCCTCGGCGTCCTCTTTCTGCACGAGCCGATGGATCTGCGCATCGCCCTCGGCTGCCTCCTGATCCTCGCGGCGGTCGTCCTCCTCGCCCGGCAGAACGCCCGGGAGCAGAAACAAAAATAACACAAGCCCCGCTCTCCGGAGCGGGTCTTTCATTTGCGGGGGAAATTTTACAAAAAACAAAGAAGTTTCTCCCGCCCCCTTGCCAAACAATTTTTTGTTATATATAATAGACGTGGTCCGCGGGAAAAAACCGGGAGAACGTCCGGAAACCCCTTGAAAAAACAGGGACGTTCGATTTTTTCCGTTTTCCGCGCTTTTTCCGCCGGATCGATATTTTCTGTAAATTTTATACCGCTGGAGGAAGTTATGAAAAAAAGCATTCCGCGCCCCGAACATCCGCGTCCCGACCTCTGCCGCGAGAGCTGGCTCTGCCTCAACGGCGAGTGGGATTTCGCCTTTGACGAGGCCTCTGTCGGCGAGTCCGAACGCTGGGAGCTGCGCCCGGCCCTCGATACCAAGATCACCGTCCCCTTCGTCTATCAGTCCGAGCTCTCCGGGATCGCCGACCGCCGCCACTCCGAGCGCGTCTGGTATCACCGTACCTTCGCCGTTCCCGCCGAGTTTGCCGGCAAGCGCATCCTGCTCCACTTCGGCGCCGCCGACTACAAGACCCGTGTCTGGCTCGACGGACAGCTCCTCGGCGAGCACGTGGGCGGCTACTCTCCCTTCACCTTCGATATCACCGACCTCGTCGCCGGAGGCAAAAAGAAGACCCACAGCCTCTCCGTTATGTGCGAGGACAGCCTCGGCACCGAGCAGCCCCGCGGCAAGCAGAGCTTCCGCCCCGAGAACTTCGCCTGCTGGTACGCCCCGATGACCGGCATCTGGCAGACCGTCTGGCTCGAGGCCGTCGGCGTCCGGTATATCGAGAACGTCCGCATCACCCCGGACGTCGACCGCGCCTCCGTCCGCTTCGAGCTCTACGCAAACAGCGTCCCCGCCGGCGCCAAGGCGAAGATCGAGATCTTCTATAAGGAACAGCCCGTCACCGAGTGCACCGTCGCCTTCACCCACCGCGTCGCAGACGTCACCGTCACCCTCGGGCACGACGAGACCATCGAGGGCTTCCACTACTGGTTCCCCCATACCCCCAACCTCTATGACGTCCGCCTCACCCTCCTCACCGACGGGGGCGCCGAGGATACCCTCACGACCTACTTCGGGATGCGGAAGATCTCCGTCGTCGGCGATCATATCTATATCAACAACCGCGACTTCTATCAGCGCCTGATCCTCGATCAGGGCTACTGGAAGGACGGCCTCCTCACCGCCCCCTCCGACGACGCGCTCAAGCTGGATATCGAGCTGACCAAAAAGCTCGGCTACAACGGCGCCCGCAAGCACCAGAAGTTCGAGGATCCCCGCTACCTCTACTGGGCGGATAAGCTCGGCCTCGTCGTCTGGGGCGAGCTGCCCTCCGCCTACTGGTTCGGCTACCCCGAAAAACGGAATATGCTCCGCGACCTCGCCGACGCCATCGACCGCGACTATAATCACCCCTCCCTGATCGCCTGGGTCCCCCTCAACGAGTCCTGGGGCGTCTTCTCCATCAAGTCGAACCCCGAGATGCAGAAGCTCTCGGATATGCTCTACTATACCGTCCACTCCCTCGACGGCACCCGCTTCGTCTCGGCCAACGACGGCTGGGAACAGTGCCAGTCCGATATCGTCACCTGCCACGATTATACCGCCTACGGCAGACAGCTCAAACAGAGCCACTACGACGACGAGGTCTCCTTCACCCTCGGCGCGCCCTCAAACGGCCGCACCGTCTCCTGCGACGGCTGGGAGGAGAACCTCGGCAAGCCTTGCCTGCTCACCGAGTACGGCGGCATCGCCTTCACAAAGGACAGCGGCAACGGCAACTGGGGCTATAACGGCGCCGTCACCGACGAAAAGGTCTTCCTCGAACGCTTCGACGATATCACCACCGCCTTCAAGAATATGCCCTACCTCCGCGGCTATTGCTATACCCAGCTCACCGACGTCTTTCAGGAGGTCAACGGCCTGCTCGATATGGACCGCAACCCCAAAGTCAGCGTCGAAAAGATCCGCGAGATCAACCTCCGCCCGAGAAAAATCTGACTTCCTTTTCTGAAGAAAAGGAAGCAAAAGACTTTTTGAAGGGGCAGGGAAAAGAGAAAGCGTGTTCAAAGACGCTCCTTCCCCAAAAGCCGCCCGGTACGGATCGGGCGGCTTTTTCCTTTCGCTCGGGGGAGCGCGTTCATCTCCTCCCTCGGATCAAAAAACGCCCGATACGGCCCGGGCGTTTTTTGGTTTGCACAGTGCTTGCGGCAGGAGCAAGATTGATGCCGCGCGTCTAAAGACCCGCGGCGAAGTTTTTATGCCGCGCGGCTAACGCCCCGCGGCGGTTCCCGCCCTGCAAGGAGAGACGGAGCGGAAACAAGGCTCCCTCCCGAGGGCCCGATCCCCCAAAAATCCTTACGGATTTTTCCGGGGACCCCACCGGGCCCGCTGGCGCCCGCAGGGCGACTGAAGGAGTTGGGGGAAAAAGGCAAAACGCAGGAGAAAGGACAGGGAGACGAATGGAGTTAGGGGAAAAAGGCAAAACGCAGGAGAAAGGACAGCGATACGGAAGGAGTTTCTCCTCTCTGTCGCTTCTCCCGTGTACCTCCCGCCGTTCCGCGCCGCTTCCTTTTTCGCTATGTTCGCGCGTACTTCAGACCCAAGCCCGGACAAACAAAAAAGCCGGCCCTGCCGGGTCGGCTTTTTTTCTGTCTGTTCGCTTGAGGGGCGGGGATCACTCCTCCTCGTTTTCCTCGCAGTCACTGTCGCAGAGGTCGCAGTCGCCGTCGCAGCGGCAGTCGATATGCTCGCCGCACTTGGGGCAGACGATGTCGGCGGGGTCGTCCTCTTCGCCGAAGAGGATGGTCTCGCCGCATTTGGGACACTCGAGCTCGTACTCGCAGTCCTCGTCGTCCTCGCAGCCGCAGTCGCAGCCGTCGTCCTCGTCCTCAAAGACGGCGTCCTCCACCTCGGAGAGATCGTCGTCGATCTCCTCGACGTAGTCGCCGAGCTCATGGACGCTGTCGGAGACGTCGGTGAGATCGTTTGCAAGGTCGGTGACGATCCCGATCAGCTCGCGGATCAGTTTGACCTCGTCTTTGCTTTCATCCAGCTTCATCCCGTCGGCAAGGCCCTTCAGGTAAGCGGCTCTTTCGGTAACAGTCATGGGTATTATCCTTTCTCCGCAAATGATCCGCCGGGAGGTGCGGAAGCTCCCGCGTGCAGGGGGTCAGGCGCGCTCGAGATACTCGCCGGTGCGGGTGTCGATGCGGAGCGTGTCGCCGGTGTTGATGAAGAGCGGGACGCGGATCGTCGCGCCGGTCTCGAGGGTGGCGATCTTGCTGGCGCCGGTCGCGGTGTCGCCGCGGACGCCGGGCTCGGTGTCGGCTACCTCAAGCTCGACAAAGGTGGGCGGCTCAACGGCAAAGACGTTGCCCTTGTAGGAGAGGATCTTGCAGATCATGTTCTCCTTGACGAACTTGAAGTTGTCGGGCAGCTTGTCTGCGTTGAGCGGGAGCTGATCGTAGGTCTCGTTGTCCATGAAGTAGTAGAGCTCGCCGTCGTTGTAGAGATACTGCATCTCCTTGCGCTCGATATACGCGTTCTCGAACTTGTCGGTGGGGTTGAACGTCCGCTCGGTCACGGCGCCGGAGATGACGTTTTTGATCTTGGTGCGGACAAAGGCCGCGCCTTTTCCGGGCTTGACGTGCTGGAACTCGATGACCTGCATGACCTGCCCGTCCATGTCGAACGTGATGCCGTTTTTGAAATCGCCGGCAACTACCATAAAACACCTGCTTCTCAGCGACGGAAAAATAGATTTTACGCGGCGCAGTCGCTGTTGCTTTCGCGGGGAGGCCCCGGACCGCGATAAAAAGTACACCCTTATTTTACAGCAAAGTTTTTCCGTTTTCAATAGGGAAACGGAAAAAAACGGAAACACGGAACGAAAATCCGCATTTTTTCAGAAGAGTTCGATCAATTCCTTTTCGGAGGCGGTGATCGGTTCTGCTCCGCCGGGGGTGATGAAGACCATATCCTCGATGCGGACGCCGTATTTGCCCTCGAGGTAGATGCCGGGCTCCACCGTCACGACGTGGCCGGGCGCGAGGCGTTTGTCGCCCGCGCGGGGGGAGAGGCGCGGCGCCTCGTGGATGAAACGGCCGACTCCGTGCCCGAGCCCGTGGCCGAACGCGCCGGGATAGTCGCGGTCGATCAGGGAACGCGCGGCGGCGTCCACCTCCGAGCAGAGCATCCCGTCCCGGATCACCGAGAGGGCGGCGCGCTGGGCGTCAAGGACGGTCTGATAGAGCTTTTTCATCTCCGCGTCGGCGCGGCCGAGGCAGACGGTACGGGTCATATCCGAGCAGTAGCCCTGATAGATACAGCCGAAGTCCATCGTGAGAAAGCCCTTTTGCAGGACGCGGTCTTTCGGCGTGCCGTGCGGGAGGGAGGTCGCCTCGCCGGAGACCGTGATAAAGTCGAAGCTCTTTCCGGAGGCGCCGTGGCGGCGCAGGAAAAACTCCAGCTCGATCGCCACGTCGTTTTCCGTCATCTTCGGGTCGAGGACCTTGAGGATGTGGGAAAAGGCGAGATCGGTCAGCTCCTGCGCGCGTCGGATCGCGGCAAGCTCGCTCTCGTCCTTGTATTCGCGGATATCTTCGAGCAGCGTTCCGGCCTGGCAGAACTCCGCCCGGATCGCGTCCCGCAGGCGCAGATAGTCGGCGTAGGGCATCACCCGGTCCTCAAAGGCGAGGGTGGACGCGCCGTTTTCCGCGAGCAGGCGGGAGACCGTGTCCGTGACCTTTTCCTTCGCCATATCGAGGACGGCAAAGTCCTTCGGGCAGGTCGCCCGCGCCGCTTCGGTATAGCGGGAGTCGGTGATGACGTAGGCGTTTTCCGCGCAGACGAGCAGATACCCGTCCGTGTAGTCAAAGCCGCAGAGCCATCCCTGGTTGATCGGCTCGGTGATCAGCATCGCGCCGATCCCGCGTTCCGAGAGGGCTTTTCTCAGTTTTTCCAGTCTTGTTGCAAGCATACGCTTTCCTCCTGTTTTCCTTGCAGTTTGAGATAGTGACGCTTCATCGTCAGGGCGTCCTCCGCCATCTTCCCGGCGGATTCGCAGATCACGCGGGGGGCGAGGTTTTCCCGGACGACCGCTTCGATGAAAGGCTCGAAGTCGGGGCCGAATGCGGGCGCGTCCTCAAAATTGAGGTGGCGTTTTTCGCCCGCGCCCGTCCACTCGATGCGCGAGAAGTGGCAGTGCAGGTTTTTGGCCGCGTCGTCTCCGAGGACGGCGGCGATCCGGTCAAAGGCCCGGCGGAAGGCGTCCGCGTCCGGGAAGGCTCCGCCGCACGCGCGCGCGTTGATATGGCCGAAGTCGTAGACCGGGACGAGACGGGGGGAGAGCCTGCAGAGGGAGAGGACCTCCTCCGGCGTGCCGAGCTGATTGACCTTTCCCATCGTTTCGAGTCCCAGTTTGACCCCCTCCTCGCCGAGCTCGTCGAGCGTGCGGGTGAGGGTGTCGGCGGCGAGCTTCATCGCTTCCTCGCGCGTGATCTTCGAGGCGCTGCCCGTGTGGATCACGATCCGGTCGGCGCCGAGCAGCTCGGCGGCGCGGACCGACGCGCGGATGTATTCGATGCTCTTCAGCCGTTTTTCCTCCTCCACGCCGGAGAGGGAGATGAAGTAGGGCGCGTGGAGCGAGACGAGGATCCCCGCTTCGCGGGCTGCCTCCCCGATCTCGGAGAAGGCGGCGTCGCTCCCGCGGATCCCGTTGCCGCCCTGATACTCAAAGGCGTCGAGCCCGTAGCGTTTCAGCCAGGCGGGCAGGTCTTTCGTGTGTTTTCCCCCCGCCGCCGCAAAGGCGCTGCCGCTCCCCGCGGGGCCGAAGGTCGGATAAGGTCTTGTGTTCTGCATCGTGCACCTCGTGTTCTTTCGCTTTATTTTAGCGCATTTTTTTCTCTCTTGCAAGACGCTCCGGGAAATTTAGCAAATAAACTTTACAAATTTGTTTCTTGTTGATATAATAATAAGACAGTAAAAATGGGTCATTGTTTTCCCGTGCCCCGAGAGGGCGGAAAGGAGGCCTATGCAGTCTGAACCTAATATCCCGGCCGCCGGCGCCCCCCTCCCCCAAAAGAGGGAAACGGTCCTCTTTTTCCTCTCCCTCGCGGCTCTCCTCGGCGCCGCCCTCTTCGCGCACGCCTCCTCGGCGGCGGCGTTCCTCTCCCCCCTCCTCCTTCTCGTCTCGCCCGTGCCGTACACCCAGCTCTTTTTCGGCGCGCGGCGCTGGATGCCCGCCCTTGTCCCTCTGCCCGCGCTCGCCCTCTCGCTCCTCTGGCTGCGCGACCCGGTCTTCGCGCTTTTCGTCGCCGCGTCCGCGCTCACTTCGCTTGTGATGTTCCTTTCCGTGCGGCGCGGTCTTTCCGCCTTTGAGACGGTCTCCTTTTCCGCTCTCGTTTCCTCCGTTACCGTCGGCGGGGCGCTGCTTTTGTGGGTCTTTTTGCTGGCACAGAAGCAGGGGACGGATCTCTCCTCCTATCTGCGCGCGCTGATCGACTCTTACGTCGGGCAGTACCTTCTTCTCCTCGATTCCGTCCGGGAGACGCTGCCCGCCGTTTCCGCTCCGGTGGACGCGGACGCCCTGCGCGCCGCGATTCTCCTTGTCTTCCGCCTCCTCCCGGCGTATCTGGCGGCGTTTCTCTCCGCCTGCACCTTTTTCCGCCTGCGGATCCTGCTCACCTCTCTGCGCCGGGCGGGCGTCGCCGCGCACGGACAGGAGGTCTGGCTCCCGCCCGTCGCTACGGCGGTGATCTTCCTTATCTCGGCGTTCTCCTCGCTCTTTCTCTCGCTTGAGAGCGTGCCGGGTCTTGCCGCCCGCTACCTCACCGTCCTCCTCACCCTGCCGCTGGCTGCCGTCGGCTTCGGGGTCCTCGCGGGGATCTTCTCGCGGGGGCGGGGGACCGGGACGGGAGTTTTGCTGCTGGTCGCGGCGGTCCTGACCCTTTTCACCCAGTTTTATTTTCTCTATCTCCTCGCCGTTTTCGGCTCGGCGGCCTGCTTCCGGCTCGCCCGCGCCCGGAGCGGGAGATAGAAGGACAAAGATCGGAGTGTATGATGTCCAATCCAAAGAAAAAACTGACGGTACCGCCGAGCGATCTGCTGTTCGCCTTCTGCGCCGCCGCGCTGGTTGCGCTGGCAGCGCTCCTTGCCCGGCTGGCGGAGCGGTACACCTCCCTCGGCTTCTGGCCGGCGTTCTTCATCCTGCTGGCGCTCGCCGTCCTCGGGTATCTGACCGTGCGCGCCGTCCTCTACCGCCGCGAGACGGAGGAAAAAGAGGAGCGCGCGCAGGAAAAGACGACGATCTTTGAGCTCGTCCGTCTTTTCCGCCGCCCCGCTCTCCTCTGCGATCCGGCGGGGACGGTCCTCTGGTCCAACGACGATCTCAACAGTCTCCTGCATACCGGCAGCGTCTGCGGCGCTCACCTCGGCGAGTTTTTGCCGGACGCGCGCCAGCTCCTCTCCCGCCCGGATACCGACGGAATCGAGATAACGGTCGGGGACAAGACCTTTCTCGCGGGGACCTACACCGTCGTCTCCGGCGGCAAGGTGTTCATCCTCGTGCTCTTTGACGATATCACCTCGCTCCGCTCGGTGGAAAAAGCCTACCGGGACGGGCAGCCCTCCGTGATGTATATCCGGATCGACAATCTGGAGGAGATGCAGCAGTATCTCCAGGACGATTACCGCACGGTGGAGGCAAAGACCAACGCCGTCATCAAGCAGTGGGCGGCGGGGATGTCCGGCGTTCTGCGCGAGTATGAGCGCAACAAATATCTTCTCTTCGTCAGCGCCGCCGACCTGGAAAACTGCATCAAAAACAAATTCTCCGTCCTGGACGAGATCCGCGAGATCCGCGTGCCCGAGACGGGCGCGTCGATCACCGCGAGCATCGGCGCCGCGCGCTGCTCCGGCACGCTCGCGGAGCGGGAGGCGGCGGCCGCGGAAGCGCAGAAGCACGCGCTGGAGCGCGGCGGCGACCAAGCGGTGGTCCGGACCGAGACCTCCGGGACTCTTTACTTCGGCGGCGTCAGCCAGACGGCGCACAAGGTCACCAAGGTCCGCGCCCGCGTCTTTGCAAACGAGGTGTGCAGCCGCATCTCCTCCTCGGATAACGTCCTGATCTGCGCCCACCGGCATATCGATTTCGACGCCTTCGGCTCCGCCGTCGGGATGGCGCGCTTCGTCTTCTTCTGCGGGGTAAAATGCAACATCATCGTGGACAGGACCGACCCCACGGTCAAGCTCTGCCTCTCCCGGCTCGAGGGGCTCCCGGAGTATGAAAACGTCTTTATCGACGAGGACGAGGCGCTGGAGCTGATCACCTCCCGCACGCTGATGATCATCACCGACGTCAACAATCCGAAGCTCTTTGAGGCGCCGCGCGCCGTCGCCGCCGTCGGCAAAAAGATCTTTATCGACCATCACCGCAAGGTGCTGGACTTTGAGTCCGATCCGGATACCGAGACCTATATCGAGGTCTCCGCCTCCTCCGCGTCGGAGCTGGTCGCGGAGATGATCGAGCAGAGCCTGCCGCCCCGCACGCTGCTGCGGCAGGAGGCGGAGCTGCTGCTCGCGGGCATCCAGCTCGATACCAAGCGCTTTACCAAAGCGACGGGGCCGCGCACCTTCGGCGCCGCGCTCTATCTGCGCAACGCGGGCGCCAACCCCGAGGAGACGCGCTCTCTCTTTGATACCGACATCTCCGCGATGAAGGCGGAGGCCACCTTTGAGACGGGCGCCGCCGTTTACGCAAAACATCCGAACGTGGCGATCGCTGTTTCCGACCAGGCGGACGCGCTCGCCGCCGCCCGCGTGGCGGACAAACTGCTGGAGCTGCGCGGAGTGGACGCCTCCTTCACGCTCGTCAGCGTGGGGGATACCATCCACATTTCCGGCCGCTCGAACGGCAAGGTGAACGTCCAGCACATCCTCGAGACCCTCGGCGGCGGCGGCCGCTTTGAGGAGGCGGGCGCCCAGGTCCGGGAGACCGATCTGCAGGGCGCGGCGGTGAGCCTGCGCGACGCGATCGACGCCTACTTTGACGAGCTGGCGGAAAAACGCGTGAACAACTGAAAAAAACAAGGCCGGCGTTCTGCCGGAGAAACGGAGCAGAAAACGATGAAAGTGATCTTACTGGAAGATGTAAAGGGCTCGGGCAAAAAGGGCGCGGTCGTCAACGTCAGCGACGGGTACGCCGCCAACTTCCTCTTCCCGAAAAAACTGGCGAAGCCGGCGGACGCGGGCGCTCTCGGCGAGCTGAAGAACAAAGAGGCGAGCCGTCTGCACAAAATCGAGGAGGAGCGCGCCGCGGCAAAGGCGCTCGCGGACCGGATCGGCGGGGCGAACCTCAAGATCGTCTGCCGCGCCGGGGCGGACGGCAAGCTCTTCGGCGCCGTCACCTCCAAGAGTGTGGCGGACGCGCTGGAGGAGCAGGTCGGCGTGACCGTGGACAAAAAGAAGATCCAGCTTGCCGACGCGATCAAGGCGTTCGGTACTTACTCCGTGCCGGTCAAGCTCTATCAGGGCGTGGAGACCTCCGTCAACGTAATCGTCACCGATCAGTAAAAACAGGAGAAAGCGATGGACGAGATCCAAAGAAAACTACCCTACGCGGCGGAGGCGGAGCAGTCGGTCCTCGGCAGCATCCTGATCGACCCGGAGGCCTTTTCCCGGGTGGCGACGGTCCTCTCGGCGGACGACTTTTACCTCTCCGAGAACCGCGCGATCTACAAGGCGATGCAGGAGATGTTCGCGGAGAGCAAGCGCATCGACGACGTGCTGCTGATCAACCGGCTGGTGGAGAGCGGCTCCCTTGACAAGGCGGGCGGCATCCAGTATCTCAAGCTGCTCGGCAACGCCGCCAAGACCTCCGCCAACATCCTCGACTACGCGCGCATCGTCGCGGACAAGAGCCGTCTGCGCCGCCTGATCGAGACGTGCTCCGAGATCAGCGACGCCGCCTTCCTCGAGGAGGGGCGCGTGCAGGATATCATCGGCAGCGCCGAGCAAAAGATCTACGACCTCTCAAACAACAAGGATCAAAACGATTTCCGTCCTCTCGATCAGCTGATCGTCAATATCTACGACCAGCTCGATAAACTCCAGAGGGACGACGGCTCGGAGCAGCGCACGCTGACCGGCTTTTCCGGACTCGACCGGGTCCTGCTCGGCATGGGGCCGGGGGATCTCGTGCTGGTCGGCGCCCGCCCCGGCATGGGCAAGACCAGCTTCGCCCTCAACGTCGCCGCCAACGTCGCCCTCCACACCGGCAAGACGGTCTGTGTTTTCTCTCTTGAAATGACGGGAGAGCAGCTCGCGTCCCGGATGCTGGCGAGCGAGGGGATGATCTCGATGGGGGATCTGCGCACCGGCAAGCTCTCGGAGGACGCGTGGGCGCGTCTGTCCCGCGCGGCGGAGCGCCTCAGCCCCTGCAAGATCCTCGTCGACGATACGGCGGGCATCACCCCGAGCCAGATGCGCGCCAAGCTCCGCCGGGTGGAGAAGGGGAAGCTCGGTCTGATCGTGATCGACTATCTGCAGCTGGTTGACAGCGACGAGCGCCACGGTCGTTCCGATTCCCGTGTTCAGATCGTCTCGGATATCTCCCGCAATCTCAAGCTGATGGCAAAGGACTTCGGCGTGCCGATTCTCTGCTGCGCGCAGCTTTCCCGCCAGCCCGAAAACCGCAAGGAGTCGGAGGGCGGCAAGCGCCCGATGATCAGCGACCTGCGCGAGTCCGGCTCGATCGAGCAGGACGCGGACGTGGTCCTGCTCCTTTACAGCGAGGATTACTACAAACGCAGCGAGGAGGAACGCACCGAGCTGCGCCCCTACGAGATCATCGTCGGCAAGAACCGCCACGGCGAGACGCGCACGGTGAAGATCGGCTGGATCCCGCAGTATACCAAGTTCCGCACCCTTTCTCCCGAGGAGGAAGAGAAGTTCCGGGAGGAAAAGAAACAGAAAGATGAATGACCGGTTCCTTGCGGCGGTCCGGGATTTCTCCCTCCTTGAGCGGGGGGAGGACGGAAGGCTCGGCGTGCTCGCCGCGCTCTCCGGCGGTCCGGACTCCGTCGCGCTGCTCCATCTCCTGTCCGCCTACGCCGCCCCGCGCGGGATCCCTCTGCGCGCGGCGCACGTCAACCACCTTCTGCGCGGGGAGGAGTCGGAGCGGGACGAGGCGTTCTGCCGCTCGCTCTGCGGGAAGCTCGGCGTCCCGCTCGACGTTCTGCGCGCGGACGCCGCAAAAAAAGCGAAAGAAGAGAAAAAGGGGATCGAGGAGGCGGCGCGCGATCTGCGCTACGCGTATTTCGACGGGCTGCTGCGCCTTCACCCCGAGCTCGACCGCGTCGCCACCGCCCATACCGCGACCGACAACGCGGAGACGGTCCTCTTCCGCCTCTCCCGCGGCACGGGGCTGCGGGGGCTGTGCGGCATCCCGCCGCGGCGGGGGAACGTTATCCGCCCGCTGCTTTACATGACGCGCGAGGAGGTCCTCGCGTATTGCGAAAAAGAGTCTCTCGACTACGTGACGGATTCGAGCAACCTCGATCCCGCCTGGTCCCGCAACCGCATCCGTCTCCGGGTGCTGCCGGAGCTTTCCTCCCTTTACGGGGACTTTGCCGCTTCGGCTTCCCGCGCCGCGCTCCTATGCCGCGAGGACGAGGCGTTCCTTGAGGGAGAGGCGGAAAAGCTCCTTGCCTCCGCCCGCGTCGGCCGGGACGTTTATCTCGCCCCGCTCCTCGCGGACGCCCCTCCCGCGCTTTCCGCCCGCGCGCTGCGCCGGGCGGCGGAAGAGGCGGGCGGCAGAGTGCCGGAGGCGGAGCATATCCGTACGCTGCGGAAGATGCTTGCCGGCGGCGGCGTCCGCTGGACGCTCTCCCTCCCCGGGACGGCCGTTTCCCGGGATCGGGACCGGCTCTCCTTTTCCGTCCGGCGGCCCGCGCCGCCGCCGGCGTACTCCCTGCCGCTTTCGGAGGGGGAGAATCCCCTGCCGGACGGCGACGGGGTCCTCTGGATCCTTCCCGGCGGGGAGCGGGAAAAAACACAAAAACTGAAAAATGTTTACAAAATATTGATATACGCAGACGTCGACCGTGATAAAATAATAGGCGGTCTATCCGCCCGCTCCCGCCGGGAGGGGGACGGATACCGTTTCGGCGGTATGCTCCGGAAGGTGAAAAAGCTGTACGGAGACGCCAGGCTCCCCGCAAGCGAGCGGGCCGTGCGCCCCATCGTCTGCGACGGGGCGGGGGTCCTCTGGGTGCCGGGCTTCCCCGTCCGGGAGGGGACCGCCGGGGGATCGGTCCGCGTCTGCTACGCAAGGGGCAGGATCCCCGCATCGGAGGAAGTATGATCGATCAGACAAACGAAGTTTCACACATTTTGATCTCCAGCGAGGAGTTGGACGCCATCACCACCCGCCTGGCGGCGGAGATCAGCCGCGATTACAAGGGAAAAAAGCTGCTCCTGCTCGGCATCCTCAAGGGATCGGTCCTCTTCATGGCGGACCTGATGCGCAAGCTGACGGTCCCCGCGGAGATCGACTTTATGAAGGTCTCGTCCTACGGCTCCGGGACCGTCTCGAGCGGGAAGCTGAAGATTTATCTGGACATCCTGCGCAAAAATCCGGAAGAATGCGATATACTGATCGTAGAAGACATCATCGACAGCGGCAGGACCCTCTCGATGCTCACCCGCCATCTGCGCGAGCGGGGCATGGAGAGCGTGCGCACCGTCACCCTGCTTGACAAGCCCTCCCGCCGGGAGGTCCCCTTTACCCCCGATTACGTCGGACGTGAGATCCCCGACTATTTCGTCGTCGGCTACGGACTCGATTATGACGAAAAATACCGCACCCTCCCCTATATCGGGATCCCCGATTTTGCATTCCGTAAATAACAGAAAAGGCTGGACAAAAGATGAAACGAAATTTCAGAACGGCGCTGATCTACGTGATCCTGATCGCCGTTGTGCTCACGGCGGTCTCCCTGATCATGAAGGGGACGGGAGAGGAGCCGCTGCAGTACAGCGACGTCTATGATCTCTTCAAAGAGGAAAAGGTCCGCACCTTCACCCTGGACAAGGACGCGCTGCTCACGATGAAGGTCCGCTCGGAGACGGCGCCGGAGGACAAGACGAAGGACAAGACCGTCAAGTTCCGGCTCCTTGACTACGAGCTCTTCAAGGAAGGGATCTACGAGACGCTCGTGATGGGCGAGGAGGGACAGTACGCCCGCGGCGTGGTCGAGGAGTTCAACTTCAAGGAGCCGCAGGTCGTCTACTGGTGGGTCTCCTACCTGCCGTATCTGATCATGATCGTCCTCTTCGTCGGTCTCTGGATCTATATGATGAACCAGATGGCGGGCGGAAAGGGCTCCAAGATCTCCGGCTTCGGCCGCGCCAAGGCCAAGATGGGCTCCGCGGAGAAGATCAAGGTGCGCTTTGCCGACGTGGCGGGCGCCGACGAGGAGAAGGCGGAGCTTGAAGAGGTCGTGGAATTCCTGAAAAATCCGGACCGTTTCCAGCGCCTCGGCGCCAAGATCCCGCGCGGCGTCCTGCTCGTCGGCCCTCCCGGCACCGGCAAGACCCTGCTCGCCAAGGCGGTCGCGGGGGAAGCGGGCGTGCCCTTCTTCTCCATCTCCGGCTCCGATTTTGTGGAAATGTACGTCGGCGTGGGCGCATCCCGCGTCCGCGACCTCTTCGATACCGCGAAAAAACACCCCGCCAGCATCATCTTCATCGACGAGATCGATGCGGTCGGCCGTCACCGCGGCGCCGGCCTCGGCGGCGGACACGACGAGCGCGAGCAGACCCTCAACCAGCTCCTTGTGGAGATGGACGGCTTCGGCGGGAGCGAGGGCGTGATCGTCATCGCGGCGACCAACCGCCCCGATATCCTCGACCCCGCGCTGCTCCGTCCCGGCCGCTTCGACCGGCAGATCACCGTCGGATACCCGGACATCAAGGGCAGGGAAGCGATCCTCAAGGTCCACGCCAAGGGCAAGCCCTTTGAGGAGAACGTCGATCTCGCCCGCGTGGCGCAGCAGACCGTCGGCTTCACCGGGGCGGACCTCGCCAACCTCTTAAACGAGGCGGCGCTCCTCGCCGCCCGCAAGCGCAAGGCCCTGATCGGGATGAACGATATCGAGGAAGCCTCCCTCAAGATCATCGTCGGCACGCCGAAAAAGTCGATGAAGATCAAGGAGGAGGAGAAGCGGAAGACCGCGTATCACGAGGCGGGTCACGCCATCGTCGCCCATATGCTGCCCACGCAGGATCCCGTCCAGCTGATCTCTATCATCCCCAGCGGCAGGGCGCTCGGCTATACCCTCACCCCGCCCGCGGAGGATAAATACAGCGAGTACCGCCGGTCGCTCTCCGAGCAGATCGCGATGCTCCTCGGCGGCAGAGCCGCGGAGTCCATCGTTTTTGACGACGTTTCCGCCGGCGCGTCGAACGACATCCAGCGCGCCACCCAGCTCGCCCGCAAGATGGTCATGCGCTTCGGTATGAGCGACGAGCTCGGGCCGATGAGCTTCGGCAGCGAGCACAGCGAGGACGAGATCTTCCTCGGCCGCGATTTCGCAAGCGAGCGTAACTACTCCGAGGAGACCGCCGCCAAGATCGACGCGGAGATCCGCCGCATCATCGAGGAGGCGTACGCCAAGGCCCGCGCCATCCTCTCGGAGAACCGCGCCAAGCTCGACTTTGTCGCCGAGTTCCTCGTCGCGCACGAGACGATGGACGATAAGCAGTTCGCCGCCGCGATGGACCGCGAGGTCACGGTGGAGGAGCTGGAAGCGATGACGGCGGAAAAACGCCGCATCAGCGAGGCGGAGAACGCCGCCCGCCGCAAAGCGGAGGAGGAAGAAGCGCGCGAACGCGCCGAGCGCGAAGCGCGGGAGGCGCATACCGCCCATTTTAACCTCTTCGACGGCGACGGCCCCGCCGATCCCCCGGAGAGGAAAGAGGAGTAAGAAACAGAACAAGAGACTTCCTTTTCTGAAGAAAAGGAAGCGAAAAGACTTCCAAAAAAGAAAAGAGGGAGCGAACATCCGCTCCCGGGGCCAAAACGCCGGTCGGTACGTCTGACCGGCGTTTTGTTTGGACGAAAACAAAATCGAGACAGCGAAAACAAAGCAAATCAAATCCGAAAGGCGACCCGGCGAGACCGGGTCGCCTTTCTTCTGTGATGGTGCGGCAGAAGCAAGCCTCTGCCCTACAAGACGGAGGCGGATTTCGGCTCTCCCGTAGGGCGGGGAACGCCGCGGGGCTTTAGCCGCGCGGCATAAAATTCTCGCCGCGGGGCTTTAGCCGCGCGGCATCAAATGTCTCCCGCCGCCTCGATTTGTTCTCTCTGTGCAGGATGTTCGCACCATTGCCTCCCTTGTGTAAAGGGAGGGGGACCGCTTCGCGGTGGAGGGATTGTTCTCTTGTTTGTAACATCCAACCCGCCGCGGCGCGGCGGATTTCACCCGTCCGGAGGACGGATTTCACCGCGCGGAGCGCGATTTCACCCGCCGGAGGCGGATTTCATTGCCGCGCATCGGGAGATGTGCGGCTTAGGGGCTTGTCTTTTTCTGTCTTTTTTGCTACAATAGAGAAAACCATCGGAACGGAGGACGCCATGCCGCGCTTTCACACCTTTTTCTTCGATCTGGACGGGACGCTGACAGACCCCGCGCCGGGGATCACCTCCTCGATCCAAAAGGGGCTGGAGGCGTGCGGGATCGAGCCGCCGCCGCGCGAGGCGCTCCTCCCCTTCATCGGTCCTCCGCTCGCCGAGACCTTCAGCGCTTTCGGGCTCGGGGAGGAGGAGGTGCGCCGTGCCGTCGCCGGGTTCCGCGCCTATTTTTCCGTGACCGGGATTTTTGAGAACAAGCTCTATCCCGGCATCCCGGAGATGCTCGCCTCCCTGCGGGAGGCGGGCGCGACGCTCTGCATCGCCACTTCCAAGCCGGAGGAGTTTGCCGTGCGGATCGCCCGGCACTTCGGGATCGCGGAGTATTTTCACCGGATCGCCGGCGCCGCGATGGACGAAACGCGCACCAAAAAGGCGGAGGTCCTCGCGTATCTCGAAAAAGAGATCGGTCTTTCCTCGGTGGAGGGCGTTCTGATGATCGGCGACCGGCGCCACGACGTAACGGGCGCCCGGGCGCGCGGGATCCCCGCCGTCGGCGTCCTCTACGGCTACGGGTCGGAAGAGGAGCTGCGCGAGGCCGGCGCTTTTTCTCTCGCCGCCACGGTAAACGATCTTTCCCGCCTCCTGCATTCCTTTTTGAAATAACCGGCGCCGCTCCGGCATATCCTGTAAAAAACGTTTGTGAGGAGCTATGCCGGACAAGACCTGTTCGATCCTGCTCTGCGGAGCCTGCGGGAGGATGGGCCGCGCCGTCGCGGAGGCGGCGGAGGCTCAAAACTGCCGGATCCTCTGCGGCGTCGATCTTTATCCCGCTCCGGCGCCCTTTCCCGTTTTCCCCGCGCTCGCGCTTGTGGAGGAACGGCCGGACGCCGTGATCGATTTTTCCTATCACACCTTCACGCCGGAGGTGCTCGCCTTCTGCGTTTCCCACGCGCTGCCCGCCGTGATCGCCACGACCGGGCAGACTGAGGAGGAGGAAGCGGCGGTACGGGACGCCGCCGCCCGGATCCCCGTCCTCCGCTCCGGCAATCTCTCCCTCGGCGCGGCGCTGCTCGCCCGTCTCGTCTCCCTCGCGGCGGCTGCCGTCGATTGGGACGCGGAGATCGTGGAGGAGCATCACGCCGCCAAGCTCGACGCGCCGAGCGGCACCGCCCTCCTGCTCGGGGAGGCGATCCGGACCGCCCGCGGCGGAGGAGAATTCCGCTACGACCGGCGCCTCGCCCGCCGCCCGCGGGATAAGGGGGAGATCGGGATCCATTCTCTGCGCGCCGGCGGCATCGTCGGCCGCCACGAGGTCCTCTTTGCCTCCGGAGGGGAGGTCCTGCGCCTTACCCACGAGGTCTCCGGGCGCGCCGTGTTCGCCGAGGGGGCGCTTGCCGCTGCCCGCGCGCTCACCGGGCTCCCGCCCGGCTTTTACACTCTGTCCGATATCCTGTTTTCCTGAAAAAAAGACGTTCAAGGAGAAGATCATGCTTGCTACCGTTTACAGCGCCGGACTCTGCGGGATCGACGGTTTTGAAGTGACCGTGGAATGCTCCGCACAGAAAAAGATGGAGCAGTTCGACATCGTCGGGCTGCCGGACGCCGCCGTCAAGGAGGCGAAGGACCGCGTGCGCACCGCCTGCGAGAACAGCGGCTTCCGCTTCCCGGAGCTGACGCTCACGGTCAACCTCGCCCCCGCCGGCCGCAAAAAGGAAGGCTCCGGCTACGACGCGGCGATCCTTGTCGCCATCCTGCGCTGCACCGGGGTGATCCCGGAGTCGGTCCCTCTCGGGGATTACGCCTTCATCGGGGAGCTCTCGCTCTCCGGGGCGCTGCGCTCCGTTCCCGGCGTGCTCCCGCTCGTCCTCGCCGCGCGGGACGCGGGCAGCAAGGCGGTCTTCGTTCCCGCCGTCTCGGCGGCGGAAGCCTCCGTTGCGGAGGGGATCGCCGTCTACCCCGCCAAAAGCGTCACGGCCATCCTGCGCCACCTGCGCGGGGAGGAGAGGATCGAGCCCGCCGTCTTCGACCGTTCCGCCTATTTCTCCCGCCTGCCGGACGGACTGCCGGACTTTTCCGACGTGCGGGGGCAGGAGCGCGCCAAGCGCGCGCTGGAGATCGCCGCGGCGGGCGGACACAACGTCCTGATGATCGGGCCTCCCGGCTCCGGCAAGTCGATGCTTGCGCGCCGGCTCCCCGGCATCCTGCCGGATATCACCTACGAGGAGGCGCTCGAGACGACCAAGATCTACTCCGTCTCCGGGCTGCTCCCCGAGGGCGTCGCGCTGATGAACGTCCGTCCCTTCCGCTCTCCGCACCACACGATGTCCGCGCCGGCGCTGGTCGGCGGCGGGCAGGTCCCCCGCCCCGGCGAGGTCTCCCTCGCGCACAACGGGGTGCTGTTCCTCGACGAGTTCCCCGAGTTCTCGAAGAGCGCGTGCGAGGCGCTCCGCCAGCCGCTGGAGGACGGGGAGATCACCGTCACCCGCGTGCAGGGGCGCGTCAAGTATCCCTGCCGCTTCATGCTCGTCTGCGCGATGAACCCCTGCCGCTGCGGGTATTTCGGCCATCCCACCAAGCCCTGCACCTGCCGCGCCGACGACGTGAAAAAGTACCTCTCCAAGATCAGCGGTCCGCTCTCCGACCGCGTCGATATCCAGATCGAGGTCCCCGCCGTCAGCTACGACGAGATGACCGCCAAAGCGGAGGGGGAGAGCTCCGCCGCCATCCGCGCCCGCGTCAACGCCGCCCGCGCCGCCGCCCTCCGCCGCTTTACCGCCGCGGGCGTCTCCGACCGGTTCTGCAACGCCGATATGGACGCCCGGGAGACGCGCCGCTGGTGCGTCCCCGAGGAGGACGCCGCCCGCCTGCTCGAGCTCTCCTTCAACAAGCTCGGGATGTCCGCCCGCGGCTACGACAAGGTCCTGCGCGTCGCCCGTACCATTGCCGACCTCGCGGGAAGCGAAACGATCCGCGCCGAGCACGTTGCCGAGGCGATCCAGCTCCGCTCCCTCGACCGGGAATACTTTAAAAATTAAGAATGAAAAATTAAGAATCAAGAGAACCTGCTTTTCCGAACGCCGGTCGCTGACTTCGACCGGCGTTTTCCTTTCGCCGCGGAGCGCTTGCGGCAAGGAGAGGAGAAAAGCCGTCCGGCAGGGAGGCGGTCTTCCGTTTTGCGGCGGAGCCGGAAATATCGCGGGGATCCTGCCGATCCTCTTGAAAAGAGGAAGGGCTTATGCTATACTGAATGCAAGATCTCACATTTCCGCCTGCAAAACGGAAAAATCTGAAGAACCGGAGAGAAGACCATGGATACCGAAAGGTTTGTACAGTTCAAAGACCGGCTGCTGGCAAACTGCCGCAGCGTGATCGTCGGCAAGGACGAGGTGATCGAGCAGATCGTGATCTGCCTGATCGCCGGAGGGCACGTGCTGCTCGAGGACGTTCCCGGCACAGGCAAGACCATGCTGCTGCGCGCCTTTTCAAGGAGTCTGGGCGGGGAGTTCCGCCGCGTACAGTTCACCCCGGACCTGCTCCCCTCGGATCTGACCGGGATCAATTTTTACAATCAGAAGGCCGGTGAATTCGAGTTCCGGCCCGGTCCGCTTTTCGCCAACTTTATCCTCGCCGACGAGATCAACCGCGCCACGCCGCGCAGCCAGAGCGCGCTGCTCGAGGTGATGGAGGAGCGGCAGATCACCGTGGACGGCGTCACCCGCCGTATGGCGGAGCCGTATATGGTCATGGCGACGCAGAACCCGGTGGAATCCTTCGGCACCTTCCCTCTGCCCGAGGCGCAGATGGACCGCTTTTTCATGCGGCTCAGCCTGGGCTATCCCGGACGGGAGGAGGAGCTTTCCGTCCTCTGCCGGCGCGACTCCAGGGAGATTCTGGAGGAGCTTGCCCCGGCGGTCACGCCGGAGGAACTCGCCGAACTGCAAAAAAGCTATCCCGGGATCCGCGTTTCCGACGACGTCGCAGGCTACCTGATGGATCTTGTCGAGCGTACGCGGACGCACGAGCTGACGACCCTCGGCGTGAGCACGCGCGGAGCGCTGGCGCTCTACCGCGCCGCGCAGATCCGCGCCGCCCTCAGCGGACGGGACTATGTGATCCCGGAGGACGTGAAGACCGAGGCGATGACGGTCCTGCCTCACCGCGTCGTGCTCTCCGGCAGCCGCCATCTCGATCCCGCCGCCTTTATCCGCCGGATCCTGGACGAGCTGCCCGTCCCGATCGACCGGCCATGATCTTCTTTCTGATTTTCGCCGTGATCGCTTTCTTCGCCGTGCTGGAGGCGCTCAGCCTGCGCTACGCGGAGCGGGCGGTCCATACGCGCGTGGAGACAGACCTTTCCCTCTGCGCGCCGGAGGAGGAGATCACGCTGCGCTATACCGTCAGCAGCAGTTTTTTCCTTCCCCTGCTCTACGTCGGCGTCTCGATTTATTTTGACGACGACGTCAGCATCCTCCCGGAGGACAACGCCGGGCAGAAGTGGACGCTTCACAGCGATTTTTCCGGGATCCACGTGGAGCACCGGATGCGTCTCCTGCCCCGCGGCCGCCGCACCGGTCAGGTGGTCTTCCGTATCAAACGCCGCGGCGCGCACACGGTCGGCCGGCACTACGTTGAGACGGGGGACTACCTCGGTATCAAGGCGTCGGTGCGCACCGTGGAGGGGGAGGACCGCATCGTCTGCACGGCAAAGAGCTGGGAGAGCGAGCCGGAGTTCGATCCGTTCGGCGGACTTCTGGGCGAGATCTCGGTGCGGCGCTTTATCCACGAGGATCCCTGCCTGATCGCCGGATACCGGGATTACACGGGGCGCGAACCGATGAAGCAGATCTCCTGGTACCAGAGCGCCAAGACCGGCCGCCTCACCGTCAGGCAGCAGGACCACACCGCCCAGGCGAACGTGGCGGTCCTCTTCAATATGGAGGGCGGCGACAGAGCGGCGCTGGAGCGCTGCCTCTCCCTCGCCCGCAGCGTCTGCGAAAAGCTGGAGGAGCTGAGGATCCCCTATCTCTTTCGCAGCAACGGCGATCTCCGGGACGTGGCGGAGGGGATCGGCCGCAGTCATCTCTATCCGATCCTGCGTTCGCTCGGACTCAGCCGTCTTTCCTGCTACACGCCGTTTTCCCTTCTTGTGGATCGTTGTATCCGGGAGGGCTTTACAAACCGGACGTATATCGTGATCACGGACGCCGTGCCCGCCGAGCTGCTGCAAAGGCTCCAGGCGTACAGCGAGCACCGGGTCGTTTCCTTCAGCGGAAGGGAAGGTGAGAGAGCATGAAATACCGATACGCGATGCCCGCGCGGGTCGCGGCAGAGGTCTGTCTGCTCCTTCTGCCTTACGGGTTCTTTGATCCGCTCGGTCCGCGCGTCTGGCTTCTTGCGGCGTTCGCCGCCGCCGTCCTTCTCTGCGGGATCGCCGCCGTCGGCTTCGACCGGGCGATCCTCCGCCTCCTTTGCTGTCTGCCGGCGGCGCTCCTCCTCCTTGCGGCGGACCGCGTCGGTCTTTTGACCGTTCTGGGCGTCTCTTGGCTTTTCGCCGCGCTCCGCCTTACCGTCGGACGCTTTTCCGTCCCCTACTGGGCTTATCGCCGGGAGTTTGCCGTTCTGACGTTCGCCGCCGTCCTCGCGTCGCTTTTGGCCGCGGCGGGGCTGGGGCATCCCTCTCTGATCGGGTTTGCCGCGGCGTCCGTCCTGCTCGGGGTCTATTCTTTGCGCGTGATCCGGCTCGGAACGCCGGAGGAGCCGCGCTGGGGCGCGTACAGCGCGCTGGAGCTGGCGCTCCCCTTTGGCGCGGCGACGGGGCTTTCCGCTCTGCTCTGGCTCTTCTTTTGCGGCGTATACTACGTGCTGGAATGGATCGCCGGTCTTTTTTGGGTGCCTTCCGCACCCGCGCGCCAGTCGAGCGATCCGGTCGCGGAGCTTCCGCATCTCCAGTATTCCATCGCTCCGACGCCCTACGGATCCGGGCAGGCCGTTTACGAGGAACTGCCGCCTGAGCCGCAGACTCCCGCGGAGCCGGAGGGGACGGATCTCGTCCGTCTCCTGCCGCCCTACGTCTGGCTGATCATCATCCTCGCCGTGCTCCTCGCGGCGGGACTGCTGATCTGGCTGTGCCTCCGCCGGCGCAAGGTCGCCCGCAGAGCCGCGGGGACGGGAGAGGACGCGGAGACGGGAAGGGCCCGGCGCGGGCGGCGCGGCAAGACCGCCGCCCTCAGCCCGGAGAAGCGGATCCGCGCCGTTTACCGCAGCTATCTCCGGTTTTTGCAGCTGCGCGGCCAGGTCATCCGCGGCAGCGATACCTCGCAGGACGTGCTGGCGGCTTCCGCCGTTTGCGGGTCCGGCGAGGACGAACGGGAGCTGCGCGCGGTCTATCTCGCCGCCCGCTACGGAGACGGCGCCGCGCTTGCGGAAGCGGACGCCCTGCGCGCGGAGGAGCTTTTCCGGAACATCCGGGGAGAAGAGCAGCCCGCCCGGTAAAAGAAAAAAGCCCGGACCGTTTCCACGAACGGTCCGGGCTTTTCTCTTGCGCCGTTTTCCTTTTTTCCGGAAAAGGCGGGTCCGATTGGGGAAAAGCGGGCTTTTTTATTTTTCTTCGCACAGGTAGCAAAGCGGCTTGCCGTAGGTCTCTTCGTAGACCGCGCGGGTGAAGGCGGCGTTCTTTTCCCGCATCGCCCCGGCGTTTTCCCGGACGGAGAGGGCGGGATCGGGGAAGATCGGCTCGCCGACGTGGATCGTGTAGGCGGCGTTATCGGGGAGGAGCGGGAGGGAAGCGTCCTTTTCCCGCAGGGTGACAAAGAGGGGGACGAGGGGAACGCCGTTCTTGGCGGCGAAGTGGAAGGCGCCGATCCGGTAGGGACGGGGCTTTTGATAGTTCCACCACATCGCCTGCTCCGGGTAAACGAGGAGAAAATCCCCGCGCGCGAGGATCTCGGAGACGGCGCGGTCGAGCAGACCCATCGTCTTCAGCGAGGAGGAGAGAGGGAGCGTGTCCGCGTAGCGCAGAAACCATCCGAGCGCGCCGGGAATGAAGTAATTGCCCTCCCGGATGATCTTATGGAACCGGTGGCGGCCCGGCGCGCGGGAGACGGCGTACTTGACGGCGAGGCTCTCAAAACGGTCAAAGTGATTGCTGGTGACGACGGCGCCGCCGGTGATGCCGGCGAGATGCTCGGCGCCGACGAGGGTCATCCGGTACTTATGCCGGAAGTAGGGGAGCGCGGCGCGCTCGGCGACGCGGGCGAGAAAACCGTTGAAGCGGTATTTTTTCGTTTTGTGGAGGTAGTCGACGTCGTCCGGGGTCAGGGTGCGGGAGGGGGGATCGTCCTCCACGTTCTCAAAGAACCACTCTCCTCCGCGCGTTTCATACTCCCGGATCCGGTCGAGGACGGCGAGCCGGTCAGGCGCGAGCGATTTCACTTGCTTCTTCATCGTAGAGCGGGATCTTCTCTTCGGGGGCGAGCAGAACACGGCGGAAGTTGTCGGGCGAGTCGATGATCTTTTGCGCGGAGCGGCGGAGCATGGCGCCCGCCTCCTCGTTTGCGCGGCGCCCCTCCTCGGAGAAGGCGGCCTTCGCCGCGGCGATACGCGCGGCGTAGGGGGAACGGGCGGCGACGCGGTCAAAGAACTCGCTGTACGGCACGTTGTCGTAGAGCCAGGGCTTGAAGTACATATTGTAGTGGATCAGCCGGAGGCGGCCGCAGGGGGAGGTGTCGACCGTCATGCGGTTCCACTCGCTGCCAAGGTAGCGGACCCGGCCGCGGCAGATCACGTTGAGGTAGTCCTGGTCGGGGCAGATCGTCTCAAAGCCGTAGGAGGTGAGGAGCGAGAGGAAGGTCGCGGCAAGGTCGATCTCCCGCATGGCGCCGAGGTTCATCACGAGCACCCCGGAGTTGAAGTAGGAGCGGTAGCCGTCGGTCCCCACGGCCTCCTCGGCGTAGCGGCGGAAGATCTCCTCGCTCTCGATCACGGCGTCCGGAACGGCGGCGACGAGGTTTTTATGCAGGGGGGTGTCGTAGAGGCGGCCGATATCGGCGAGGAGCACGGTGTCCGAGTCAAGGTATACGGCCTTCTCAAGCCGCGGAAACATCGAGGGGATAAAGAGGCGGAAGTAGATCGAGAGGCTGTAATAGTCGCGCAGGGAGAGCTTGTCGGCGATGCCGCGCAGCTTGGCGGAAACGTCGGAGAAGGAGAGGGTCACGTTCTCCGGGGTCATCGCGCGGAGGGTTCGCTTGCTTTTCTCCGTCAGGTCGCTTTCCAGCACCGTCACGCGGTAGGCGCGGTTTTTGTCGGCGTGCCCGATCAGAGAGAGCAGGGAGACGGAGAGGTAGGGGACGTAGTTTTCGTCGCAGGCGTAAAAAACGTTTACGGTTTCCTTCTGTTTCATCGGTTTTCCTCCTCAAAGGATCGTTTCAGGTCGAGATATTCGTCAAGCAGCGCGTCGTAACGGCGGGTGAGCGTTTTTTTCACCTCGTCCGGCTGCCAGGGCTTGATCGTGCGGGTGTGGAAGTACGGCAGCCAGAGGATCGTTTTGGTGAAGTGCTGGATCACCGTGTCGGGGCGGTCGTACTTTTTTTGCTCGTTGAAGCGGCGGGGGAGCAGCTTTTTGCGTTTGGTGCAGCGGTAGAGGGCGGTCTGATCGGGGAGGAACAGCCGCTTTCTCGCGCAGAGGTCGGCGGCGGCGGCGAGCAGACCCGTTTTCCGGATCTCCGGCAGATTGAGCAGCATCACCCCGGAGTTGAAGTAGTGCCAGCCCATGAAAATCTTGCCGTAGTAGTCGAGCACGGCGCCGTATTCATAGCCGGAGAGGTCGGTGTCATAGAGCTCGGCGAGATCGCCGCAGACGACGGTGTCGGCGTCGAGATAGAGGACTTTGTCCGGCAGGTCGAGTTTGTCGGCGAACAGGCGGAGGAAGCAGTAGGGGGAGTAGGAGGTCTCCGCGTTCGGGGAGCGGAGGAGCTTTTCCCGGTAGAGGTTGCCGATATCAAGGAGAGTGACGGTGTTTTGCGGATCTTCCTGCCGGAGGATCCGCTCGATGTAGGCGCGCTGCTTTTCCGTGATCGGGGTAAAGGCTTTGTCCTGATCGCTGAGATCCATCGTCAGGAGGGTGACGGAGAGGGGACGGGACGCGTGCCGCGCGGCGGAGAGGGTGGAGATCAGGATCCCGTCAAAGACCTTTTCGTTGCCCGCGTAGAGCAGAGAGATCATGTCGTTTCTTCTCCTTGCGTTCGTTTTTCGTAACGGATGGGGCTCCAGGTGCTGTATTTTGCGCGCTCGGTCATCGCGCCGTGAACGGCGTCGCGCAGCTTTTTCTGCGCCTGCCGTTTGTTCTCTCCGTCAGGGTAAAAGGGACCGTCGAGATAGACGGTGACGCGGGGCGTTCTCAAAAACCGCCGGCGGGAGAAGGTCGTGGTCGCCGCGTAGGTGGGGACGCCGAACTTCACCGGATAGCGGAAGGAGTCGTCGGGAAAATCGCGGATCGCCGTGCAGTAGGGCCAGATGTGCGCCTCGGGGTAGAGGGTGATGCAGCACCCCTGCCCGAGATAAGTATCGAGCCCGGAGAGAAAGGAGCGCATCCCCGCAAGCGAGGTCGGCAGCGGGAGAGCGCCGCAGAGGAGGATAAACTGCCGGGTCGAGGGGAGGGCGACGTTGTCGGGGCTGACGATGACGCGCACCTTTTTCGGGAAGACGGCGAGGGTGGGAGAGAAGGCGTCTCCGGCGAGGAGAGTGTGGTTTGCGTAGAGGAAAAAGCCCTGGCCCTTTTCCGGGAGCTTTGCCCGGCGGACGACCCGGTAGCCGAATTTGATCTTCATATAAAAGAAGACGAACGGCGTCATCACGCAGCGGTAGACAAGGAAGGCGAGCGCGCGCCGGAGAGGGGAGCGCGGCGCGTAGTCGAAATCCGCGGGGATCTCAAAGGGCGGACGCGTCACGCCGGAAAAATCGTCGTTTCTCTCGTCGTCATAGTATACGGTTGTGACAGCAGGATCTTTCACGGCGCCCTCCTTTTTTCAGGTTGCTTTTATTATAGGGAAGGGGCAAAAAAAAAGCAAGGGAAACCCCGTTCCCCGCACTCTCCGTTTTCGGAAAAGGAAAA
>CACYYS010000005.1 GCA_902778725.1 uncultured Ruminococcus sp.
GATACGCAATAACACGATGATGGCTTATGTAGAAAACCACGCTTTTGATGGTACTGAAGATGCATAATTCCCGTTTGTCGGGCAGGTCTTTTGATGTCCACAGTTATAACGAGCATCGGATTTTGCCCTACAAAATCCGAGAGACAAAATCGGCGTGACCGCAACGGTCACGCCGATTCTATATTCTTTTGAGCCGGTGATTGCCGCCTCAAGTAACTTCCTTATGAAGAGCTGCCCGAGACGGATCTTTTTACAGCAAGAAAACGCCGCTCGCAGGAGCGGCGTTTTCCCCGTTCGGTGAAACTTATTTGACCTCGACGGTAGCGCCGGCAGCTTCGAGCTTGCCCTTGATATCGTCGGCGGTCTCCTTGTTGACGGCTTCCTTGATCGCCTTCGGAGCAGCCTCAACGAGATCCTTCGCGTCCTTCAGGCCGAGACCGGTGATCTCACGGACGACCTTGATAACGTCGAGCTTCTTCGCGCCGAAGTCCTTGAGGATGACGTCGAACTCGGTCTTCTCCTCAGCGGCGGCAGCGGCGGGAGCGCCGGCGGCGGCGCCGGGAGCGGCGGCCACGACGGCGGAAACGCCGAATTCCTCTTCGAGAGCCTTGACGAGATCGTTCAGTTCAAGGATGGTAAGTTCCTTGATTTCATCGAGCAGTTTGGTGGTCTTTTCGCTTGCCATTTTCATTTCCTCCTAAATCAGTTCTTGTTTTTGTTTTTTTGTTTCATGCGGTCAGGCGGCCGTCATGCTTCGGCGGGTACGCCGCCGTCCTTTTCGATCTTTGCGTTGAGTACCGCAGCCAGTTTGCAGAGCGGGGACTGGAGACTGCCGAGGAGCTTTGCCACGAGCTGTTCCTTTGCGGGGATGCTTGCCAGCTCCTTCACGACGGCGGCGTCTACCACCGCGCCGTCAAGGAACCCGCCCTTGATCGCAAAGTTCTCGACCTTTTCGTCGTACGCCTTCAGGATCTTCGCGGGAGCGATGGGGTCGTTTTCCGACACCGCCACGGCGACCATCCCTTTGAGGTACTGCTTCAGCCCGTCGAGCCCGACCTGTTCGCAGGCTCTCTCGGTGATCGAGTTCTTGATGACCGAATACTTGACGCCCGCTTTGCGCAGGTCGGCGCGCATCTTGGTATCATCCTCAACCGTGATGCCCTGATACTGGACGATCACGCCGGACGCGGCGTTCTTCATCAGTTCGGCCAGAGCAGCCACATCCGCTTGCTTCTTTTCAAGGATCGCTTTGCTTGCCATTTTACCGTTTCACCTCCATTACAAACAGATAAAAAAATTGCCCGTTACGGCAAAGACAGACGCCGACGGACAAAGTACGGGCAAAAACGCCTTTTGTCTCCTCGGCAGGAAAGCCCGGAGGCTTTTACCGTAACCTGCTGTCTTTGGATAACGCGGATATTGTACCACCCTTTTCCCCGTTTGTCAAGACTTTTTTTCAAATTCGGCAAAAAGGGGAAAAACGCCTCCGGAGCGCGGCTCCGGAGGCGTTCCTTTCAGTGCGTTTGCGCGCCCGCCTGACCGGTGTAACCGGCGCCGGGATACGGGGGCGCCTGCCGGGGCGCGGCGAGCGGAGAAAGGAGCTTCCTCTCCGCCAGGCAGAGGAGGAGCATCCCCGCAAAGGAGCAGAGAGAAGCGACGGAGGAGAGAAAGAGAGAGAAAATGCTCCCGGAGAGCGCCCGGAGGACGCCGACGGGATCTCGCATCAGGACCCGGAAAAAGGAGGCGAGATCGCCGAAGCCGGCGGAAAAAGCGAGCGCCGTCTGCACCCGCCCGAACAGAAAGACACACACAAAGACGCACAGCGCCGCGATCAGCGCGCCGCGGGAGCGGGTCAGCTTGCCGAGCGCGAGCAGGACGAGCGCGGCGACCTCCAGCAGGACGACAAAAAGCGAAAGCCAGAGGGAGAGCCGGTAGACGGGCGGCAGCTGCCCGAGCCTGCGGATACCGGAAAAAAAGGTGATCGCCTGCGTGAGAAGGATCCACGCCGCATCGGCGAACAGAACGGAGACAAGGAAGACCTTGCCCGCCGGCCGCCCGAAGAGCGCGAAGCAGTAGACGGCGAGGAGGACGCCGAAAGTAAGCGAGATCATCGCGGACAGGAAGAGGAAAAAGAGACCGGAGGTGATGCGGAAAGCGTTCAGGATCCGCGAGAGGAGAGAGCACGCGGCCGCAAAGGAGAGGAAGATCCCCGCGGCGATCGCAAGGGCTTTGCCCGGCTGACGGGGCGCGGGCTGCGCGTAAGTCGTCATAATATTTTTTTCCTTTCTGATTATAAAGTCTGTGCCGGAACGGCGGAGGGGACCCGCCGTTCTTTTTTATTTTTCGCGCAGCTTCTGCGCGCGGATATCGCGGCCGGCGAACACATAGACGGCAAACTCCCCGAAAAGGCGGGAGGTGATGCGGTCGGCGTAGCGCTCGCGCAGCTCCTTTGCGCCGAGATTGGTATTGATGATGGTGCCCGTCCCCGCGACAAGGCGGGAATTGAGGACTTCATAGAGGACCGAGACGGTGAACTGATTGGTCACCTCGGTCCCGAGATCGTCAAGCACGAGCAGATCGGCGGAAAAATACCGGTCGGTATCCCCCTCGTCGCTGCCGTAGCCGGAGCGGAAGCGCTCGCGGCTGAAATCGGAGAACATCGTCTGCACGCTGCAGTAAAGCACGCGGTAGCCGCGCATCGCGACCTCGCGCGCCACGGCGCAGCAGAGGTGGGTCTTCCCGAGACCCGTCCCCCCGATAAAGAGGAGGTTGCCGCTGCCCTTGCCGTAAAAGGAGTCGGCGTAGGCGCGGGCGTCCTCGTAGATCCGCTTCATCGTCCGGTAGTTCTCCTCGCTGTCGCGGTAGTAGTCGAGGGAAAAATTGTCAAAGCGCTGCGTCCGCGTCAGAGCGCCGAGCCCGGACGCCTCGAGCGAGGCCTCCGCCAGCGCGCGCTTCAGGCAGGCGCACATCCCCGCGTCGGTATAGCCGGTGTCCCCGCAGACCGCGCATTCGTACTTCGGGTCCGCCGCGTCCTCGGGGAGGCCCATCGCCTCCAACGCCGCCGCGCGCTTTTGCCGCAGCTCCTCCACCTTGCGTCTCGCCTCCGCCCAGCGCGTCTCCTTGTCCGGTCCCGGACGTCCTGCCTCGAGCAGAAGTCTCCCGATCCCCGCGAGTCCGCGGTCCGCCTCGGCAAAGGCGGGTGATCTCCGGCAGAACTGCGCCCGTACCTCCTCCGCCCGGCGGATCGCCTCGTTCCGCTTCCGGTCATACTCCTCCATCACGGAGGAATAACTGCTTCCCCAACCTGCTTTCATCGCGGTGTTCCCTTTCGTTTTTACTTTTTCTTCTTTGCCGCAAAGCTGCGGTTGAGCGCGTCCTCAAAAAACTCGTCTGTGTCGAAGCTGCCGGCGGCGGGAGCCGCCTGCTTTTTCTTCTTTTTCCCGTCGGCGGCGCGCGCCTCCTCCGCCGTGCGGATCCCCTCCGTCCACCAGCGGTCGAGAACCTTGTCCGTATACGCGACGCCGGGAGAGCGGGTGTTGTTCACGGTCACTTCATACGCTTCCTCGATCAGATCGAACGGGTACTCCCGCTCGACGGTCCAGACGGCAAAGCACGCCTGCTCCTTTTTGGTCAGGGCGCGCTCCCCCATGCCGAAGAGCCGACGCAGCCTTCCCTCCGCCGAGGAGAGCTTTGCCCGGCGGGCAAACTCCGCCTCCAGCGCCGGGAGCGTGGTAACGCCCTGCTCGACGAGCGAGCACGCCATCCGCTCGGCGTAGCGGACGTTCCGTTTGTCCCGCTCCGCGCAGTGCGCGAGCAGGGTGAGGATGAACCCCCCGTCGAGCCCGAGCGTGTCGTGCATCGCGACGATGCCGTTGATCTCGGTGGGGTTGAAGGTCTGGCCGAGCGTCTGCTCGCAGGCGTCGACAAGAGAGGAAAGGACGTTGTTTTTGGCGAGCAGCTCCCGGATCTCCGCCGAGGTGTAGTCGGGGAGACGCTCGCTTGTGAGGACGCGGACGCCCGCCGGCTTTTCCTCCGGCCGCGTCTCCGGCTCCGCGGGGGCGCTTGGCTTTTTCTCCGCCGCGCGGGCGGAGGAACGGCTCCTGCCCTGGATCAGTCCCGCGCCGCGCAGGAACCCGGCCGCCTCTTCAAACTCCGCGGGCGTGAGGCCCGCCGCCGCGGGATCGGTCTCTCCCCCCTCCGCCGCCGCGGAAAGGAGAAGGGCTTTCAGTTCGTTTTCCGAGATCTCGGAGAGCGCGGCGATCAGCTCGCGCGGCAGCTCGATCTTCTCCGGACCGTATTTCAGTCGGTAAGCTTTCATTCCCCGGCCCGCCCGCTTTTCTCCCGGAGATCGTAGCACAGGGTCATCAGCGTGTCGCCGAGGTGGATGTTCTGCACCGTGGCGTGCGCGAGGTGCAGCTCAATATTCGTGAAATTCCACACGCCGCGGATGCCGGCGCGGTCGATCCGCTCCGCCACCTCCCGCGTGACGGCGCGCGGCACGGTCAGCACCGCGATATCCGGCCGGTGCTCCGCCACGTAATCCTCAAACTCCTCCATCCCGAGGATGGAAAAGCCGCAGAAGGTCTGCCCGACCAGAGAGGGCGAGACGTCAAAGAGCGCCTCCAGCGTGACGCCGCGCTTGCGGAAGACGGGGCTCGACGCGAGCGCCCGGCCGAGGTTGCCCGTGCCGACGATCACGGCGCGGTATCCTTCGTTTACCCCGAGGATCGAGGCGATATGCTCGTAAAGGCGCGGGACGCTGTACCCGTACCCCTGCTGGCCGAAGCCGCCGAAGCAGTTGAAGTCCTGCCGGATCTGGGAGGCGGTGATGCCGAGCATCTCGGCAAGCTCGGAGGAGCTGATGCGCTCCACCCCCGCGTCCTTCAGATCGGCGAGATAGCGGTAATAGCGCGGCAGACGGTTGATGACCGCCGTGGAGATCGTCTTTTCTCTCGGATCTTTGTTTTCCTTTTCCATTTTTTTCTCCGATCGCAGCGTTCTTTCTTCAGCGGGCGAGGAGGCGCCGGAGCGTCTCCGTCAGATACGCGGTATACTCCGCGCAGGTCGCGCCCGCGTAGCCGTCGATCACGACGGCGGCGTCCCGTCCGGTCGTCTCCGCGAGCGCCGCGGCAAGCAGATCCGCCTCCCGCGAAAAAGAGATATGTCGCAGCAGCATCTCGGTCGCCCGGAGGATGCTCTGGGGGTTGGCGTAATGACCCTTCCCCTCCGCGATCATACGCGGAGCGGAGCCGTGGATCGCCTCGAACATCGCGTAGCGGTCGCCGATGTTGGCGCTCCCGCCGGTGCCGACGCCGCCCTGGATCTGCGCCGCCTCGTCGGTGATGATGTCCCCGTAGAGGTTGGGGAGGAGGAAGACCTGGAAGCGGCTCCGGATCTCCTCGTTGACCAGGTTGGCCGTCATGATGTCGATGTACCAGTCCTCGTGCCCGATCTCCGGGTACTCGGCGGCGATCTCGTTTGCGATGCGGGAGAACTTGCCGTCCGTCTTTTTCATGATGTTCGCCTTGGTGACGACGGCGACGTTCGTTTTGCCGTTTTTGCGCGCGAACTCGAAGGCGGCGCGGGCGATGCGGCGGGTGCCGGCGTCCGTCGTGATCTTGAAATCGCAGGCGAGCTTATCGCCCACCTCCACGCCGCGCGAGCCGAGAACGTACTCTCCCTCCGTGTTCTCACGGAAGAAGGTCCAGTCGATCCCCTTCTCGGGGACGGAAACGGGACGGACGTTGGCGTAAAGATCGAGCTCCCGGCGCAGGGTGACGTTCGCGCTCTCCATATCCGGCGCGTCGGAGCCGCCCTTCGGCGTCGTGGTCGGGCCTTTGAGGAGCACGTCGCAGCCCTTGATCTCCCGGAGGATCGGCGCGGGGACGGACTCGCCGCACGCCAGGCGGTTCTCGATCGTGAGCCCCTCGATCGGCACAAGCTCGACCTTCCCTTCCGCCAGCTTCTCCGCGAGCAGCAGATCGAGCACCTGCCGCGCGCTCTCGAAAATGACCGTTCCGATCCCGTCGCCGGGGATCAGACCGATGCGGATCTTCTCTTTTTTTGCGTAATCGACCGAGCCGGCCTCCCGCTCCATCCGCTCCTCGCGGGCCAGCTGTTCACGCAGGATCGTTTCAAAGCGGTCAAGACAGGTACGGATCTCGTTTTCGTAGTTCATGGTTTCGGTTCCTTTTTCAATATTCAAAGTTTTCGACAGACTGTCGAAAGTTTTGCACACCTTTTTCAATCGGCGTAAGCGTTGAGCGTTTCGTCCGCGCGCACGCCGGCGGTAAACTGAAAATACCCTTCCGCCGCCGCCATCGCGCCGTTGTCCCCGCAGAGGGAGAGCGGCGGGAGGTAGAGACGGGCGCCGTTTTCCCGGCAGAGGGTTTCAAAGGCGGCGCGCAGATGGGAATTGGCGGCGACGCCGCCGGCAAGCACGATGTCCCGGATTCCGGTCGCGGCGATCGCCTCCCGCGCGCGCTCGGTCAGTCCCCCGACGACGGCGGCGGTAAAGGACGCCGCGAGGTCGGCGGGCGGGATCTCCTCCCCGCGCTGGCGGGCGGAGTTGACGGCGTTGAGCGCCGCCGTCTTCAGACCGGAAAAGGAGAGATCGAGCCCTCTGCCCGGCACGGCGGGCGAGGGGAAACGGATCGCCTCCGGGTCCCCCTCCGACGCAAGCCGGTCCATCGCGGCGCCGGCGGGATAGGGGAGACCGATGACCCTGCCCACCTTGTCGAACGCCTCGCCCGCCGCGTCGTCGCGCGTGGCGCAAAGCTCGGTGTAGGCGGTGGGAGAGTCGACCCGGAAGAGGGCCGTGTGCCCGCCGGAGACGGCAAAGGCGAGGTAGGGGGGCTTTGGCGGATCGGGCAGCAGCGACGCCGCCGCGATGTGCGCGTGGACGTGGTCGACGGGGACGAGCGGGATGCCGTGAGAGAACGCCAGGCTCTTGGCAAAGTTGACGCCGACGAGCAGCGCCCCGATCAGCCCGGGGCGGTTGGTGACGGCGACGCAGGAGAGCGCGGAGAGCGGGACGTCCGCCTCCGCGAGCGCCCGCCTTGTGACGGCGGAGATCGCCTCAACGTGCGCCCGGCCCGCCAGCTCCGGGACAACGCCGCCCCAAAGCCGGTGCGTCTCCACCTGGGAGGCGACGACGTCCGAGCGGACGGTCAAAACGCCTTCCCGCGACGCTTCGACGACCGACGCCGCCGTCTCGTCGCAGGAGGACTCGATTCCGAGAATGAACATAGCTTCCTTCTTATCGTGTGGTATCGCCGGAAAGATCGAGCCGCATCACAACGGCGTCCTCCTCCGGCGCGGTATAGTAGCGTTTCCGCCTCCCGCAGGGAGAAAAAGCAAAGGACCGGTAGAGCGCGATCGCCGGGGCGTTCGACTCCCGCACCTCCAGATAGACGTGCCGGGTCCCCCCCGCCCGCAGACGGGTGAAAAGCTCCCGCAGGAGCGCGGCGGCGATCCCCCGGCGCCGGTAAGCGGGGAGGACTGCCACGTCGGTGATATCGCACTCGTCGGCGGCGCAGACGGCAGAGACGAGACCGACCGCCCGCTCCCCGCAAAAGGCAAAGAGCGTGAGCGCGGCGGGCGAGGCGAGCGCCTCTCCGATCATCCCGGGGCTCCAGGGGTCGGAAAAGCAGGCAAGCTCGATCTCCTCCCACGCGCGCACCGCCTCCTCCGAGGAGGAGACGCGCAGGACGCGCACCGCGTCAGTATCCGAGGGTCCCGTCCAGGCTGTCATCGTTCTCGATCCAGTCGGCGACGGTCAGCTCCCGGTACTCGGTCTTTGTGTCGCGGATATAGACCTTGGCGATCCCCGCGTTGAGGATCTGGCGCTTGCACATCATGCAGTTCGCCGTCCCCGGGACGACCTCCCCGGTCTTCGGGTCGGTGCAGCACATATACATCGAGGCGCCGATCATCTCCTCGCGGGAGGCGGCGATGATGGCGTTCGCCTCGCTGTGGACCGAGCGGCAGAGCTCGTAGCGCTCTCCGCGCGGGACGTTCATCTGGTCGCGCAGGCAAAAGCCGAGGTCGCAGCAGTTTTTGCGGCCGCGGGGCGCGCCGTTGTATCCGGTGGAAACGATGCTGTCGTTTTTGACGATGATGGCGCCGAAGCGGCGGCGCAGACAGGTACTCCGCTCGGAGACCGTCTCCGCGATATCGAGATAATAGTTGTGTTTGGATACCCGTTCCATTTTCTTCTCCTTACAGAGTCTTCACAAATTCACGCAAAAAGGCGGAAAACGCCTCCCCGACCTCGGGGTGCCGGACCCCCTGCGCGACGTTGGCGGCGAGCAGGCCGAGCTTGGAGCCGAGGTCGAACCGCTCCCCCTCGAAGACCAGCCCCGTCATCCCGCGGCGGCGCGCGTACTCCGCCATCGCGTCGGTGAGCTGGATCTCGCCGCCGGCGCCGGGCGCCGTGTTCTCAAGGATACCGAAGATCTCCGGGGTGAGCAGCACGCGCCCGAGGATCGCGAGATCGGTGTATTCCCTGCCGGGCGCGGGCTTTTCGATCATATCGGAAACGAAATACTCCTCCCGCTCCGCTCCGGGGATCGCCTCCGCCTTCATCGAGCAGAACTTCCTCAGATCCTCCGGCGGGACGTGCTTCAGTCCCGCGACCGGGCGCCCGTAGCGGGCGTACGACCCGATCAGCTGCGCGGCGACCGGCGTCTCGGAAAAAATGACGTCGTCCCCGTAAAGGACGGCGAAGGGCTCGTCCCCGACAAAGCTGCGCGCCTGCAGGATCGCGTGCCCGAGACCCTTTTTTTCCTTTTGCCGGAGGAAGAAGACGTTGCCGCGGCTGACCTCGGCGCGGAGCGCCTCCACCTCGCCCGCTCTCCCCTTTGCCGTCAGCGCGGCGTCATACTCGGGAGAGAAGTCGAAATAGTCCTCCATCGCTTCCTTTTCCCGCCCCGTGATGATCAGGACGTCGGTGATCCCGCTGTCGAACGCCTCGTTGACCAGATAGCTGATCGCGGGACGGTCTACGATCGGGAGCATCTCCTTCGGCACACAGCGGGAGATCGGAAGCATCCGGGTCCCCAGACCCGCGGCGGGGATAACGGCTTTTCTGACTTTCTTGCTCAAGGTCGCCCTCCTTTGCCGGAAACGGTCTCCGTTTCCGGGTAGACTTTCGCTTATACCAATATTATACTTTATTCTCTATAAATTTCAAGTTTTTTTTGGAAGATGATTGTTTTTTACCCTCCCGCGCGGTAAAATAGGAGCAGTACAGAAAAGGAGCGCCCTATGTCCGTTTTTACTCTTAACAAGACCCTCGCCCTGCTCGGGCGGGTAATGAACCCGGAGGAGAGCGTGCGGCCGGAGATCTCTCTCCCCCACGCCAAGCCCTCCCTCCCCCTCCGTCCCTCCGTCCCTCCTCTCCCGCGCTGCCTGCCGGAAGAGGCGGGCGTGCCCTCCGCCGTGATCGCGGATTTCCTCGATAAGCTGCAGAAGGACGACGCCCTCAATATGCACACCGTTCTCATCGGCCGCCGCGGGCGCATCCTCTGTGAAGCCCCCTTCGGGATGCAGGATCCGCGCGCGCCGAAATATCTCTTTTCCGCCTCCAAGAGCTTCGTCTCCCTCGCCGTCGGCATCCTCTGCGGGGAGGGAAAACTCTCCCTTGAGGAAAAGGTCACCGATCTCTTCCCCGAGGAGGCGGGCGCCCTCTCCCGCCTGCTCCGCCGCCCGATGACCGTGCGGCACCTCCTCACGATGACCGCCGGCTCCCTCTTCAACGAAGCGGAGTCGATGGCGGAGCGGGAGTGGGTCCGGACCTTTCTCAACGCGGCCGCCTACGGAGAGCTCGGCAAGACCTTTTACTACAACAGCCTCAATACCTACGTCCTCGCCGCCGCCGTCGTCCGCCGCAGCGGCGAGAGCCTGACCGAATACCTCACAAAACGCCTCTTCGCTCCGCTCGGCATCACCGACCTCTACTGGGAAAAGAGCCCCGAGGGGATCGAAAAGGGCGGATGGGGCCTCTACCTGCGGGCGGAGGACCTCTTCAAGGTCGGGGAGCTCCTCCAGAACGGCGGCGTCCTCGACGGCCGCGCTCTGATCCCCGCCTCCTACCTGCGGGAAGCGCTCTCCGAACAGGTGAAGGCTCCGGAATCCTACGGCGACTTCAACTACGCCTACCAGATCTGGACCGGACGCAAAAAGGACTCCTTCCTCTTCAACGGGATGCTCGGGCAGAATCTGTACTGCAATACGGCAAACGGCGTAACCGTCGTCTTCTTTGCCGGAAACGACGATATGTTCCAGCAGTCCTCCGCCTTTACCTATCTGCTCGAGCGCTTTGCCGCGCCTTTTTCCGATACGCTGCCCCCGGATCCCGCGGGCTATGCCGCGCTGCAAAGCAAGCTGGCGGAGCTGACCGCGCTCCCGCTCCCTCCGGCGCCGCCCGCGCCCCCCGCCCCCGCCGGATTCTGGCAGCGGCTCCGCGCCCGGATGAAAAAGCGGGAAAGCGCGCCCGTCCCCGCGCCGACAGTCCCCCCGCTCCCCGGGGAGTGCGCCCTCCTCTGCGGCAGGACCGCCTCGGTAAAAGGGAACGACGGCGCGCATATCGGCTTCTTCCCTTTTTTGATGCAGATCATCCAGAACAACTATACCGCGGGGCTGAAGGAGATCTCCTTCGCTTCTCAGAACGGCGTTTTTCTCCTCTGCTACCGTGAAAAGGACGCCTGCTATACCGTCCCCGTCGGCTTCTTCGCCCCCGCCGACGGCGAGATCAACGTGGGAGGCGACAACTTCCGCATCCGCAGCATCGGGCGCTTCTCCCGCGATCTCTGCGGCAGGACCGTCCTGGAGGTGCGCACCGACTTCCTCGAGCTCCCCTCCACGCGCCTGCTCACCTTCTCCCTCGGGCACGCCTCCCTCACCCTCTCCCAGCGCGAGCTGCCGGGCAAGGGCGTCGTCCTCACCTCCCTCGCCTCCACTCTCGCACAGTACGCCGACCTCCCCTTCGCCGCCGCTCTCGGCGACCGGCTCTCCGGTCCCGCCGTCCGCCAGCGCGCCGCCGCCGTCTTCGAGCCGGAGATCACCCTTGAACTGAACGCCCGTCCCGCGGACGGGAGATAACCGAAAAAGCAGAAAAGGAAAAGCCGATCCGCGGGGATCGGCTTTTTCCTTTTGGGCGCTGGCGCCGCAGGGACTGAAGGAGTCAGGGGAGGAAGGAAAAAAGACAGCGAGGAGAAACTCCTTCCGTCTCGCTCCGCGAGCCACCTCCCTCGAGAGGGAGGCAACGTGGATTCCTTCCACCGCAAGCGGTCCCCCGTCCCGAAAGGCTCCCTCCCCGAGGGAGCTGTCGCCCGCAGGGCGACTGAAGGAGTGGGAAAAGAAAAGGGGAACGCAAGAGAAACGACAGAGAGGAAAAACTCCTTCCACCGCAAGCGGTCCCCCTCCCTCGGGGAGGGAGGCTATCAAAACTCCTTCCGTCGCGGCAAGCCGCGCCACCGGCCCGTCGGGGTCCCCGGAAAGGTCCGGAGGACCTTTTGGGGATTCGGGCCCTCGAGAGGGAGGCTGACGGGGACTCCTTCCGCCGAGGGCCGCACAATCCGAAAAACGCCCGGGCCGTATCGGGCGTTTTTCGACCCGGGGGAGGATATGAACGCGCTCCCCCGAGCGAAAGGAAAAAGCCGCCCATCCGTATCGGGCGGCTTTTGAGGAAGGAGCGTCTTTGAATACGCTTTTTCTGTTCCCTGCCCCTTCAAAAAGTCTTTTGCCTACTTTTCTTCAGAAAAGGAAGGCGGCTTTTGGAGAAGGAGTCGCTTTGATCGCGCTTTTACTTTTCCCTGCCCCTTCAAAAAGTCTTTTGCCTTCTTTTCTTTAGAAAAGAAGGTTTCAGGAGGGCGACGGCGCCCTTGAGGGCGAGGTTGACGAGCAGGATGAGGAGGGAGACGACCGCGGCGTTCTCGAGCTGCATCTGAGCCTCAAACTGATTGATCATCAGGGAGATCGGCTTGGTCGAGGCGTTTGCGAGGAAGGAGACGGCGGAGATCGTCATCATGGAATTGACGAAGAAATAGGAGAACATCTCAAGGAGGGTCGGCGCGCTCTGCGGCAGAAAAACGTCGAAGAGCATCCGCACCCGGCCGACGCCCAGCGTTTCCCCGACCGCCTCCAGATTGCCGTTAAGCTTGCAGAAGGAGTTATACATCATCAGGTAGGGGGAGGCGATGAAGTGCGCGGTGTTGACCATGATCAGGATGACGAGGGTGCCGTAGACCGCCGACGCTTTGTAGAGCAGGACGTAGGAGAGACCGAGCACCAGACCCGGCACCGCCATCGCGGTGATCGCGACCAGATGGAGAAGCGAGGAGAGCGGGGAGCGGCTGCGGGCGGTCAGATAAGAGGTGAAAAAGCCGAGCGCCGTCCCGAGCGCGGCGGTCAGCGCGGTGATCACAAGGGAGTTGACGAGGGAGAAGGAGAGGTCGGTCGGGTAATTCTCCGCGAAGCCGAGGATGATGAAGGAGACGACCGGCAGGAGCGTAAAGAGCGAGACGGCGATCACAAAGAAAGAGGCGAGGATGCGCGGCGCCGGTCTCCGGCTCGGCTCCGGCGGGCGGGTGACAAAAGCGCTGTTGCCCGCGCCGCGGTTGAAGAGGTCGACAAGGAAGGCGAGCACGGCGGGAAGGAGGAGGATCAGCCCGTAGACGCTCCCCTCGCCGAAGTGGAGCTGCCCGATGACCTCCTGATACATCACGATGGCGAGGGTCTTGTACCGGCCGCCGACCATCAGGGGGACGCCGTAGTCGGTGAGGATCATCGTGAAGGCGGCGAAAAAGACGGAGACAAGGGGCCGGGCGAGGAAGGGGAGCGAAATGCGGAAGAACTGCCGCGCGCGCGGGATGCCGAGGACGGTGGCGGCCTCGTAGGGCGCGCCGTCCTCATAGCGCAGGATATCCGAGAGCATGATAAAGGCGACGGGAAAGGCGTAGAGCACCGAGCCGCACACGATCCCGGGGAAGCCGTAGATCCCGGAGGAGAGACCGAGGAGGCGGGTGAGGATGCCGTTGTTGCCGAAAAGCAGGATCAGCCCCATACCGTGCGAGACGGAGGGGATCAGCATCGGCAGGACGAGGATCACCGAGAAAAAGGCCTTGCCGCGGATCGCCGTCCGCTGCATGGCAAGGGCGAGGAGGTACGCGATCAGGACGGAGATCACCGTCCCCGCGAGAGCGGAGAGAAGGGAGTTTTGCAGGATCTCGCCGATCACGGGGGAGCCGAAGACCTTGTCAAAGCTCTCGCGGGACAGGTTGGTCAGCATCCGGAAGAGCGGCAGCAGGACGAGCGCGGCGAAGAGGGAGAAAAAGAGCAGCTTGGTCACGCCGTCCGCCCGGAAGCGCCTTCCGGCGCGCGGCGTATCAGTCTTCATCTCCGTCCCTCACAAAGCGCCGGATCGACTCGACCTTGGCGCGCAGATTGTCGAGGACGAAGGTGCGGACGTAGTCGTTTGCCGGATGGAGAGAGATCTCCTCCGGCGTATCGAGCTGGACGATGCGCGCGTTCTCCATGATCATGACCCGGTCGGAGAGCGCGAACGCCTCCTCCTGGTCGTGGGTGACGTAGATCATCGTGATCCCCGTCTCCCGCTGCAGCTTTTTCAGTTCCCGGCGCAGGGCGATGCGGGTGTCCACGTCGAGGGCGGACATCGGCTCGTCAAAGAGGATGATCTCCGGCTTGAGGACCAGGGTGCGCGCGATCGCGACCCGCTGCTGCTGCCCGCCGGAGAGCTCCGCCGGCTTTTTGCCGATCTGCTCCTCCATGCCCATATAGGCGAGCATCCTGCGCGCCTCCTCCCGCGCGCCCCGTTTGTCCTTGGTATGCAGGGCGAGCGCGTAGGCGACGTTCTGCAGGACGGTCATGTTCTCAAAGAGGGCGTAGTTCTGGAAGACGATCCCCATATTCCGCTCGGAGGGGCGGGCGCTTGTGATATCGCGCCCGTCGAGGAGGATCCGTCCCCCGTCCGGCGGGAGGAGCCCGATCAGGATCCGCAGAAGCGTCGTCTTCCCGCAGCCGGAGGGACCGAGGATCGAGAGGAACTCCCCCTCGTATACGTCAAAGGAGACGCTCTCGAGCGCGGCGCGGCCGCCGTAGGTGCGGCTGACCCCGCGCAGGGAGAGCTTGACCGTTTTTTTCAGTGCGTCCACTTTGCCAGCAGCCTTTCCTTCTCCTCGGGGGTGCTGTTCTTCATATCGCCGTAGACGATCCCCTGGGGGAAGTTTTTGATCTTTTTGGTATAGTCGGTATCCTTGAAGATCAGCTCGGGGTAGAACTGTTCACACATCCGGCGGGAGACCTCGGTGCTGATATAGCGGAAGACCTCGACCACCGCCTCTCTCGTCTCCTTGCCGCGGATGATCGCCTGTCCGTACATCGAATAGGGCGAGCCCTCGGGGAAGAAGAGGATCTTGAAGGGGGCGCCGTTCGTGTTGATCTTCTGCACCGCCTGGCTGGTCATCCCGAGGCCGACGGCAGCTTCCTTCTGGAGCAGGGCGTTGACGGGGCCGGAGCCGGAGGAAGTGAAGGCAAGGACGTTCTCCGAGAGCTTGTCAAAATAGGAGAAGGCGGCCTCCTCGCCGCGGGCGTTGACGAGATTGAGCAGGAACATATAGCCGGTGCCGGAGGACTTGGGATTTGCCATCGAGACAAGGGACTTGTACTCCGGCTTGAGGAGATCCTCGTAGGAGGCGGGCTCGGGCAGCCCCTTTTCCGCGAGCAGCTCGGTATTGACGATCACGGCGCCCCCGTTGCGGACCTCGGGCAGATAATGCGTCCCGTGGACGATCTCCTCCGGATAGAGGGAGAAGTCCGCGATCCCGGAAAGGTCGGCGAGACCGTTTGCCTTCTCAAGCACGGTGAGATACCCGTACTCGAGATCGTAGGTGATATCGCAGGCGGTGGCGGTCCCCTCGGCGATCAGCTTGGCGGCGTGGTCGCCGGTGGACATATACTCGATCGTAACGTCGTACTGCGGGAACTTTTCCTTCAGCATCGAGCGCAGGAGATCGACGCGGAAGTCCTCCGCGCTGGTATAGATCAGGATCTTCTCCTTCTTTGCGCCGCAGCTCCCGAGAGAGAGGGCAAGCGCGAGCAGCACGCAGGCGAGAAGAACGGACAACAGTTTTTTCATCATTTTACTCCTTTTTTACCGATGTTCAAAAATCGTTTCTGTCCAAGCAAAACTGAACGCTTAACAGTATAACAGAAGCGCCGCCGTTTGTCAACCTCTTTTCCGTTTTTACAAAAAAAGCTCCCCGTTGGTCCTCCGGTTTTTACAAAAAAACAGCCGCGCAAGGATCTCCTTGCGCGGCGGAGTGTTTGTTCAAAATGACGTCGTAACCCGCTTTTTTCGCTTTGTCAGCGGCTGCCCGTATCGCCCGGCGCGAGGGGTGCGGGATGGGGATGACGCGCCGTTTTTCCCCGGTCGGGGAGAGTCGCCTCCGTCTCGTTGACCGACCAGTTCGCCATATCGAACAGGTTCCCGCCCCTCAGCTCCAGCCACGCGCCGGGCAGGAAGACCTTGCCGTTGTTTTCATCGACGTTCCAGTGGTCGGAATAGAAGAGATACTGGACCGGCTCGCGCTTTTTTTCGTCCGTGATCGGCTTCCCGGTGAAGGGATTGACCGGATCTTCGATCAGACCGTCCGCCGCAAGGAGCGGGACGTCCGCGTTCGTCATGAACTCGTCGGAAAACGCAAAGCCCTTCGCCCCGAAGTCCTTGACCATCAGCAGAGGCATATAGGTCTCGGCGTCGTATCCGAACGCGGTCTGCAGATCGTCCCGGTGGTTGAACCAGCCGCCGTGATCCGCCGCCAGGATGATGCGCGTATTGTCGTACACGCCGCTCTCCCGCAGATGATCGAACCACGTCCCGAGCAGCTTGAGCGCGCACACGTTGGTCTGGTAATGCTGCACCTGCTCCGGCTTTTCCATCCTCAGCGTCTTGCCGCCGAGCGTAAAGCGGTCCTTGTGCAGGCGCTCGTACTCCGTGTTGTCGACGGTCGGCGCGGGGAGGTACTCCGGCTCCTGCAGCATCATCGGCTCGTGGGTCAGATTGCTGACCATACTGAGGAAGGTGTCCGTCCCGTCCTCCGTGCAGACCGTGCAGCCGGAGAGGTTGTCGAGGACGTAATAGGGCGTCATAAAAAGGGAGCTGACCCCGCTTGCGTGCAGGAGATCGGGCACGACCTGGTCCGAGACGAGCAGCTCCGGCGCGTCCGTATCGCTCCGGAAATACAGCCCGTGATCGTAAAAGACCCGCTGCCCGGCGAGCGGAGCGATCTTCATCAGACTGTAGCAGAAGAAATTGCGCATATTATTCCGGATGAACTGCTCGCTCGACTCGCGCGGGGTGAACTTCCCTTCCGCGATGTACGAGCTGACGCCCGGCATCTCCTTGAAGATCGAAAGATCGGTCTTCCAGTTGTAATTGACGTAGGTCGGGTCGATGACCGTGACGGCAAACCCCTTCTCCCGGAAGAGGGCGGGCATCACCTTCAGCGCCTCGTTGTGCTTGTCCACCAGCCGCTCGCCGCCGCGCAGATTGATCTCCTCCGGCGTATATTCGTACCCGCCGAAGAGCGCGGGCGCCGCAAAATTCGTATTCCCGGAATAGGAGATCGTGTTGAGATACGCGGTAAAGCCGTCAAACTGTTCCGCAAGCTCCGGCACCTCGTTGAAAATGTAGGGCAGATAGACCCCCATCCCGCGGTCCAGCATCATGACGACCACGTTTTTCCCCTTTTTGGAGAGGCGGATGCGGGGGGTGTCCTCGGAATCGAGCAGCTGCTGCGTCACGTCGCCGACGCCGCGCCGGATCCGGACCAGATCGACCGGCGCGAGCACGGCAAGGGCGACCGCAAACGCCGCCACGGCGCCGAACAGTTTTTTCCTCCAGAAGCGGAAGATCAGGAAGGAAAGCGCGACGACCGCGGCGAGAACCGCCGCGTTGATCAGCATCTCCCTGCGGGAAAATAAGAGTCCGTTCTCAAACTTCAGCGTCGGGGACAGGAGGCCGAGGGAGCGGCCGAAGAAAAGGTAGTCCGTGAGGGAAACGGCAAGCAGCGCGAAGGAAAAGCGCTCGAACGCCACCTTCCCCCTCGGCGACGCGAGCCGGTAGAAGACGCCGAACCAGACAAGGAACGTCCCCGCCGCCATGCAGGCGGAATTCACGATATACCAGAGCGGGTGCAGGAAATGCTGGATCTGATAAAACTCCTGGGGGGAGGAGCGGATGACCGAGGCGGGGATCGTGACGCCGGTCAGAACGGTCAGAAAGAGCGCGGCGAAGAAAAAGAGCTTTTGGTCCGGGACGGGAGCGGGGCGCTCCTTCTCCTCCCGTTTGGGGAGGAAGGCGACGGCGAGCGGGACAAGGAGCGCGAGCCCCAGCGCCGTGAGGAAGATCTTTTTGACCGGGGTGCCCTGCGGGTAGAAAGCGAGCGCAAAGACCGCCAGAGCGGTCCCCGCCGCCGCCGAGAGCACGGCGAGCGTCCGGCCCGGCTGCTTCAGCTTGTAAAAAACGTTCTTGACAAGGGAGAAAAGATTGTTGAGCGTCCAGTAGAAGACCAGCCCGGCGGGGGAATCGTAGAGGAAGACGAGGAAGACCAGCGCCATCCCGTAGAGCTGGAGCTTGCTTTTCAGCGGGAAGCCGCGGGTGTAGATCGCGCCGGAGATGAAGTTGATCAGCGTCATCAGGACCGGCAGGACGTTGACGGTGAAGCCGGCGACGGTGAACATCGCGTCCGGCGCGCCGAGGTCGCGGATCGGACCGAAGGAGACGCCGCCGAGCAGCCGGAGATGCGAGAGGAACTGATACGCCGCCATGAAAAACGGCACCTCGAGCAGAAGGGAAAGCGAGCCCTTGAGGGCGTAGGTGGGCTTATAGTCGTTCTGCCGGTAGTAGGTCTGGAGCATCATGAAGCGCTCGTCGCCCTTGAAGGTGCGCTTGATATGGTCGACCCACGGCTTCATCCTCGCCGCGCGGTCGCGCTCCTCCTCCTGCATGGCGTCCGCCCGCCGGTAGAGCGGCAGGACGAGGAAGTTCATCGCCAGGCTGAGGATGACGATCGCAAACCCGGGATGCTGCACGATCCGGTAAGCCATCGAAAAGATCACGTCGAAAAAGAGCTCCAGCGGTCCGATGAAGATCCGGTAAAGTATGTCGAAAAAAGTCATGTCTTGTTTTTCTCCTTGCCTGAGAAAGGCGGGGGCCGGAACGTCATACCGGGAGAGCTTCTTTTTCCTTTTCCTTTTCCTCTCCGGCGGAGCTGCTCTCTTCCGGTTTTTTCGCGAGTTTTTCCTCCAGATAGTCGACGGTGAGCGCCGCGGCCTCCCCGGGGCGCTGCCAGGTCTCCCGGCGGGCGCGCTCGCGCCCCTCGGCAAACTCCCTGCTTTCGATACAGGAGTCGAGCAGGGCGCCGATCCGCGGCAGATCCTCCTCCGTGAGAGGAAGGCCGAGGCGCGGGAGCGTCTCAAAGGTCCACATCTCCTCCTCGATCCAGGCGGCGTCGTAGGGGGATTTGTCAAAGGAGGTGTCGGCGTAGACGACCGGCTTGTCGAAGACGAGGGTAAAGTCGAAAATCACGCCGGAAAAGTCGGAGATCAGAACGTCCGAGCGGCGCAGGACCTCAAAATTGTCGTTGTCCCGGTTCCACTCGAGCCGCTCGCTGTCGGGATACGCCTTCTGCAGGCGCTCGAGCATCTCTTTTTCCGAGGTATAGGACTGCGGATGCGGGCGGACGACGATCCGGTAGTCGGTCGCGAGCAGCGCGTCGAGGATCCGCTCCCCGTAGCGGGAAAGGATGCCGCTCCGCCCCCAGGAGGGCGCGACGAGGACGGTCTTTTCGTGCGCGGGCAGCGGGGGCGCCGCGTCGAGACGCCGCTTCATCTCGTCCATGTAGGTGACGCCGACGATGCGCAGCTCCTTTGCGGGCAGGGAGCGCAGCCGCTCCAGCTCCCGCAGCTGCCCGATCTGATACTCCCCGGAGAGGAGGACCGCGTCGTAATAGTCGAGCCCGAACATCCGGTAGCAGTCGATATCGTTGGAGGCGTGGGGGATGTGGACGTAAAAGCCGACGTCGCGCGAGCGCTTCCACTGGTAGACGTCAAGCCCCGGGGTGGAGGAAAGCAGGACGTCCGCCTGCAGGAGATTAAGGCGGGCGAAGGCGCGGTTCCCCTCCCCGATGAACTCGCACTTGACGTGGGAAAAGGAACGGGAGAGCGCGGGATCGTCCGGCGAGGCGGTCAGGTAAAGGGCGGGGATCCCGCGGCGCTCCAGCTCCGCGACGATCGGCTCAAAGACGTTCCAGTAGCGCTTGCTGTCGGTGAAGATCGCAAGCCGGGTCTTTTCCTTTTTCCCGGTCTTGTCCCTGCCGCCGGAAAGGGTGAAGCGCAGCTTCATCCACACGGTCTTCAAGGCGTAGATCGCGGCGCCGAGCACCCCGATCAGGATGGTAAAGAGCATACTCCCCGTTCCGGGGTCGATATAACAGAGCATCCTTCCCTCACTTTCCGGTCACGCCGCCGGTCTCCCCGTCCTCCCGCGGCGCGGCGGGAGACGCTTTCTTTTTCCGGAAGACCACGAACTTGCCGAGCAGATAATTTACCACGGTCACGACGACCTGTACGATCAGTTTGGCGGGCTTGTCCCCCATCCGGCAGAGCGTGACGGCGACGAACATGATCGCCATATCGAGCAGAAGCGTCCCCACCCGGGACAGAAAAAACGCCCCCGCCTCCTTTAACACGTTCCCGCTTTTGCTTTGGAAAACGAAGATCCGGTTGGCAAAATAGGCAAAGGTCACCGCCGCGATCCAGGAGAGGACGTTGGCGGCCTGGAGCCTGACCGGATCGGCGGGGTCGAGCACCGTCGCCGTCGCGAGCCAGTAAACGCCGAGGCTCACCGCGGTCGTCAGCACGCCCACGATCAGGTAGCGGATCAGCTCCCGGTATTTGTTCCACAGTCTTTTTACGGTCGCAAACATTTTTTCCTCTCCGCGGATCTTGATTCCTTTTTATTTTAGCACGGAGAGGATACAAAGTCAAGCGAGGGAAGGATGGCTGTTTTTTTCTTTTTTTGCGCAAAGAACGTCCTTTTTCAAAAAAGACTTGCCTTTCCCGGGAGAAAAAGAGTATGATAGAGACAGTAAAAAGAAAAGGAGACTCCTATGCCCGCCCGAAAAAAAGCCGAACAGGAAAACGACCGGAGGATCCTTGACGCGCTGTCTCTCTCCTTCCCCTCCGCGCGCGCGGCGGAGGCGGAGATCGTCAACCTCCGCGCCATCCTCGAGCTGCCGAAGGGAACGGAGCATTTCATCTCCGATATCCACGGCGAGTACGAGGCGTTCCGCCATATCCTCAACAACGCTTCCGGCGTGATCCGGGAGAAGATCGACCTTCTTTTCTCCTCCTCCCTCTCCGAGGGGGAGCGCGCCGACCTCGCCGCCCTGATCTACTATCCCGACCTCAAGCTCCGTTCCCTTGCCGCGCGGGGGCTCGTCACCGACGCTTTCCTGCGCGACACGCTCCTCAGGATGACAAAGATCTGCCGGCTCGTCGCCTCCAAATACACCCGCAGCAAGGTGCGCAAGGCTCTGCCCGCCGAATACGCCTATATCTTTGAAGAGCTGCTCTACGAGAGCGAAAGCGAGACCCGCCTCCATTACCACGAAAGCATCCTCGCCTCGGTGATCGCCGTCGGCGCGGCGGAGAGCATGATCGGGGCGCTCGCCTCCTGCATCAAACGCCTGACGGTGGACCGGCTGCACATCGTAGGGGACGTCTACGACCGCGGCGCGCGTCCCGACGTCGTCCTCGACGACCTGATGGCACGCCCCCGCACCGACATCCAGTGGGGCAACCACGACGCGCTGTGGATGGGCGCCGCCTTCGGCAGCCGCGCCTGCATCGCCGCCGCGCTCAACAACGCCTTTTCCTACGGGAACCTCGACACGCTCGAGATCGGCTACGGCATCAGCCTGCGCCCGCTCGCCGTCTTTGCCTCCGAGACCTACCGGAACTGCGACGTCTCCGCCTTCCTGCCGAAGGGGGAGGGCGCCTCCCCCTACGCGGCGGACTCCCCGCTCCTGCTCGCCGCGATGCACAAGGCGATCGCGGTGATCGCCTTCAAGACCGAGGCGGAGGTCATCCGGCGCAATCCGTGGCTCCGGATGGAGGACCGGATCCTGCTCGAGCAGATCGACTTTGAAAAAAAGACCGTCCGCATCGCCGGACGGGACCGGCCGCTGCGGGACTGCGACTTTCCGACCGTCGATCCCGCCGACCCCTGCCGCCTCTCTCCGGCGGAGGAGGAGGTGACGGAGCGGCTGGTACGGGCCTTCACCTCCAGCGAAAAGCTCCGCGCCCACGCCGCCTTCCTGCTCGAGCGGGGCGGGATCTACCTCTGCTGCAACGGCAACCTCCTCTTCCACGGCTGCGTGCCGATGGAAGAGGACGGCAGCCTGATGCGCTTCCCCGTCGACGGCGAGATGCTCGCCGGGAAAGCCCTGTTCGACGCCCTGGAGCGCAAGCTCCGCCGCGGATGCCTTGCGCCGGAGGACTCCCCCGAGCGGCGGGAGGCCTGCGACCTTTTCTGGTTTTTCTGGTGCGGGCGGCACTCCCCGCTCTTCGGCCGGGACAAGATGGCGACCTTCGAGCGGACGCTGGCGGACGACCCCTCCGACCCCTCCCTCGGCGAGGAAAAACGCAACCGCTACTACACCCTCTACCGCAACGAAGCGGACTGTCTCCGCATCCTCGCGGAGTTCGGGCTGACGGGAAAGAACGCCCATATCGTCAACGGCCACGTCCCGGTCTGCCGCAAAAAAGGGGAGAGCCCCGTCAAGGCAAACGGCAGACTGATCGTGATCGACGGCGGCTTCTGCCGCGCGTATCAGGGCAAGACCGGCTCCGCCGGCTATACCCTCGTCTACAACTCCCGGGGCCTGCGGATCATCGCGCACAAGCCCTTCTCCGGCATCGAGAACGCGGTGGAGAAGGACGAGGATATCGACTCGACCTCCGAGCTGTTTGACGAGACCGACCGCCGGATCCTGGTCGCGGACACAGACGAAGGAGCCGGGATCCGCCGCCGGATCGAAGAGCTGACGATGCTGCTTGACGCCTACCGCAGCGGCGCTCTCAAGGAAAAGAAACACAAATAAAGGGCGCCGAAGCGCCGGAAGGAAACAGCAATGCCTCTCTATAATTATCACTCTCACACGGCGCGCTGCGGGCACGCCGACCCCGACTGGACGGACGAGGACTACGTAAAGGAATATCTCGCCGCCGGGTACGGTACGGTCGCCTTCACCGATCACGCGCCGGAAAAGACCCCCGTCGACCTGCGCCCCCGCATCCGGATGCCGTACACGCAGAAGGACGAATACCTGGCGAGCGTCCGGTCGCTCCGGGAGCGCTACGCGGACCGGATCCGCATCCTCTCCGGCTTTGAGATCGAATACTCCCCCGGGCGCGAGGAGGAGCTCTTTGAGCTGAAGCGGGAGAGCGATCTCCTCATCCTCGGGCAGCACTACGTCCTGCTCGAGGGGGAGCCCTACTACTTCCGGAAGACCACCTGCCGGGACGGGGGGATCGTCCGGAAACTCGCCGATTACGTGGAACGCGCGATCGGGCTCGGTCTGCCGGATATCATCGCGCACCCGGACCACTATCTCCTCCACCGGACCGCGGAGTTCACGGAAGCCGACGCCGAGGCGGCGCACAGGATCTGCCGCGCCGCCGCCGAGCGCGATATCCCGCTGGAGATCAACCTCCACAACATCCTCGGCTGCACCTACCGCAGAGGCGGGACCGAAAACGACGATCCCCTCCCCGTCCAGCGGGAGCGCCTCCGGGAGATCTCCTATCCCCGGCGGGAGTTCTGGGAGATCGCGGCGAAGTACCCCGTCCGGGTCCTCTGGGGGATGGACGTCCATCACCGCGGCGAGATCGCGTACTTTGAGAAGCTGACCGCCCTTGCCGCGGACGTGCTCGGCGGTGTGGTCGACAGGCTGACCTTCACCGACCGTCCGTAAAGCAAAACGAGACCGCCCCGCTCCGCGAATGCGGAGCGGGGCGGTCTTTCTGTCCGGGATCAGGTCAGGTCGATCACGGCGAAGTTCCCCCGGATCTTATCCTTGAGCGCCTCTGGCGCGCGGATCTCCACCCGCCCGGAGAAGGCGGCGGAGGAATCCTGCACCGCGACGATCGAGCCGCGGAACTCTCCGCCGGTCACGGTCACGCGCACGGTGCCGGTGACGACGGCGGGATCCTTGTCCGCCGTCCCGTTCGTCCCGACCCGGCCGACGCAGCAGAAGTTTCCGGCAAAAACGCCGCCGGAGATGAGGATCTCGCACTCGCCCTCAAAGGAGTTCATCCCCGTCCCCGCGCAGAGGTTGGAGCCGGAGGAGGCGACAAAGGTGCCGCCGGAGATCTCGATCTTCAGTTTGGCGTCCCTCTCCGTCGTGCCGATCCGCAGGGCGGGATCGCTGCGGCGGTTGCCGCCGCGGAAGTACGCCCAGGTGCCGGACCGGACCGTAAAGGAGCAGGTCCCGTGCAGGCTGACGTCCTCCGCCGGGACGCCGCCGAGCCCGACGTTGAAACCGGCGTTGAGGATGGGGTAGGTCGTCACGCCCGGGGCGAGCGTGCAGACGATCCCCTCGCCGAAGGTGACGTTGTGATAGCGGCAGGAGAGGATGGGATTGGCGGCGGCCGCCTCGATCGTCAGGTGCTCGAGCGTATAGTCGCCGTAAAAATTCAGATGCCGGGAGAGAGAGAGCTTCGCGCCCTTTTGGGCGTAGTCGGTCCCCTCCCAGAGAGAGGTGATCGTGATGGGCGCCTCCGTTTCGGGCAGGTGCGTTTCGTACGAGACGGCGCAGGGCCCGCAGAGAACGACCGTCCCGCCGCTTTTGCGCAGGAGACCGACCGCCTTTGCGAGCGTATCGACCGGACTCTGCGGAGAGGAGCCGTCGCCGGAGCCGTCCCCTCCGCCGAGCCAGACGACGCCGGTCCCGCTGACGGCGGGAACGGCGGGAACGAACTCCGTCCCCGTAAAGAAGGAGTAAAACGCGCGCGCGATCTCCCCGTACTGTTCCTTGTTCGGGTGGACGCGGTCCGCGTTGTAGTGCATCATCACGTTGAAGTATTCCCGCGTCATCTCAAAGAGATCGATCACTTCAAACCCGCCCTCCTCGGCGGCGGCGCGCTGGATCTTCTGGACCGCTCCGTCGCTGAACTCGATGATCGGCTCCGCGTTCGTCGTCCGGATATGGGTGGCGATAAAGACCTTCTGCACCGTGGGGAGCGCGGCGTACTCCCGCGCGAGAGAGAGGAGCGCCGCCCGGAGATGCTCGCACGCCTCGCGGCAGGAGAGGCTGCGGATATCGTTGCAGCCGAGCAGGATCACGACGATATCGGCGTGAAAAGCGAGACTCTCCTGATACTGCTTGGTGTTGCGGTAGGAAAGCTCGGGGCGGTCGCGCTTGGTGTTATAAGGATCGTCCGCGGCGAGCGCGTAGGAGCTCCCCTTGCCGAAGTTGCCGACGACGTAACCGTCGCCGAGCAGCGCCTGGAGCTGGCCGGGGTAGCCCTCCTTGTCCTGTCTTTCCGCGGGCGTACCGGTCCCCTGCGTGATGCTGTCCCCGATGAAGGCGATCCGCAGTTTCTTTCCGTCGGAGGGGGTCATCGACTCAAGGACCGAGGGTTCCGTTTCCGGCGGCGCGGGGGCTTCCGTCTCTTTTTCCGTCGGCGGCGCGGACCCGTCCGTCTCCCCCGTCGTTTCCGGGGTCTGCGGCGTTTTGCCGCAGGCGGTCAGGGAGGCGGCGGAAACGAGGAGGGCCAGCGCGAGGACAAAGGAAATTTTCCGTCTCAGGTTTTTCATAAGGCAAGATCTCTCCTTTTTATTCATCATACCGGTCCCCGCCCGGGCCGTCTTTTCCCGGCGGGGAAACGGTTCTTTTCAGTGCGCGGAGCCGAGCTGCTCCCGGTCGTACTGGAGGGTATAGAGCCTGTGGTAGGGGCCGTTCTGCCCGAGGAGCTGAGCGTGCGTGCCCTGCTCGACGATCTCGCCGTGCGAGAGCACGATGATGTTGTCCGCGCGCCGGACGGTGGAGAGCCGGTGCGCGACGATCAGCATCGTGCCGATGGTCTTGATCCGCTCGAGCGACGCCTGGATCAGCTGCTCCGTCTCGGTGTCGATGTTCGCCGTCGCCTCGTCGAGGATGATGACGGAGGGCTTGTGCAGGATGGTGCGGGCGAAGGAGAGCAGCTGCCGCTGCCCGGCGGAGAAGTTGGCGCCCCGCTCCCGGACCGGCTCGTCAAGACCCCTCTCGAGCCGGGAGATGAAGCGGTCCGCGTTGACGTAGCGGCACGCCTCCATGACCTCCTCATCCGTGACGTCCTCCCGGCGCAGCACAAGGTTCGAGCGGATATCGCCGGAGAAGAGGAAAACGTCCTGGAGCATCTGCCCGAAATGCCGGCGCAGAGAGGCGATCCGGATCTTTTTCACGTTGACGCCGTCCACGAGGATCTCCCCCCGCTGGATGTCGTAATTGCGGCAGATCAGGGAGAGGATGGTGCTTTTGCCGGAGCCGGTGGCGCCGACGAAGGCGACGGTCTGGCGCGGGAGGATCCGGAAGGAGACGCCCCGCAGGACCCACTCGTCCGGCTTGTAGGAGAACCACACGTCCCGGAACTCGATCTCCCCCCGGATCTCCGGCAGGTCGATCGCGTCCGGCGCGTCGGTGACGTCCGGCTCGATGTCCATCACGCGGAAGATCTTTTCCGCCGAGGCGAAGGAGCGCTGGAGCATATCGAACTGCTCCGCGAGCGTCTGGATCGGGTTGAAGAATTTGGAGATGAACATATAGAAGGTGACGACCACCTCGGACGTGATCGTCTGCCCGAGGAAGGTCCGGTCCTCGATATACCCCTTGCCGCCGAGCCAGAGCAGGCAGAGGACGGAGGAGACGTAGAGCATATAGACCATCGGCCGGAAGACGCCGAAGACGAGCATCCGCTGGCGTTTTGCCCGCTTGAGCCGGTCGCTGCGCTCCTTGAACGCCGCCGTCTTCTCCTCCTCGCGGTTGAAGATCTGCGTGATCTTGATGCCGGAAAGGTTCTCCGAGAGGTAGGTGTTGATCTCGGTGGTCGCGTCGTTGACGCGGCGGTGCACCTTGCGGGAAAAGCGGCGGAAGATGACGGTGAAAAGCACGACGAAGGGAACGAACGAAAGGACCATTAGCGTCAGCGCCCAGTTGAGCAGCAGCATCGCCCCGAGGACGCCGAAAATGACCATCACGTTTTTGGCGAGGGTGACGAGGATGTTGGTGAAGAGGAAGGAGATGGCGTTGGGGTCGTTTGAGACGCGGGTGACGAGCTTGCCCACGGGGATCTCCGAGAGCTGCGCGTGGGAGAGACTCTCGATATGGGTGAAGACGTCCTCGCGCATCGCGGTCAGGATCTTCTGCCCCGTCTTTTGCAGGATCATCGCCTGGACGTAGGTGCAGATCAGACTGACGGCGAGGATCCCCGCGTAGGCGGCGACCACGAGGAAGAGATAGGAGAGCTCGAAGCGGCCCTTGACCGTCCCCTCGATATGCCCGACGAGCAGGGGGGACGCGATATCGTAGGCGATCGAGAAAAGCATCGCGAAAAAGACGGCGACAAAGCTGCCGCGGTAGGGCTTTGCGTAGCGGAGCAGCCGCCGGATCAGCTCCCGGTCCGACATACTGCGCTCGTACTCGGAGGGATCCTTTCTGCGTCCGACGGTCAGGTACGCGACGGTGAAAATCAGGGAGAAAAAGCCGATCGCCCCGCCCATGATCAGGAGAGGAAGATACTCACGCACGGTCCCGGTCCTCCTCTTCCTCCAGTTTTTGCAGATCGACCATCCGCCGGTAGTCGGGGCAGCGGGCGTAAAGCTCCGCGTGGCTCCCGACGTCCCGCACGCGGCCCCCCTCGAGGAAGACGATCTTGTCCATCCGCTCCACGGTGGAGATGCGGTGGGCGATCAGGATCGTCGTCTTCCCCCGGCGGGTCTCGCGGAGATTGGCGAGGATGGTGCGCTCGGTATCGGTATCCACGGCGGAGACGCTGTCGTCGAGGATCAGGATCGGCGCGTCCTTCATCAGAGCGCGCGCGATGCTGATACGCTGCTTCTGCCCGCCGGAGACGGTCACGCCGCGCTCCCCGAGCACGGTGTCGTACCCCTCGGAAAAGCCGGCGATGTCCTCCGCCACCCCGGCGAGGGACGCCGCCTCCCGCACGGCGGCGGGATCGCGCCCGTCGGAGGCGAAGGCGATGTTGGCGCCGACGGTGTCGGAAAACAGGAAGTTGTCCTGCGGGACGTAGGCGCAGCCCGCCCGCAGCGAGCGGATCGTCACGGAGTTGACGTCATGCCCGTCGACAAAGAGCGTGCCGTCCGGCACGTTGTAGGTACGGAGGATCAGGTCGACGAGCGTCGTCTTCCCGGAGCCGGTCCGGCCGACGAGGCCGACGTTCTCCCCCGCTTCGATCCGGAAGGAGACGTCGGAGAGCGCGTCGAACTCCCCGTCGGGATAGCGGAAGGTCAGGTGGGAGAACTCCACCTCCCCGCGCATCGCGCCGATCGGCCGCGCGTCCGCGCGGTCGCGGACGGTGGGCGTTTCATCCAGCAGCTTGCCGATCCTGCCGAGCGACGCCTTGCCGCGGGAGGTCATATCGATCAGCTCGGAGACCGCCATGACCGGCCAGACCACGGCGGTGAAATATCCGATGAACTCCACGAGCTGCCCGGCGTTGAAGTCCCCGCGGTAGACGAGATACCCGCCGTAGCCGAGGATGATGCAGATCACGCTCTCGACAAAGAGGGTGACGAGGATCCGCAAGAGGACCGACGCCTTGGTGTGCGCGATGTTCGTCCTCTCGTTTTCCCGGTTCAGCTCCCGGAAGGCGAGCAGCTCCTTCGTCTCCATGACGAAGGCCTTGACCACCGCGATGCCGGAAAAGGACTCCTGCGCGAAGTCCGAGAGGCGGGAGAACGCCTCCTGCCGCGCGTCCCACTTGCGCATCATCGAGCGGCCGACCACCGTCGCCGAGGCGAGCAGCAGCGCCGTCGGGACGAGGGAGAGGAGGGTGAGCAGAGGATCCATCCTCCACATCTTGACGATCGCGAGCACCCCGAGGAAGAGCGCGTCGAAAAACATCATCACGCCCCAGCCGTAGCACTCCTGCACCGTCTCCAGATCGTTTGTAAAGAGCGACATCAGGCCGCCGACCTTGTTTTTCTGATAATAATCGGAGGAGAGATTCTTGGCGGTATCGAACATCCGGCGGCGCAGATCCGCCTCCATGCGGATCGCGGCGCCGAAAAAGGCGACCCGCCACAAAAAACGCCCCAGGGCGATCGAGCCGATGACGAGGACCATCGGCATACAGACCCGGTCGAGCAGGAAGGCCATGTCGAACGCCGTCTCCCGTCCGTCGACGAGCACGACGCCGTCGTTGATCCCGTTGACGACCATCTGGTAGAGATTGGGGATGATCAGCTGGAGATAATCCACCGTGATCAGCGAAAGGAGCCCCAGCAGAAACCAAGGGGCGAAGCGAAGATAGTATCGGTTGATATGCCGCCCGAAAATCATAACTCCTCCGGGAAGAAAAAACTGTGTTTGTTTATTTTAGCACGTTTTTTTCCGTTTGTATAGAGGAAAAAGAAAAAAACCGGAGCGTCCGCAAAAAACGCTCCGGCAAGGGGTATCCTAACGCTTGCCGTCTTTTTCCCCGGTCAGACCGAGCAGATAATCGGTCGAAACGCAAAAGAGCCGCGCCGCCGCGATCAGATCCCCCACGCTCGGCTCGCTTTTGCCGCGCTCGAGATAGGAGATCTTGCGCTGCGTGAGATGCAGCTTTTTCCCGAGCTCCGTCTGATTGAGATCGGCGTCCTCGCGCAGGGCGCGCAGCCGCTCTCCGAACGTCCCTTTCATTTTCATCACCCGTATCATTTTACGCCGGAGAAAAACTCCCTCTTGACTTTTAGATAAAAATTGTCTAAAATAAAGGCGGTCCCGGGAAAAACCGGCGTTTTTTCCGGGGGAGCGGTCCTTTTTCGGCAAAAAAACGGCAGGAAAGTAAAGAAAAAGCCGGCGGGGACCGGCGGTTTTCCCCGTTTTTTTCCCGGTTTTGCGGGAGATCGCGCTTTCCGGGCGTTTTCCCCTCCCCTTTTCCCCCCGGCGCAAAAGCGCGGCAAAACGGAGGCGGAGAGCTCCGCCGCGGCAAATCGCCCGCGTCTGCAAAAAAACCGCAAAAAAAGAGCGGGAGCGCGGCGGCGCGGCGCAAAAAAAGAGGAAAGGCGATTCTCTTTTTCATAAAACGCGAAAGATCCGGCCCGGCTATCCTTGCCGGGCTTTTTTATTTCTTTTTTACAGTTTAAAGGAGACGGTTTCGTGAAAACCACAAGATTGGAAGACGGAACGCTTTTCTGCGAGCGGTCCTTTCCCGGAGGAAAGGCCGGCTACCGGCTGACGGCGGACCGGGCGGAGGACGGCGGGACCGCCTATACCCTCTCCGTCCGTCGGATCTCTCCCGGCGGGGAGGAAGAGTGCGTCCTCCCCGACCTCGCCCCCTCGCGGGAAACGGCGATCCGGCTCTTTCGCCTCTTTGCCGACCGGCTCGTCCTGCCGGAGGAGGCGCCGTTTGTCTACGACGACCTCTGCGCGGCGGGCGGAGCCGACTCCCTGCCCGATCCGGCGAAATAAGAGAGTCCCGCAGAGAGCCCCCGGACCGGCGGTCCGGGGCTCTCTCCGTCCGGCCCGCGGCGTCCGCGGCAGGTTTTTTCCGTCCGGCGGTGGACAAAAAAACTTTTTCCGGTTAAAATGAAAAAAACGCGAGACTTTTCCCTCCCGATCCGTAGAGTATAGGTGAGGCAGAAAGGAGGACGCGGACCTTTGGACGATAGTAAGATCATTGAACTGTTCTTTGAGCGCTCGGAGCAAGCAATCGTGGAACTGTCGGACAAATACGGAGAACGCTGCCGCAGGATCGCCGACCATATCTTAAGCAACAGGCAGGACGCCGAGGAGTGCGTGAACGACGCGTATCTCGGCGTGTGGAACACGGTGCCGCCGCAAAGGCCGGACCCGCTCTTTTCCTATCTTTGCCGCATTGTACGGAACCTGGCGATCAAGCGGTATCACGCAAACGCTTCGCAGAAGCGGAACAGCGTTTACGACGTGGCGCTGGACGAGATCGCGGACTGCATCCCCTCTCCCGGCTCCGTCGGGGAGGAGCTCGACGCGCGCGAGGCCGCCCGATCCGTCAACCGCTTTTTGAGCGGGCTTGACAGAGAGAGCCGGATCCTGTTTGTCCGGCGCTACTGGTACGCCGACTCGATCGAAGAGCTGGCGCTCCTGTTCCGCACCGGCAAACACAACGTTTCCGTCCGCCTTTCCCGCATCCGGAAAAAGCTGAAAAAACACCTTGAAAAGGAAGGAGTCTCGCTATGAAAGCGATCAAAAAAGAAAAGATCCCGGACGTTCTCGGCGGGATCGAGGAACGGTATGTAAGCGAAGCGGCGGCGTACGCCGCGGAAAAAGAGAGCGAAGCGTCCTTTGGCGCGGCCGTCCGCTTTGCGCCCGCGAAAAGGAAAAGCCCGAAGCTCGGGCGGGCGCTCGCCGCGGCGTGCCTTGCGCTCCTGCTGATCGGCTCCGCCGCGTTCGCGGTCGCCGCGGAGAGCGGAGAATACCGCGCGGCCGTCACGTTTTTTGAGGAGAACGGCCTCTCGGCGGAGGGCTTGAGCCGCGCCGAGGTGAAGGCGGTCTACCGCGACATCACCGCGCAGCGCTTCACCTACGGGAAAACGGCGGAGGTGCTCCGCCGGACCGTGCCCGGCTGGGAGATCCGGCAGGACGCGCCCGCGCCGGAGGAGCTCTCCTCGCTCTGGGAGCGGAACGTCGAAAAGACCGGTCTACCCGGCGCGGGGATCCGCTACGAGCGGAGCTATCGGTACGAGCCGGACGCCGGAACGGGATTCACCGTCCTCCAAAGCAGCACGCTCACCTGCCTTTCGGGCGAATCCGTGCTCTGGACCGCGACGTTCCCCAGCCTTTACCTTGACGGAAGCGCCCGCCTTGCAAACGCAACGGCGGCGTGGGGCTGGGAAGAGATCCCCGCCGACGGTACCTCCCGCGCGTGGCTCGCCCGCGTAGGGGAAGACGGAACGGTCCTCTGGCAGCGCCGGCCGGATCACGGCTTTTCGCGCGAGTATATCGCCGCGGTCCTCGAGAGCGGAGACGGCACTTGGGCGGTCGTCAGCCGGGGGGATCTGAAGTTTCTCTGCCTCAGCTCTTACGACGCCGACGGGAACGAGCTCGGCTTCCGGAAAACGGAGGTCGGCAATCTCGGGATTCGGAACGCCGCGCGGCTGGGCGACGGGTATATCGTCCAGCTCTGGAACGAAACCACCGGGGACACCGCGCTCCTCTGCAAGATGGACCGGGACGGTGCGCTGACCGACCGTTTTTCGTATGAGACCGATACCTGCTTTTACTATATCACGGATATGACCGAATACGAAGGGCGCGTCTACCTTTCCGCCTACGCCGTTCCCAAAGGACAGGACGAAGGCGGGAGGCACGAGATCGCGGGCGTACTCGACCGGCTCTTCCCGGAAGAGGGCGAAATGCGGAATATCACCGACGAAGAACTGACGCCGATGGTCCGGGAAAACTACACGGCGATCCTGCTCCTCTGCGATCCGGAGGGCGGCGAGCCGCAGACCTTCTACTCGGTCGCCGGGTCCCTCGGCGGGAGGCTGACCGTAACCGGCGCGGGCGAGCTTGAGTGGGACGTGAACGCCGTCGCCTCCGCCCATTTCTCCCCGCAGACCAGCATGTATTCGATCGACTGCACCTGCAAGGTCTACCGTTACGCCTTCGGCGCGGACGGCGCGCTCGTACGGCAGAGCGACACGGGCGAGACCGTCTCGCACGCGCGGTAATGCGGCAAAAAACAGAAAGAAAAGCCGGGCGACCAGATCGCCCGGCTTTTTTACACGCTTTCGGCGCGCCGCTCGCTCAGGGGCGGATCATTTCCTCAGCACCTCCGCGCCGTAGGGGGGCAGGACCGCCTCGGCGAGAGGCTCGCCGGTCCTGAGGAGGGTGAAGCCCTCTCCGAGGGAGAGACGTTTTTCTTTGCGGGAGAAGTTGAGGAGGAAGAAGAATTTTTCTCCCTTTTCGTTTTCCCGGACCTGGACGGAGACGCCGTCGGGGATCTCCGGAAGGGGGCTTTCCAGAGAGAGCTCACGCATCAGGCGGCGGTAGAACGCCTCGGAGAAGGCGCCGTCCGCGTCCCGGAAGGCGATATAGTACGCCTTCCCCTTCCCGTAGGCGTGGGCGGTGAGGCAGGGGGTGCCGGCGTAGAACTCCCCGCGGTACTCGCCGAGGATCTCGGTATCCGCGTGGGGTTTGAGGACCTCGCAGTAGTCCTTTGCGCGGTAGGAGCCGCCGAGAGCGGAGATCTCCACCCGCTCCTCGGGATAGAGGGTGTCGAGCTCCTCCGCCCGCAGGCCGAAGACCTCGCAGAGTCCGGCGCCGGGGAAGCCGCCGAGATGGCAGAGGTCGTTCTCGTTCGTCTGGGCGAGCGTGTAGGTGGCGACGAGGGTGCCGCCCTCCCGCACAAACCCGGCGAGACGCTTTGCCGTTTCCTCCTCGCAGAGATAGGTCATCGGCGCCACGAGGAGGGAGTACCCCTCAAAGCTCTCCCGGCGGCCGATGATATCGCAGGAGATCCCCGCGCGCCAGAAGGGGAGATACTGCCGCAGGAGCGTGGAGGCGACCTGCTTGTTCTTCTTCTGCATCCCCTGCAGATCCTGCAGCGCCCAGACGTTGTCCCAGTCGTAGATCATCGCCACGCGCGGGCGGAGGGTACTGCCGACGAGCGGAGAGAGACGCTCCAGCTCCTCGCCGAGCGCCGCGACCTCGGAGAACACGCGGGTGTCCTCCCTGCCGTAGTGGTCGACCACGGCGCCGTGCATCTTCTCGCTCGAGCCGCGGCTCTTGCGCCACTGGAAATACTGCACGCTCTCCGAGCCGTGCGCCAGCGCCTGCAGGGAGGCGAGCCGCATCATGCCGGGGCGGTAGAGCTTGTTGATGTCCTTCCAGTTGGTATGGGAGGGGGTGGACTCCATCAAAAGGAAGTTTTCCCGCTTCATCGAGCGCATCAGGTCGTGGGTCAGGGCGATCCACGCCGCCGTCCCCTCGTCCCCCTCCGGCTTGCCCCAGTCGGGGTAGTTGTCCCAGGAGACGAAGTCGAAGGGCCGGGAGAGCTCCCGGTAGTCGAGCCCGGTGTAAAAGCCCATCAGGTTGGTCGTGACCGGGCGGTCGGAGAAGGCGCGCACCGCCTCGATCTCCACCCGGGCGAAGTCCGCCGTCTGCGCGGTGACAAAGCGCTTCCAGTCCAGCGTGAGCCCGTGGACGCAGGTCTCGCCGATGGAGGAGGGGGGCTCGATCTCCGAAAAGGAGTTCGCCCTGTGGCTCCAGAAGCGGGTCCACCACTCGGCGTTGAGGCGGTCGATCGTGCCGTACTTCTTCTCAAGGAAGGCGCAGAACGCCTCCCGGCAGAGGGGGCAGTGGCACTCGCCGTTGAACTCGTTGGAGATATGCCAGGCGAGGAGCGCGGGGTGACGGCCGTAACGCTCGGAGAGCTTGCGGTCGATCTCCGCGACCTTCTCCCGGTAGACGGGGGAGGTGTAGCAGTGGTTTTCCCGGCGGCCGTAGACCGCCTTGCGCCGGTCCTCCAGCGTGCGCAGGATCTCCGGATATTTTTCCGCCATCCAGCGCGGCATCGCGCCGGAGGGGGTGGAGAGGATGATCTTCACGCCGTTTTTCTCCGCTTTTTCGAAGATCGCGTCGGTCACGGAGAAGTCGAAAACGCCCTCCTCCGGCTCCAGCTCCGCGAAGGAGAAAACGCCGACCGTCGCCTCGTTCCAGCGGGCGAGGCGCATCAGTCGCATATCCTCGTCCCAGATCTCCGGCGTCTCCCGCCACTGCTCGGGGTTGTAATCGCCGCCGAAGATGATCTTATCGCTCAGTTTCATTTCTTTTTCCTTTCCGTCTTCCGATCTTTTATTGTAAGTATTGTAAGTCCGCCGCGCGGACGGGTCACCGGACGTGATAGATCCGCTCGATCAGAGCGGAGGAGAGGCCGGAGGGCAGGAGCTTCAGAAGGAGGCAGACCGCCTTGTAGGAAAAGCCGATCGCGTAAAGGGGCTTCACACGGCGGCGCTCCGCCAGGCGGGCGATGAAGCGTCCCGCCCGCGCGGGATCCATCCCGCCCCGCTCGTCCCGCTCCATCTGCGAGACGGCGCGCCCGATCGCCTCCCCGTAGACGGCGGCGCCTTCCCCGTTCTTTTCCCGCGCGTCGGTAAATCCGGTCCGGACGTCGCCCGGCATCACCGCGCAGACGGAAACGCCGGAGGACCGGAGCTCCCCCCGCAGGGCGCGGGTGAGGGCGTTGACGGCGGCCTTGGAGGCGGAGTAGTCCGCCTGGAAGGGGATGGGCGCGAGCGCGGCGACCGAGCTCACGTTGACGATCCGGCCGCGCGACGCCCGCAAAAGGGGGAGCGCGGCGCGCGTGACCGCCTCGACGCCGAAGTAGTTGACGGAGAACTGCCGCGCGCACTCCTCCGGGGAGAGGAACTCCACCGCGCCGGAGACGCCTGCGCCCGCGTTGTTGACGAGCAAGTCCAGCCTGCCGCCGGTCTCCCCGGCGAGCGCGCGCAGAGCGGCGTCGACGGAGGCGGGATCCGTCACGTCGCAGAAAAGACGGCGCACGCCCGCCCGCTCCGGCGTCTCCCGCCGGGAAAGGTCGAAAACGCGCCAGCCCCGCGCGGCGAGCGCCGCGGCGGTCTCCCGCCCGATGCCGGAGCTCGCCCCGGTCACGGCGGCGAACCGGACCGCTCCCTCCGTTTTTCCCATATCCGTCCCTCTTTCCGGGATCGCTCCCGTTTTTCCTCTTTGAGTATACCAGTTTTCCCGGCGTTTTGCAAGAGGCGGGGGAAAAAAGCGGAGCCCGGCTCTCTTTTTTTCCCGGAGCGTCCGCTCCCCATTGACAGCGGATCCTTTTGATGCTACAATAGATTTGCGATATCCGAAAAAGGAGGACCGTGATGAAGCGTCTTTTCTCCATCCTCTTACTTGCCGCTCTGCTGTTCTGCCCTTCCTGCGCCGCGCCGCAGGAGCCCGCGCCGCCGGAGGAAAGCTCTCCCCCGGAGGAGACCGCGCCCGCCGGAGAAGGTCTGACCGTCGCCGACGGGGAGGGCGCGTATTACGTCTTTGTCGTCCCGTCCGGCGCCGCCGCCCTGCGCGAGCAGGCGTCCCGGATGAAGGGCGAGGGCTACGCCGTCAGCGGCCGGCAGCTTTTCATCCGTACGGAGGGGAGCGCCGATCCCGAGGAAAAGGAGATCCTCCTCGGCAAAACGGACCGTCCCGAATCGCAGACGGCGGGCGAGGGACTCGGCATCGCCGAGTACCGGATCACCGTGATCGGGGAAAAGATCGTGGTCGCCGGCGGCTCGAACGCCGCGGCGTGCGAAGGAGCGAAACGGCTCTATCAGGAATATTTCAAGAACGCGAAGGACCGGATCTCGATCCCCCGCGATCTGGAGGAAAGAGGAAGGTGCGAGATGCTTTCAAACGATTTCAAAGCGGGCTGGAACCCCGCGGTCTTCCCGGCGGAAAACGGGATCGAGCTGCTCTACCAGCTCTGGCTCCCGAAAAACTACGATCCCGAAAAGAGCTACGGCTGCCTGTTCTTCCTGCACAGCGCCGGCGTGCGCTGCGACGACAACTCCCACATCTACACGGGAGAGGCGAAGTTTTTGCGGAATCTGGAAAAGAGCGGGTACGCGGAGGAGATGATCGTCGTCGCGCCCTGCTGCCCGAAAACCGCGCAATGGGTCCCCGCGAAAGGGTGGAAAAATTTGAAGTATCCCTTCTCCGAGCTGGAGCCGACCCCCTATATGACGGCGGCGTGGGAGCTGTTTGAGACGACGCTCGCCTCCCTCTCCGTCGACCGCTCGCGCCTCTACGCCTACGGCATGAGCATGGGCGCCTTCGGCGTGTACGACACGCTCGTCCGCCACCCCGGGATCTTTGCCGGAGCGGCGCTCGCCGCCGGAGCGGGAGACGCCGACCACGCCGACCGGTACGACACGCCGCTCTGGATCTTCCACGGGACGGCGGACACCGTGGTCCCCTACGAGAGCGCGACGCTGATGCGCGACGCCCTCAAAGAGAAAAAACCGGATCTGGAGGTGCGCTTTACCACCTTTGAAGGCGCCGGTCACGGCATCTGGGCCGCGACGGCGGATACCGGGGGGCTCTTTGACTGGCTTTTCACCAAAAGACGCTGAAAAACACGGAGAAGGGCGGGAAAAACCGGAAAAACCGGCTTTTCCCGCCTTCTTTTGCCTTTTTCCGTCTCTTTTCCCCGCTTGACAGACGCCGCAAAAACCCTTATAATAAATCATAATATGCAGAAAAACGGTATTTGCTCCGGCAAAAATTTCACCGCTGAAAGGACGATGATCTCCCTACATGGACGGCGACAGTTGGCCGCGTATCCTTCTCTATCTCCTGTTTTTGCTCGGCGGGGCGTATTTCGCCGCCGCCGAAAGCGCCTACTCGGCGGCAAATAAGATCCGTCTCCGCGCGATGGCGGAGGACGGAGACAAAAAGGCAAAGAGCGCCCTCGCGATCTCCGCGGAGTTCGACCGGGCGCTGACGACCCTCCTGATCGGCACCAATATCATGCACATCGGCTGCGCCTCCCTCTCCACCGTGCTGGGACTCGCCGTGTGGGAAAAGATCTACGGCGCCGGCACGGGCGAGGGTCTTGTCACGACCTACTCGACGGTCATCACGACCGTCCTCGTCTTCTTTGTGAGCGAGCTGATCCCGAAGTCCTTTGCCAAGGCGGACGCGGAAAAGACCGCCTGCTCGCTCGCGGGGTCTCTCCGGGTGATCATGACCCTGCTCTTCCCCGCCGCGTTCCTCTTCCAGGGGATCTCGAAGCTCCTCAAAAAGATCCTGCCTCCCTCCGACGACCCGACCTACACCGAGGACGAGCTCGTCACGATCATCGAAAACGGCGAGGAGGAAGGGGTGCTCGACGAGGAGCGCAGCGATCTCCTGCAATCGGCGATCGAATTCTCCGACACCGCGGTCTCCGAGGTAATGACCGTGCGCGAGGATATGGAGGCGCTCGATATCCGCCTCCCGAAGGAAAAGATCCTCGAGGCGATCAAAAAGACCCGCCACTCCCGCATCCCGATCTACGAAAACGATCCGGACAACGTGATCGGCGTCCTGCCGATCCGGACCTTTTTACGCAAATACATCTCCCGCGACCGGCTGGACGTGCGTTCCATCCTCTACCGGCCGCTTATCGTCGCGCCCGATACCCCGATCCACGGCCTCTTTGACACGATGCGCAGCTCCAAGATCTACATGGCGGTCGTGCGGGACGAGGAGGGGCGCACCCTCGGCATCGCCACGATCGAGGACTTCCTCGAGGAGCTGGTCGGCGAGATCTGGGACGAGGGCGACGTGGTGGACGAGAACTTCATCAAGCTCGGCGGCTACGCCTACGACGTCAGCGCGTCGATGACCGTCGGCGAGGCGCTCGGCCGGATGGGGATCCGGACAAAGGACCCCCGCCTCAAGCAAAAACCGCTCGGCGTCTGGATGATCGAGACGCTCGGTCACTTCCCCGAGGAGGAGGAGAGCTTCCGCTACGGGTCCCTTACCGTGGAGGCCTCCGACTTTGACGGAGAGGGCAAGCTCTCCCGCGTGATCCTGCGCCTGCGCGTGCCCGACAAAAAGAAAAAACCGGAGCTCTCCCCCCCTCCCGCTCCCGCCGCAAAGGAGGGTGCGAAATGAGCCGTCCTCTCCAGTATCTGATCGTCGCCGTCTGCGTCCTGCTCTCCGCCTTTTTCTCCGGCTCGGAGCTGGCGCTGACCGCGGCAAACAAGCTCCGCCTCTCCAAGGCGGCGGAGGATGGCGACAAAAAAGCGCGCCTCGCGCTGAAGGTCTCCTCCGACTATGACCGGATGCTCTCCGGGGTCCTGATCGGCAACAACCTCGTCAACATCCTCTGCTCCTCCGTCTCCACCCTGATCTTCCTGCGCCTGATCCCCGCGAACGCCGAGCTCGCCGCCGCCGTCTCCACCGCGGTGATGACGGTCGTGATCCTGATCTTCGGCGAGATCACGCCGAAGCTGATCGCAAAAAGCAAGCCGGACGCGGTCGCCCGTCTCGTGGCGCTCCCGATCTGGGTCACGGTCCTGCTCTTCTACCCCCTGATCCTCGTCTCCACCGCGCTGATCCGGCTGATCGCCCGCGCGCACAGGAAGGATCCGGACGAGCCGGAGCCCACCGTCACCGAGGACGAGCTCGTCAGCATCATCGAGACGGCGGAGGAGGAGAAGGTCATCGACGAGGGCAGCAGCGAGATCCTGCAGTCGGCGATCGAATTCCACGAGACCACCCTCGGCGAGATCCTGACCCCCCGGGCCGACATGGTCTCCCTCGATATCGAGGACGACCCGCGGGAGATCCTCTCCGTCGCGATGAAGTCCCCCTATTCCCGCCTCCCCGTCTACCGCGACAGCATCGACGGGATCGTCGGCGTGCTCCATCTCAACAACTATTTCAAGGAAGCGGCGGAAAAAGGGTGCGAGAACGTCGACCTCGCCGCCCTCTGCACCGAGCCGATCTTCTTCCACAAGGCGATGCACCTCCCCGCCGCCCTGCGCCAGATGCGCGCAAAGCAGCAGCACCTCGCCATCGTCACGGACGAGTTCGGCGGTACGCTGGGGCTCGTGACGCTCGAGGACATCCTCGAGGAGATCGTCGGCGACATCTGGGACGAGAGCGACGAGATCAAGACCGAGCTCGTCAAAACGGCGGAGAACACCTACGAGGTCTCCGGCGATATGAACGTCTCCGACTTCTTTGAAGAGCTGGAGGTGGACGACCGGGACTTCGAGTCCGACTACACCACCGTCGGCGGCTGGGCGATCGAGATGCTCGAGGGCGAGCCGCACGAGGGCGACAGCTTCACCTATAAAAACCTCTGCATCATCGTCGCCGAGATGGCGGATATGCGGGTGATGAAGCTCACGGTCCTTCTCACACCGCAAGAGGAGGAAGACGGAGAATAACCTCCGGACACGCGCTTTATGGACTTTCTTCACGACGTCCTGCCGCATATTTTCGGAGGGGTCTCCGCTCTCCTCAACATTTTTTCCTATCAGTTCAAGGATATGCGGCGGCTCCTCTTTCTTCAGATCGCGTCGAGTCTGCTTCTGATCGGGCAGTTCTTTTTCCTCGGCGCCGCCGCCGGCGCCCTCACCAACCTTACGGGGATCCTGATGCGGATCGCCGTCTACCTGCGCGCAAAAAAGGGACTCCTGCCCGGGGAAAAGGAGGGGCGCTCCGCCCTGCTCTCCCCCTGGGCGTGGGGCTTTGCCTCCCTCTTCCTTCTCGTCGCCGTCTTCACCTATCGGGGACCGCTCACCCTGCTCTCCCCCCTCTCGATGGTCTTTTTCACCTTTTCCGTCTGGCACGCAGATCCCGTCGTGATGCGCAGGGTCAACTTTTTCCTCTGCGCGCCGATGTGGATCGCCTACAACATCTATACGCACGCGTGGATGGGGCTGATCACCGACGCGATGCTGATGATCTCGATCCTCGTCTCCTTTTTCCGGTTCTTCCGCCGCTCCCGCCGGACTCCCGTCCCGCCCGCCTCCTGATCCTTCCGAAAGAAGCTTCCGCCTTATGAATTTTTTCCACGATATCCTCCCCCATATCCTCGGCGGGCTCGGCTCCTGCCTGATCATCTTTTCCTTTCAGTTCAAGGATATGCGGCGGCTCCTTTTTCTCCAGATCGCGTCGAGCCTGCTTTTCGGTCTGCAGTTCGTCTTTCTCGGCGCGTGGTCCGGCGCTCTGACCAACGCCGTCGGCTGTCTCCTGCGGATCGCCGTCTATCTGCGCGCGCAGCGGGGCTCCCTGCCGGGAGAAAAGCCGGACGCCTCCCCCTTCCTCTCCCCCTGGGCGTGGGGGTTCGTCCTGCTCTTTTCCGCCATCGCCGCCTTCACCTACGCCGGTCCCCTCTCCCTCCTGCCGCCCGCCTCGATGATCGTCTTCACCTTTGCCGTCTGGCGCTCGGATCCCGTCCTCCTGCGGCGGCTCAACCTCTTTGCCTGCTCGCCGATGTGGCTGATCTACAACGTCTTCACCCGCGCCTGGGCCGGCGTGTTCACCGAGACGATGGTCATCCTCTCGATCATCATTTCCTATCTCCGCTTTTTCACCCGCAAAAAGGCCTGACTCTCCCGCGCGTCCGTCCCCGCCGGACCGGCGGGGACGTTTTTGCCTCTTTTGCCGTCTCCCCCCGCTTGACATCGGGCGAACGGCGTGCTATACTGAAATGAATATAATCGGAGACGTATGCCGCGCTCCCCTCCCGCATAGGGATAGGGAGACCGGCCGATCCGGGGAAAGAGACGCCATGATCCCGAAAACAAAAGAACTGTTCGATCTGACAAAGACCGCCGCCGCCCCTCTCCTGGAGGCGGCCGAATACCCGTGGGAAGCGCTGGCGGGCCTGAAGGATTTTATCCTCGCGCTCGGCGCGTCCCTCTCTGACGCGGAGTACGAAAAACGCGGCGAGGACGTCTGGGTCTCCCGCTCCGCCTCCGTCGCCCCCACCGCCTTCCTCGGCGGCCCCTGCATCGTGATGGAGGGAGCGGAGGTACGCCACTGCGCCTTTATCCGTTCCGCCGCCATCGTCGGACGGGGCGCGGTGCTCGGCAACTCCTGCGAGATGAAAAACGCCGTCCTCTTCGACGGCGCGCAGGTCCCGCACTTCAACTACGTCGGGGACTCCTTCCTCGGCTACAAGGCCCACCTCGGCGCCGGCGCCATCACCTCGAACATCAAAAGCGACCGCAAAAACATCGTCGTGCGCGACGGGGACGAGCGGATCGAGACGGGACTGCGCAAGATCGGCGCGATGGTCGGGGATCTGGTCGAGGTCGGGTGCAACAGCGTCCTCTGCCCCGGCAGCGTGATCGGGCGGAACACCACCGTCTACCCCCTCTGCCGCGTGCGCGGCGTCATCCCGGCAAACAGCATCTGCAAGGGCGACCAGACGGAAGAAAAACGCCCCGAATAAGAAAGAGAAACGAAAGGACAGAAATACACCATGGGAAGATTGTTCGGAACGGACGGCGTACGCGGGATCGCGAACGAGATGCTCACCTGTGAGCGCGCGCTTGCGATCGGACGCGCCGCCGCCAACGTCCTGTTCCCCAAAAAAGGGGGAGATACCCGCAAGATCCTGATCGGCAGCGACACCCGCCAGTCCTCCGCGATGCTCGCCGCGGCCCTTGCGGCGGGGATCTGCTCGGTCGGCGCCGACGTGACGATGCTCAACGTCGTCCCCACGCCGGCGGTCGCCTACCTTGTGCGCAAGTACGGCGCGGCGGCGGGCGTGATGATCTCCGCCTCGCACAACTCCGCGGAATTCAACGGCATCAAGATCTTCAACGGCGAGGGCTTCAAGCTGGCGGACGAGCTGGAGGAGCGGATCGAATCGGTCGTCCTCGACAATACCCCGCCCTGCACCCTGGCGGATCCCCTCTCCCTCGGCACCGTGCATTACGCCGATTGCGCCGTGGACGATTACATCGACTATATCAGGAGCACCACCGACGTCCGCTTTGACGGGCTGCGCGTGGCGATCGACTGCGCGAACGGCTCCGCCTCCGTCTCGGCGGAAAGGCTCTTTACCGGGCTCGGCGCCGAGTGCCATATGCTCTTCCATACCCCCGACGGGCTCAACATCAACAAAAACTGCGGCTCCACCCACATGGAGAACCTGCGCGAGTACGTCATCTCCCACAAGCTCGACGCCGGCCTCGCCTTCGACGGGGACGCCGACCGCTTCCTCTGTGTGGACGACCACGGCGAGATCATCGACGGGGACGTCATCATGGCGGTCATGGCGGCGGATATGAAGCGGCGCGGCGTGCTGGCGCACAACACCGTCGTCGGCACGATCATGACCAACTTCGGCTTCGGCAAGTTCTGCGAGGAGAACGGGATCGACTTCATCGCCACCAAGGTGGGCGACCGCTACGTGCTCGAGCAGATGCAGCTCGAGGGCTACTCCCTCGGCGGCGAGCAGTCCGGGCATATCATCATCCGGGAGTTCGCCACCACCGGCGACGGACAGCTGACCGCCGTCCAGCTCCTCTCCACCCTGATCCGGACGAAAAAGAAGCTCTCCGAGCTGCAGACGGTCATGAAAAAATATCCGCAGAAGATGGTCAACCTCACCGTGACCCCGGAGGCGAAGATCGCCCTCTTCACCGACCCGGACGTCAAGGAGATCATCCGCCGCGCGGAGAAGAAGATCGGCTCCTCCGGCCGTCTCGTGATCCGGCCCTCCGGCACCGAGCCGCTGATCCGCGTCATGGCGGAGGGAGAGAACGAGGACTTCATCGCCTCCGTCACAAGCGAGACGGCGGCGGCGATCCAGAAGCAGCTCTCCCGTTATTGATAAAAAAACGCCGCAAGGCTTTTTCAGGGGAAAAACGGCGCCACGCGCCGTCAGCGCCAGACCGCCCCGGCGGTTGACGAGGAAGCGGACGATCGAAGATTCGGCGGATGTCCGCACGGCACACTCCTGTCGGAGAAAGGCTACAAAGCCCCCGGGCGACCGGAGGACAAAAGGTCTTTCACGGAGAATCCTATCAAATAAAGGTAGGTCCGCGGCGGTATCCCCGCCGGCGCGGGCTTTGGATCTCTATGTGCGGGATCATCGGTTACACCGGCAAAAAGGAAGCGGCCAAGCGCCTGCTCGAAGGGCTCTCCGCCCTTGAGTACCGCGGCTACGACTCGGCGGGGGTCTCCTTCTTCTCCGATACGGGGAAGCTGATCACCCTCAAGGCAAAGGGGCGCCTCGCCAACGTGAGCGCCAAGGTCGAGGCCTGCCCGGAGGCAAAGACCGCCTCCTGCGGCATCGGACACACCCGCTGGGCGACGCACGGCGTCCCCTCGGACGAGAATTCACACCCCCACGGGACGGCGCTCCTGCAGCTCGTCCACAACGGCATCATCGAGAACTACGCGGAACTGCGCGAGCGGCTCGCGGGCGAGGGACACGTCTTTTGCTCGGAGACGGACACCGAGGTCGCGGCCGTCCTGCTCTCCTCTCTCTATGAAAAGCTCGGCGACAAGGAAGCGGCCTTCCACGCCGCGATGGAGGAGCTGATCGGCTCCTACGCCTTCGCCTGCGTCTTCGCCGACGAGCCGGGCACGCTCTACGCCGCGCGCATGGGCAGCCCGCTGATCATCGGCGTCGGCGAGGGGGAGAACTACGTCGCCTCCGACGTGACCGCCATCCTCCGCCATACCAAAAACTACTATCAGCTCGGCGAGCGCGATCTCGCCGTCGTCCGTCCGGACAGCGTCACGGTGAAGAACAGCCGGGGCGAGGAGGTGCATCCCCCGCTCGAAACGGCGACCTGGGACGTCGAGGCGGCGGAAAAGGGCGGATATCCGCACTTTATGATCAAGGAGATCCACGAGGAGGCAAAGACCCTGCGCGCCACCCTCTCCCCGCGGATCAAAAACGGCCTGCCGGACTTCTCGGGCGAGGGCTTCGACGTCTCCGTCTTCCGGCAGATCCGGGAAATCCATATCGTCGCCTGCGGGACCGCGATGTTCGCGGGCTGCGCCGGCAAATGCAAGCTGGAGGAATACGCGAAGCTCCGGGCGGAGACCGAGGTCGCCTCGGAATTCCGCTACGCGGAGCCGCTGGTCGGAGAAGGGGATCTCGTGATCGTCGTCTCCCAGTCCGGCGAGACGGCGGACACCCTCGCCGCCCTGCGGCTCGCCAAGGCGCGGGGCGCCGTGACCCTCGGCGTCGTCAACGTGATCGGCTCCTCGATCGCGCGGGAGGCGGACCACGTCCTCTATACCTGGGCGGGACCGGAGATCTCGGTCTGCTCCACCAAGGCCTACACCGTGCAGGCGGCGCTGATGACGCTGCTCGCCGTCGCCGCCGGGCTGGCGCGCGGCACCCTCCCCGAGGAGCGGGCGAGGGAGATCGTCTCCCTGCTTGAAAACGACCTGCCCGCGCAGATCGAAGAAGTCATCGCGGGCTCCGACGGGATCCGCGAAGCGTCGCACTCTCTGCTCGACACGAAGAGCATGTTCTTCATCGGGCGGGGCGCCGACCGCTTCCTTGCGATGGAGGGGTCGCTGAAGCTGAAGGAAATCACCTACACGCACAGCGAGGCGTACGCCGCCGGAGAGCTCAAGCACGGCACCATCAGCCTGATCGAGCCGGGAACGCCGGTCGTCGCCTGCTGCACCGTCCCCGCGATGTTTGAAAAGATGCTCTCCAACATCCGCGAGGTCAAGGCCCGCGGGGCGCGGATCCTCGCGCTCTGCCCCGCCTCGGCGGAGGACATCCGCCGGGAGGCGGACTTCGTCCTGCCGGTGCCGACGGACGATCCCGCCGTTTCCACGATCGCGGGCGCTACCTCCCTCCAGCTCCTCGCCTACTTCCTCGCGGCGGAGCGCGAGCTGGACGTCGACAAGCCCCGCAACCTCGCCAAGAGCGTCACCGTCGAGTGATCCGGAAAGCCCGAAAAACCTTCTCCTTTTTTGAGGGAAGGTCTTGCAATCCGGAAAAAACTTTGCTATAATCTTAAATTGTGTATTTGTGCTTTTGCCTTTTCCGGCAAAAGACGAAAATATTATCTTTAGGTTAAGGAAGTTGTTTCAATGAAAAAGAGAACACGTTTCGCATTTTTGGCGGCGGTCCTTCTTTCCGCCCTGCTTCTCTCCTCCTGCGGAAGCTTCAACTATAAAACGGAGGATCTGTCCCGCTACGTCACCCTCGGCGAGTACAAAAATCTCGCGCTTGAAGTGAAGATGCCCGAGAAGGTCGACGACGAGGCGATCGAAAAAGCCCTGGAGACCTCCCTCACCGACCACGCGACGACCACGGCCGCGGCGGACGACTACGCCGCCAAGGACGGCGACACCGTCAACATCGACTACGTCGGCAAGGTGGACGACAAGGAGTTCGACGGCGGCAGCGCCGAAGGACAGGACCTCGTCCTCGGCTCCGGCAGCTATATCGACGGCTTTGAGTCCGGCCTCGTCGGCAAAAAGAAGGGCGACAAGGTCACCCTCGACCTCAAGTTCCCGGATCCCTACCAGAACAATCCCGCGCTCGCGGGCAAGGCGGTCGTCTTTGACGTGACCGTCAACAGCGTTTCCGTCCCCGCCTACGAATACGACGCCGAGCTCGCCGAGGGCGAGGAGACCAAGGACGGCGACGTCCTGACCGTGGACTTCAACGCGACCGCGGACGGCAAGGAGTTCGAGGGCTCCAAGGGCGAGAGCGTCTCCTTCACGCTCGGCTCCTCCGCCTCCTCCTCCCTCCCCGCCGCCGTGCGGGAGAAGCTCTCCGGCGTGAAGGTCGGCTCCGAGCAGAAGATCACCGTGACCCTGCCCGAGGACTTCTCCGCCTCTGACGTCGCCGGCAAGAGCGCCGAATACACCGTCACCGTCAAAAAGGCGATCCGCGTGACCGTCACCGAGGAGATCACCGACGCGCTGATCGCCGCCGTGACGGAACAGAAGACCGTCGCGGAAGCGAAGGAATCGCTCAAAAAGACGCTGCAGGAAGCGTACGACACCAACGCCGCCAAGGCGAAATACTCCACCCTCTGGAAAGCGATCCTCGACAAGGCGGAGGTGAAGGAATATCCCTCCTCCGCGCTCAAGGACGCCGTGCAGAAGAATTACGATTATTACGACAGCGTCGCCGGCCTCTACTACAAGCTCTCGCTCCGCGAGTACGTGAAGCAGCAGGGCTACTCCGGCCTCTCCGACTTCAAGGAGAAGGTCTGCGTCCCCGCCGCCGAGGAAGCGATCAAGGAAAAGCTCGTCTTCTACTCCCTTCTCAAAGAAGAGAAATGGGAAGCCTCCGACGACGAACTGAAGGCAAGGATCGAGGAGCTCTACGAGGATCAGTCCAAGGAGAGCTATCCCGAGCTCGCGGATTTTGAGGCGGTCATCGACCGCGACGCCGTCCGCGACACCCTCCTCTGGGAAAAGGGGATGGAGTCCCTCCTCGCCACCGCTTCCGTCACCGAAAAATAAGCGTTCCGGAAAGACAACAAGGACGTGCGCTTTGCCCGTCCTTGTTTTACTTGAAGCATTCGACAAAATAACAAAAAAACCGCCAAAAAACCGCCTTGAACACGGGAGAAAGAATCATGATCCAGCTTGTGAACGGTCCGGTCTATCTGCGGGACGGCCGTCCTCTCACGGACGCCGAAGCCGCCGCCCTCGCCCCGATCGAACGGGAAAACGCAAAAAAGGGGACGATCGCCTGGTCGATCCTCAACGCCCATAATCTTTCCGGCTCGGACAAGCATCTTTCGATCCGGTTCGACGCGATGGCGTCCCACGACATCACCTACGTCGGCATCATCCAGACCGCGCGGGCGAGCGGGCTGGACGCCTTCCCCCTCCCCTACGTCCTCACCAACTGCCACAACAGCCTCTGCGCCGTCGGCGGTACGATCAACGAGGACGACCATCTCTTCGGCCTCTCCGCCGCAAAGAAATACGGCGGCATCTACGTCCCCGCCCATCAGGCGGTCATCCACTCCTATATGCGGGAGGAGATGAGCGGCTGCGGGCGGATGATCCTCGGCTCGGACAGCCACACCCGTTACGGCGCGCTCGGCACGATGGCGATCGGCGAGGGGGGACCCGAGCTTGTCAAGCAGCTCCTCTCCCGCACCTACGACATCGACTACCCCGACGTCGTCGCCGTCCGCCTGACGGGCAAGCCCCGCGCGGGCGTCGGCCCGCAGGACGTGGCGATCGCCCTGATCGGCGCGGTCTACGCCTCCGGCTTTGTCAAAAACGCCGTCCTGGAATTCATCGGCGACGGGATCGCCTCCCTCTCCGCCGACTACCGCTGCGGCATCGACGTCATGACCACCGATACCGCCTGCCTCTCCTCGATCTGGGAGACGGACGACACGGTCCGCGCCTATTTTGAGACGCACAAGCGCCCCGACGCCTACCAAAAGCTCTCCCCCGCCTCCCTCGCCTGCTACGACCGGATGGTGGAGATCGATCTCTCCTCGGTCGAGCCGATGATCGCGCTCCCCTTCCATCCGAGCTGCGCCTACACGATCCGCGAGCTCCGGGAAAACCCCGGCGACATCCTCCGCGAGGCGGAGAAGCGCGCCGTCTCCCAGCTCGGGCTGCCCGAGGGCCGCTTCACCCTCACCGACAAGATCACCCCCCGCGGCGTCCTTGCCGAGCAGGGCGTGATTGCGGGCTGCGCCGGCGGCACCTTTGAGAACGTCTGCGCCGCCGCCGATCTGCTCCGCGCGCACACCGTCGGCAACGGTCCCTTTGCCCTCTCCGTCTACCCCGCGAGCCAGCCGGTCATGACCGAGCTTGCCGCAAACGGCGTGATGGCGGATCTCCTGCGGGCGGGCGCCACCGTCCGGAGCGCCTTCTGCGGTCCCTGCTTCGGCGCCGGCGACGTACCGGCGAACAACTGCCTCAGCGTCCGCCACACCACCCGCAACTTCCCGAACCGCGAGGGCTCCAAGCCCGGGCAGGGGCAGATCGCCTCGGTCGCCCTGATGGACGCGCGCTCGATCGCCGCCACCGCGGCAAACGGCGGGATCATCACCGCCGCGACCGACCTCGATCCCGAATTCACCGCCTACTCCTACCGCTATGACGACAGCGCCTACCGCGCCCGCGTCTACAACGGCTGGAAAAAGCCGCAGCCGGACGCGCCGCTGCGCTACGGGCCGAACATTAAGGACTGGCCCGCCTTTGAGACGCCGGAAGACGCGCTGCTGCTCGAGATCGTCTCGGTGATCCGCGACCCCGTCACCACCACCGACGAGCTGATCCCCTCCGGCGAGACCTCCTCCTACCGCTCCAATCCGATGAAGCTGGCGGAGTTTGCCCTCTCCCGCAAGGATCCCGCCTACGTCGGGCGGGCGAAGGCGGCGTCCGCCTCCCATCTCACGGAAAAGCAGCGCGCGCTCCTCGCCTCCCTCCCCGACGGGGACAAGCCCTACTCCTTCGGCTCCGCGATCTTCGCGCACAACCCGGGAGACGGCTCAGCCCGCGAGCAGGCCGCCTCCTGCCAGAAGGTACTGGGCGGCTACGCCAACGTCGCGGACGAATACGCGACCAAGCGCTACCGCTCCAACCTGATCAACTGGGGAATGCTCCCGCTGCTGCGCCGCTCGGACTTCTCCCTCTCGGTCGGGGACTTTCTCTGGCTGCCCGCTCTGCGCGCGGCGCTCGCCTGCGGCGACGGGGAGTTCGACGCCTGGCTCCTCGCGGGGGACACGGCGCAAAAGATCCGTCTCTCCCTCGGCAAGCTCACGCCGGACGAGCAGGAGATCCTCTCCGCCGGCTGTTTGATGAACTACTGGAAAAATAAAAAATAACGGAGATAGATTATGGGAAACAGGATCGGCTTTGACAACCAAAAATACCTGCAGCTGCAATCGGAACACATCAAGGAGCGCATCTCCCAGTTCGGCGGCAAGCTCTACCTTGAGCTCGGCGGCAAGCTCTTTGACGACTACCACGCCTCCCGCGTGCTCCCGGGCTTTGAGCCGGACAGCAAGATCAAGATGCTGACCCAGCTCGCCGACCGGGCGGAGGTCGTCATCGTCATCAACGCCGCGGACATCGAAAAGAACAAGGCCCGCTCCGACCTCGGCATCACCTACGAGGCGGACGTCCTCCGCCTGATCGACGCCTTCCGCGCCCGCAACCTCCACGTCGGCAACGTCGTCATCACCCAGTACGCCGGCCAGTACGCCGCGGACGTCTTCCGCCGCCGGCTGATCGACATGGGCCTCAGGGTCGCGATCCACTACCCCATCTCCGGCTATCCCTCCAATCTCTCGCTGATCGTCAGCGACGACGGCTACGGCAAAAACGACTACATCGAGACGGAGCGGCCGCTCGTGATCGTCACGGCGCCCGGCCCCGGCAGCGGGAAGATGGCGACCTGCCTCTCCCAGCTCTATCACGAGTATAAGCGCGGCGTGAGCGCCGGCTACGCGAAGTTCGAGACCTTCCCGATCTGGAACCTCCCCCTGAAGCACCCCGTCAACCTCGCCTACGAGGCGGCGACCGCCGACCTCAAGGACGTCAACACCATCGACCCCTTCCACCTCGAGGCGTACGGCAAGACCGCCGTCAACTATAACCGCGACGTGGAGGCGTTCCCCCTCCTGCAGAACATCCTCGAAAAGATCACCGGCAAATGCCCCTACAAATCGCCTACCGATATGGGCGTGAACATGGCGGGCTTCTGCATCACCGACGACAGCGCCGTCTGCGACGCCGCGCGCGAGGAGATCATCCGCCGCTACTACGCCGCCAAGTGCGACCGGGTCCTCTGCAAGGTGGACGACGAGACCGTCTACCGCTGCGAGATGGTCATGAGCCAGGCGGGCATCACCTCCGCTTACCGCCGGGTCGTCGCCCCCGCCGTGGAGACGGCGGCGGAGACCGGCAAGCCCGCCGTCTGCATCCAGATGCCGGACGGCAAGCTGATCACCGGCAAGACCTCAAACCTCCTCGGCTCCTCCTCCGCGGCGCTGCTCAACGCGATCAAGTACATCGCCGGGATCGACGACTCGGTCAAGCTCCTCTCCGCCGAGGTCATCGAACCGGTCCAGCGCCTCAAGACCGAGTTCCTCGGCAACCACAACCCGCGCCTCCATACAGACGAAACGCTGATCGCCCTCTCCGTCTGCGCCGCCTCCGACGAAACGGCGAAAAAAGCCCTCGCCGCCCTGCCGAAGATGCGCGGCCTCGAGCTGCATTCCTCGGTCGTCCTCCCCGCGGTGGACGCCTCCACCTTCAAAAAGATCGGCCTCAACTGCACCTGCGAGCCGGTCTACGAAACAAAAAAGCTCTACCGAGCCAAATAAGGAAGCAAAGCCATGTTCGACCCGAACGCCAAAGAAAATCCCCTCCTCCAGTTGAAGCATAAACGCCCCGGCTGGCACTTCTTTCTTTTCCCCGCCGAAAACGGCGTTCTCCTCCCCTGCCAGTTCTACCGCCCCGCCAACTTCACGATGCTGCATAACTACCCCGTCCTCTTCTTTATGCACGGGATGGGCTCGGTCGGCTCGGACGGCGAACATATCCGCAAACCGGAGATCACCTCGGTCCTCTCCCTCCTCACCGGCTCGCCCGAATACCGCAACAGCCTTGTCATCATCGCGCCCCAGACCACCCGCGAACATCCCTGGGTCAAGGTGAAGATCCCCGCGCTGCAGGGCGTCTGCCGGCAGACGGAGGAGCCCGTCGACTATCTCGCCGCCGCCAAGGAGCTTTTCGACCTCGCCCTCTCCAGCTTCCCCCTCGACTCCCGCCGCGTCTACGGCTGGGGCAACTCCATGGGCGCCTACGCCCTCTGGGACATCGCGACCCGCTGGCCCGACTTCTTCACGGCTTTCGTCGCCGTCGCGGGCGGCGGAGACCCGGAAAAGGCGGCCCGCATCGCCCATATCCCCGTCCGCGCCTTCCACGGGGACGCCGACAGGACCGTCGCCTACGACGGATCCCGCAAGATGATCGAAGCGATGAAAGCCGCCGGCGCAAAGGACGCCGAACTCATCACCTACGAGGGCGTCGGCCACCACTCCGCCCTCTGCTTCGGCGCCGCCGGCCGCGACCTCGACACCGTCGAATGGCTGTTCGCGCAAAGAAAGTAGAAGGAAAAAAGAAAGAATCTTCCTTTTCTGAAGAAAAGGAAGCGAAAAGACTTTCCGAAAAGGGAAAGAAACGGCTTTACAAAGTGAACAGAGGCCAAAAAGCCGGTCATGAGCGTGACCGGCTTTTTGCATTGGGGAAAGACGGGACCCGCAAAAGCGATGCGCTTTCAAGGGCGTCCGCGTCTGCCCCCTTCCCGCGGCTCGCGTTTTTCCGGGCGCCGCCCGGCGTTTTTCTTTTTTTCCTTCTCTTCCTCCTCTTCCCCTTTTTCCTCCAGCGCGAGCGGGCGGTTTGCGGCGTAGAGCTTGCCGCTCCCGGTCAGATCCAACGCGATATACATACGATCGCCCCCTTTCCTCCCTTATGATACGAAAAGACCGGCCCGATAAAACGGACTGCAAACGGAAAGGTTGACAAACGCGCCGCGGCGGAGTAAAATAAAGAAAACAAAAGGAAGAAAAAACGGAAGGAGAAAACAGATGAAAAAGACCGTGCGGATCGTCCTGCTCTGTGTGTGCGCGGCGGTTTTTCTTTTCTCCGCCTTCAATCTGTTAAAGACCCTGAACAATTACCGCAAGGAAGCGGAAAACAGCAGGACCCAGCAGGAGCGGTTCCTTGAGACCGCGGCCCGCCCGGCGGAGAACGCGCCGGCGCCCGAGACGCTCGCGCCCCGCGGCGCCGTGACGCCGCCCGCCGAGACCTCCGCCCCCTCTCCGGCAGAGTCCGCGTCCGCCGGGACCGCGGCGCCCGCGGAGACCGCGGCGCCCGCGCCGGAGACCGAGGGAGAGGAAACGCCCTTTACCTACACGCCGCAGGATCCCGACTTTGCCGTCAATTTCGAGGCGCTCCGGCAGCACAACCCCGACGTGGTCGGCTGGCTCTACTGCGCCGGGACGCAGATCAACTACCCCGTCGTCAAGGGAGAGGACAACGAGTACTATCTGCACCGCGATCTGGAGGGGAACGAGCTTTACAGCGGGACGCTGTTCGTCGACTACCGCTGCTCGGAGATCGACCGCTGCCGCAACTACCTGATCTACGGCCACAGCATGAAGAACTACTCGATGTTCGGCTCGCTGCTGCTCTACAAGGATCCGGGCTACTACCGCCTGCACCCCTATATCTGGTTCATCACGCCGGACGCGCGCTACTGCCTCGACCTCTACGCCGGGTTTTACGTCGACGCCACCGCCGGGCTCTACCGTCCGGAGTTTTCCGCCTCTTCCCTCTCCGGGTGGCTCGACTACGCAAAGGAGCACTCCACCTTCCGCTCCGCCGTTGAGATCTCCCCGGAGGAGAACATCGTTACCTTTTCCACCTGCGCGTACGGCAACGAGACGCAGCGCTACGTCGTGCTCGCCAAGATCACAAAAGAGTAAAACGGGAGGGAGCGCTCCGGGGAGGGGCGCTCCCCTCTTTCCCCCTCCTTTCCGAAAAACGCAAAAAAAGGCTTGACAAGCGGAAAAGGGGGTGCTATAATGTCATTACCTCTGCGAGGGGCTTTTTTTTCGCGCCTGAAAATCGCCTCGCAAGAGGGAGGTACAAGCGGCTTTGCCGCGAATTCGAACGAATACAGGAGGTGCCGATATGCGAGTCAAGATCACCCTGGCATGTACGGAGTGCAAGCAGAGAAACTACGATACCAAAAAGAACAAAAAGAACGACCCCGACAGGCTTGAACTCAACAAATACTGCCGTTTCTGCCGCAAACACACGCTGCACAAGGAAACGAAGTAACGCGTTTTAGTCCTGCCCCGCCGGCGGCGACGGAGGGGCGAGAGGACGCACGGCGTGCAATCATTCTTCGCCGCAGATAAGGAGAAACCATGGCAGAGAAAAAGGAAACCGTCAAAAAGGCAGCGGACAAACCGAAGAAGGACAAACCGTCCCTCGGAGCCAGGATCAAAAAGTTTTTCCGCGATTATGCCAGCGAGCTGAAAAAGATCACCTGGAGCCCGAAGAAAGACGTGAAGAACAACACGATCCTCGTGCTTGTTTCGATCGTTCTGATCGGCGTTTTCATCTTCCTCCTCGATCTGATCTTCTCCGGCGGCATTTCGCTCCTCGGAAAGCTCTATTGACGGGGAAGCGACATGAGCGATTTCAATGAAAGCAATCTCGGGCCGAGATGGTATGTGGCGCACACCTATTCCGGCTACGAGAACAAGGTCAAGACCAACCTCGAGAAGATCGTGGAGAACCGCGGCCTCGGGCACTTGATCTTTGAATGTGTCATCCCGGTCGAAAAGATCATCGAAAAGGACGGCGACGTGGAAAAGGAAGTCGAGTCGAAGATCTTCCCCTCCTACGTGCTCGTCAAGATGATCATGACGGACGAGAGCTGGCACGTCGTGCGCAACATCCGCGGCGTGACCGGATTCGTCGGTCCCGGGTCCCACCCCGTCCCGCTGACGGACGAGGAGGTGGAGGCTCTCCACGTGGAGGAGCCGTCCGTCCGCCTTTCCTACAAGGTGGGCGATACCGTCGTCATCGCGGGCGGCGTATTTGCCGGGTATAAGGGAACGGTCCAGGAGATCTCCGAGGATCAGAAGGAGCTCACCGTCCTCGTTTCCGCCGGCCGCCGCGAGATGCCGATCATGCTCAGCACGTCCGAAGTCAAAGCGGACAAAGACAACGCTTAAAAAATTTCAGCGCAAAAGCGCAAAAATGTGGGAGGAAGCGACCCTTCCGAAAAACCACAGGAGGTATTTTCATTATGGCAAAGAAAGTTACGGCTTATATCAAGCTCCAGCTTCCCGCCGGTCAGGCGACCCCTCAGCCGCCTGTCGGACCGGCTCTCGGCCCGCACGGCGTCCCCGCCCCGATCTTTTGTAAAGAGTTCAACGAGAGGACGAAGAACGATATCGGTCTGATCATCCCGGTCGTCATCACCGTGTACGCGGACCGTTCCTTCTCCTTCATCACGAAGACCCCCCCGGCGTCCGTCCTGATCCTGAAGGCGGCCGGCCTCGACAAGGCGTCCGGCGAGCCGAACAAGACGAAAGTCGCCAAGATCACCAAGGAGCAGGTCCGCAAGATCGCGGAGACCAAGGCTCCCGACCTGAACGCCGCTTCCGTGGAAGCCGCCATGAGCATGATCGCCGGTACGGCCCGCAGCATGGGCGTGACCGTTGAAGACTGAGGAGGGACCGAACGATGAAAAAAGGAAAGAAATACAACGCCGGTCTCGCCCTGATCGAGAAGGCCAAGCTCTACGACGCAAACGAGGCCGTTGATCTCGTCTGCAAGACCGCTACCGCGAAATTTGACGAAACGATCGAGCTACACGTCCGCCTGGGCGTTGACAGCCGCCACGCCGACCAGCAGGTCAGAGGCGCGATCGTCCTCCCCCACGGCACCGGCAAGACCGTCCGCACCCTCGTGTTTGCGAAGGGCGAGCACGCCAAGGCCGCCGAAGAGGCGGGCGCCGACTACGTCGGAGCGGAGGATCTCGTCGCCAAGATCACCGGCGAGAACTGGTTTGAGTTCGACGTGGTCATCGCCACGCCCGACATGATGGGCGTGATCGGCCGTCTCGGTAAGGTCCTCGGCCCGAAAGGCCTGATGCCGAACCCGAAGGCCGGCACCGTCACGATGGACGTTGCCCGCGCCGTCAAAGAGGCGAAGGCCGGTAAGATCGAGTACCGTCTCGACAAGACCAACATCATCCACTGCCCGATCGGCAAGGCGTCCTTCGGACCGGAAAAGCTCGGGGAGAACTTCACCACCCTGATCAACGCGATCATCAAGGCAAGACCCGCTTCCCTCAAAGGGCAGTACATCAAGTCCTGCGTCGTCGCGTCCACGATGGGTCCCGGCGTCAAGATCAACTACGCAAAGCTTGTTTGACACAGATCGCGGCACGGTCTTCCGTGCCGCTTTCTTTTTGGGAGAACTATGGGAAAGAAAGAAGAAAAGACCAACGCGATGCGCATCCTCGACTCGCTCGGGATACCGTATGATTTTTACCTGTACGACAACGTCGGCAGCGCCGACCGGGTCGCGGCGGCGCTCGGCGTCCCGCCGGACGAGCTCTACAAAACGCTCGTCACCGTCGGCAGATCCGGCAGGCATTACGTCTTTATGCTCCGGTGCGACGGCGAGCTCGACCTGAAAAAGGCGGCGCGCGCCGCAGGGGAGAAGGCGGTGGAGATGATCCCGCAGAAAGAGCTCCTCCCCCTGACGGGGTACGTCCACGGCGGATGCTCCCCCGTCGGGATGAAAAAGCCCTTCCCCACCTTCCTTGACGGGATCGCGGAGGACAAGGAACGGATCTTCTGCTCCGGCGGCAGGATCGGCTGCCAGATCCGTCTCTCTCCCGCCGATCTGGTCCGCGCCTGCGGCGTCACCTTTGCGGATCTGATCCGGGAGTAACGGAATGAAGCTGCTTTCCGAATACCGCGGGCTGAAGCGGGAGAACTACGTCCTCTTCTTCGGCCGCGTCGTCACCAGCCTCGGCGCGATGGTATGGCCGATGCTGACGATGATCCTCAACCAGAAGCTGGGGATGGATGCAAGCGCCGTCGCGGTCTTTTCGGTTGTGACGGGGGCGTTCTACCTCCCCGCCAACCTGATCGGCGGCAAGCTTGCCGACCGCTGCGACAAGCGGAAGATCATCGTCGTCTGCGACCTGATCTCGGTCCTCTTTTACGTCGGCTGCGCCTTCTTGCCGATGAACGCCGTCACCATCGGCGTCGTGGCGGCGGCGGGGGTGTTCCAGTCGGTGGAGGGTCCCGCCTACACCGCGCTGATCGCCGACCTCAACCCCATCGCCGACCGGGGGCGCGCCTACTCCCTCGGCTACCTCGGCGCCAATCTCGGTATGGTCCTCTCCCCGACGATCGCGGGTTTCCTTTTCCGGAACTACCTGTGGCTCGCCTTTGTCATCAGCGGCGTCTCGATCGGGATCTCCACCGCGCTGATCTTCTTCTTCGTCCGGGACATCGTCCCCTGCGAGGAGGAGACGGAGGAGGCAAGCTACCAGAAGGGCCGGGAGGGGCTCTCCTTTTTCCGCGTTCTGCGAGAGAACCGCACCGTCCTTCTCTATCTCTTTGTGATGGCGTTCTATTTTGCCGCCTACTCGCAGTACGGCTATCTGATGCCGCTCGACCTCGGCCGCATCCACGGAGAGGACGGCGCCCCGCTCTACGGCAGTATCGCCAGCGTCAACTGCATCATCGTGGTCCTCTTCACGCCGCTGATCACGCGGTTTTTCCTGCGCCTCGCGGGACCGAAAAAGACGGTCGCCGGCATCCTCCTGCTCCTTGTCGGCTATCTGGTCTTTCTCCTCGGGCTCGGCGCGGTCCCCGTTTACTATCTTGCGATGCTCCTCTTTACCTGGGGAGAGATCTTCACCACGATCGCGGACGGTCCCTATCTCACCTCCCGCGTCCCGGCGACGCACCGGGGGCGGATCATCGGGCTCGGCTCGGTCGTGACGATGCTCTTCGAGGGAGCGGCGCGGCTCCTGCTCGGCCGGCTCTATGACGGCGCCGGACACGTCGCCGCGTGGATCGCCGTCTTCTCTCTGCTGACCGTCTCTCTCCTGCTCGGGCTGATCCTGATCCGCCGCGACCGGAAAACGTATCCGAAGCTCTACGAAACGCGGCGGGAAACGGAAAAGGAATAAAAACACGGAGCCGAAAAAAGAGATCGGCTCCGGTTTTTTCCCGAGTTTTTGATCTTTTTCAAAAATGCCTTGACATCCGCGTCCGGTTTTGCTATAATAGTTTCCGCACGTCGGGGTGTGGCTCAGATTGGTAGAGCGCTTGGTTCGGGACCAAGAGGTCGCAAGTTCAAATCTTGTCACTCCGACCATTTTTTAAGGGGCGTCCGCAGGACGCCCCTTAAAAAATGCTTTTGATGGATGGAAAGATTTGAAGCCGGCGGAAAGCAAAGCGTCCGGGGGACGGTTTGCAGCCGGCTGTTCGCTGAAACGCTCCGGGGGAGCGTTTCGAGAGGAAATCTTGTCACTCCGACCAAAAATCCTGCGCGTAAGCGCGGGATTTTTCCTTATTCACTATTCACTCTTCACTATTCACTCTTCACTTTTCCCTCGTCCTTCTCCCCGCGCGGGTTTTTTGAAAGTAAGAAGTAAGAGTGAAGAGTGAAGAGGTGAAAGGTAGAAGAAAATCGAAGGGAGCGAAAGTACCCGACCCCTGCCGCGCCGCAAGAACACAGATAAAAATCCCGCGCTTTTGCGCGGGTTTTTTCCTTCTTCACTCTTCACTATTCACTATTCACTCTTCACTATTCCTTCCCTCTCCCCTTTTCCCGCTCTTTTCTTCTCAAAAAGCCTTTTATCCGCTTTGTTTTTCACAATATTTTTGTTTTTCTGTCTTGCAATTTCACAGGCGGTATGCTATCATAAAAAAAACGGTTTTTGCAAAAACCCGCAGGAAGACATTTGACAAACGGGAAAAAAACGCGGCATTTCCGTCAATCCGGCAATCTGCCAGGGCGCCGCGCCGCTTTTTTCCCCCCCGTTTTTCGGTGTTCCGCTCCCCGTCCGTGATCCCCGATGGGATAAAAATAAAAAAATCCAGGAGGCCACTTATGAAAAGAATCCTCGCTCTCGCCCTTGCGCTCCTGCTGCTTTTCAGCCTGGCGGCTTGCAAAGGCAACAACCCCGGCAGCGGCACCAACACGCCCGCGGGCGGCACCGGAGAGAATCAGCCATCCGGCAGCGAGTCCGGTAACAGCAATCCTTCGCAGGGCGGCAGTAACGCCGAGGCGGCTAAACTCACCGGAAAGCTCAATCTCATCGAACTCGACGACAGGGATCCCTCGGTCCTGCGCGGCGTGACCATCAAGGGCAACCAGGCCGGCACCGCGGAAGGCTTCAACGGCAGAAAGTCGTCTCTTACCGACGTGCGCTGCGTTTTTGAACTGAACGAGTGGATCGAATTCTACCCGGATATCGACAAAGAGTACGGTCTGCGCGTCTGGATCCTCAAGCACCGCGACGATCAGGAGTATTACAACAAAGCCAAATTCTCCGATCTCGATCCGAACTTTGCAAACTTCTGCGATCTGCATTATCCCGCGGATGAGGAAAAACCGGATGAATGGCAATGGGGCAGCTTCTATCTGAACAAGGATGAATGCAAACCCGGCTATTACGATTTCGTCTTCACTTACGAGGGAAAAGCGATCGCCACTCTGCTGACCCGCTTCTATACCGCAGATGAGCTCACCGTCAAATCCGACGCTGAGCTGGAAGCGCTGATGCACGAATGAGCGAAACCGTGTTCGAAGAACGTTTTATCAAGCTTGTCGAAGATAACGGCGGCTTTGAGTATTATCAGGCGTACCGGGGCGACGTGGATCTGATCCTCGGCGGCAAGGGCAACACCTTTTGGTACACCTTTACATCAAGGGCAGCGGAGCAGGTCAAAAGACGAAAGCTATGCCGTCGGGCAGCACGATCCGAAAGATCGCCGAAAAGGCGTATCTCTGCCAGAATGAGACGTGGGTCACGCGGCGCACGCCGAAACCGATCGAGGATTCGCATCCGCGCTATCACTACGTTTACGGCTTCGGCGACAAGGGGCTCGACGTTTCGGTACAGTACGGCGTGACCATCGCGTATAACGATCTGGGGGACGCTGACGCGGGCTTCCATTTGCGTTACCTTTACACAGGCTCCGACGTCGAATTACCGTGATTCTTTCGGGGGCGGACAGGTTCCGCCCCCGTTTGCTTCAGCAGAAAGGGGGGCTTTTCTTGCCCAAAAGGATCCTTTTGCTTTTCCTGGCGTTTGTCCTGGCTCTGTCTCTCTCCGCCTGCGATCTCAGCTCGATCCTTCCCTGGACCCAGTCTCCGGACGGGGAGGACGGCCTGATCGGCGACGGCACCTCCTATCACGATTTTATCGCCGTGATGCAGGAGATCAAGGAACGGGGAGACGAAACGGCGGCGCTCGGGCTGCCGGTGAACAGCGAATACTACTATTCCTTTGCAGGAGCGTCGGTCAGCGCGCTGCGCTACGCCGCGGAATACATCCTGTGGCTGAAGGGGGAGGGCGATACGCTCGCTTCCTTTACGGCGGACAGCCGTTACAGCGGCTGGGAGACGATCGCCGGGATCAACTGCGCGTCCCCCTATCCCGCCTATTTCGAGGGGCTTCTGCTTGAAATACAGGGAAAGTACGAGGAAGCCGCCGAGCCGTACGCGTGGGCGTCGATCATGCCGCTGTTCCCCAAAGAAGGACTTGACTTCTACTATCTCAAAAATATGAGCGTCGAATCGCTCTACGAACTCCGGGATACGCTCCGCTCGCTGGAGGATGCGATCTACGCCGCCTACACGCCCGTGCTTACCGGGGCTGAGCGGGACCGCAATCTGTTCGACGCGGAGTATCTGATCGCAAAGTCGCGCGAGGAAGCGAAAAACGCGGATTACGAAAGCGCGCTCCGGTACGCCAGGCTCGCGCTGAAGGCCGATCCGTTCGACGCGGCGGTCTGGCAGAACGCGGCGATGTGCGCCATGTACGCGCTGGATCTCGAACAGATGGGCGGATACGTGGACGAAGGGCTTGCGATCTTCCCGCAGGATGAAACGCTGCTTATGTTCCGGCAGTCGATGCTCGACGCCGTGACGAAAATGGAGGCGGGACAATGAAAAGCTTGAAAAAAATCGCGTCCTGCCTGCTGGCTTTTCTCTTTGCGGCAAGCCTCCTTTCCCCGGCCGGCTTCCCGGTCTCGGCGGAGCAGCACAATATGGCCGAGATCGTCGGGATCGACTACGACCGGATCACGCAGAAAGCCGGCGGGGGGCTGAAGACCTACCCCGTTACCCTCAAGCTCGGCGACGTTACCTTTAACGGCGAGCTCTCCGCCGATTTCGGGCTGACTTACGACGAACTGAACGAGATCATCCGCGCGACGCTCGCCGAAAAGGGCCTGACCGCCGAGCGCGTGGCGCTCGTCGCGAAGATCGCGTCCCGCGCGCAGAAGGACGCCGCGCTTTACTGGGGCGATCAGGTGCTCGAGGGGCTGCTCTCCTATCTGAAGATCCCGGAAACGCCGTTCAGCGTCGCCGATTATTACGACTATGTCGTCCACGGGAGCACCGCTTCGGCGGAAAAGACGGTCAAGATCAACGAGGCGAAGAACGCCGCCAAAGCCGTGATCCAAAAGGCGGCGACAAGCGCCGGCAAGCTCGGCCGGGTCGGCAGAGTCGCCAAAAGCGTGACGAACACCGTGGGAAGCCTCCCCATGTACGGCGCGATCGAAAACACCGTCATGGTCGCAAACGACTGGTCAAACGGCAGCAAGCGTTATGAGGATTACCTGGAGCTGCTGGAAGAAAATCTCGCCCTGATAAACGATTTCTACGCCGCCTGCAGCCGCCGCGCCGCGGAAAAAGCGGAATCGAAGGACGAACAGAACGCCTGGTCGATCAAGTTCGACAAGCGGAAAAACTACCGCACCTACAACGGCACCTTCTGGGGCGTTCCCGGCAATATGATGAGCTGCGAGCTCAGCGGAGAGCTGAAAGGCGGCAAAGATAAGGAAGGCGCGTACTCCGGCACGCTGTGGCTCGATTTTGAGGCGGTCGATCTTTCCCCCGCGGAAACGAACCTGGAAAACACGCCGGGGCTTGCCGCGTTCAAAAGTCTGCTCTACAGCATGGGCGGATACCGGAAGGTCTCCGATACCTCCCTCTCCAAAACCGTTTTGCGGCGCGAAACGCAGGGCGAGCTCACGGTCTACGTGACCTCCTCGTCCGGGACGGTCAGACCCGAGATCGCGGGCGCCCTCACCTCCGGCGGCGACGAGCTGACGTTCCGCTTTGCGAGAAAGCTGGAATGGCACGACGATACGATGGCGGCGTTAGGGGCGCAGGGCGTCACCGAAGCGACCTTTACCTCCTCCGATCCCGCGTCGGTCACGATGCAGTCTTCTTCCCGCGTGACGCAAAACGGAGAGGTCAAAACGCAGCAGGATTCGACCGAGGTGTTTTCCCAGGATCCCGGGACGGTCTTCGCGCCGCTTGACGCCGCGCCGTCGATCACGATCGGGTTTTCCGATTAACAAGTGAAAGGAGTCAACCAAAATGAAAAAAACAACGATCCTTATCCTCGCCATTCTCACGCTCGCGGCGTTTGCGCTCTCCTCGTGCGGCGCCTCCGCGCCCGGAAGCGACACGCCCCTGACAAGGCCGGAAAACGCCGGCGGGACGGCTCCCCTCCCCTCGGGCGCCGGGATCCCCGATTTTTCCTCGATCATGGCGGGAAACGGCAAAACCGACACGGTATGGGGCCTGCAGGATCCCGCGGCGCGGCAGGAGATCATCGACGCGGCGAAAGCGGACGGCTTTGACGTTTCCTTCGGCGCGGACGGAAGCATGACCGTGAAGGATAAAGACGGAACGGTCTTCGTACAAAAAAACGACGGCACCTGGACGATGCAGGGGGAAGACGGGCACAGCGCCCAGCTCGGCGGAGAGTGGCCGGAGAATGACTTTACAAAGCTCGTGCCGAAGCCCGATTTCAAGCTTGTCGGCGCTTCCTCTTCCGACGAGGAATTCACCGCCGCTTTCCAGTCCGTTACCGCGGATCAGATCAAGGCGTATGCGGCGAAGGTCAAGGCGGCGGGCTTTACCGTTGACGCCGAGGAGGAGGACCAGAACGCTTTCGGTATGACCGTTTACACCTATGAGGCGGATAACGCGGGCGGATATCACGTGGAGATCTCTTTCGCCGCGGGGACCGGCAGCCTCACGATCAGCAAATAACGGGACCGGCGGAAAAGCCGGCCCTACACAAAAAGCGCACAATCCGAAAAACGCCCGTTATGTCCCGGGCGTTTTTTGACGCAAGGGAGGATATGAACGCGCTTACCCGAGCGAAAGGAAAAAGCCGCCCGGTCCGTCTTGGGCGGCTTTTGGGGAAGGAGTTTCTTTGAATACGCTTTCCCTGATCCCTGCGTCTTTTGAAAAGTCTTTTGCTTCCTTTTTTTCAGAAAAGGGAGTCTTTTGCTTCCTTTTCTTCAGAAAAGGAAGTTTTATTTTTCCGCAGAGATGCCGGTCACCCGGTAGCCTTTTGCGGTGACGGCGGCGGCGAGCGCATCGTCGGAGACGGGGGCGGAGAGGGTGACGCGGGCGACGCCCTCCTTGTGGTCGGCGGAGGCGGAGGAGACGCCCTCCAGCGCCTCCAGCGCGGTCTTGACGGTATTCTCGCAATGCGGGCACATCATGCCCTCGATCCGGATGATCTTTTCCATGGCTGTTTTTTCCTTTCCTTTTTCCTTTTGTCCGGCGTCCGGCGCGGCAGGGAGGGGCGCGCGGCGGGCGGTCTGTTTTTTATCGCGGGAGGGGTCGTGGATCTTTACGAGGTTGAGGCGCAGGGCGTTGGTGACGACGCAGAAGCTGGAGAGACTCATCGCGGCGGCGCCGACCATGGGGCTCAGCGTGACGCCGAGCGGGATGAAGGCGCCGGCGGCGAGGGGGATGCAGACCGCGTTGTAGAAAAACGCCCAGAAGAGATTCTGCCGGATGTTGCGGAGCGCGGCGCGGGAGAGACGGATGGCGGCGGGGACGTCCGTGAGGCTGCTTTTTACCAGCACGATATCCGCGGCGTCCACAGCGATATCGGCTCCGGCGCCGATGGCGATCCCGACGTCCGCGCGGGTGAGGGCGGGCGCGTCGTTGATCCCGTCGCCGACCATGGCGGTCTTTGCGCCTTCCCCGAGGCGGCGCAGGACCTCCTCCTTGCCCTCCGGCAGGACGCCCGCCTCCACGTCGGTGACGCCGACCTGCCGCGCGACGGCGGCGGCGGTGCGCGCGTTATCCCCGGTGAGGAGGGTAACGCGGATCCCCATCCCCTCAAGCTGCGCGACAGCCTCGCGGCTCTCCTCCTTGACGACGTCCGCCACGGCGATCACGCCGACGACGGCGCCGTCGTAAGAAAACCAAAGGGGGGTCTTCCCCTCCTCCGCCAGCGCGTCCGCCCGGCGGCAAAGCTCCTCCGGGAGGGGGACGAGGGAGGCGATATAGGCGGCGCTGCCGCCGCAGAGTTCTTTTCCGTCAAGGCGAGCGGAAAGCCCTCGCCCCGCCAGAGTGGAAAAGGAGTCCGTCTCCCGGAGGGGGATCCCCCGTTCCTCCGCCGCCTCCAGGACGGCGAGGGAAAGGGGATGCTCGCTTTTTGCCTCCAGGGAGGCGGCGAGCGAGAGGAGGGTCTCCCCGTCCGAGACGGGGAGCAGATCGGTCACGCGCGGCTTGCCCGCGGTGACGGTACCGGTCTTGTCGAGGGCGATCCTCTCGGTGCGGCCGGCGGCCTCAAGGGACGCGGCGGTCTTGAAGAGGATGCCGTTTTTTGCCCCGACGCCGCTTGCGACCATGATCGCCACCGGCGTGGCGAGGCCGAGCGCGCAGGGACAGCTGATGACAAGGACGGAGATCCCGCGCGCAAGCGCAAAGCCGATCTCACGCCCGAGAAGGAGCCAGATCAGGACGGTGAGGAGGGCGATCCCCATCACGGCGGGGACGAACACGGCGGAGACTTTATCCGCTGTTTTGGCGATCGGCGCTTTGGTCGCCGCCGCCTCGCTGACCGTGCGGATGATGCGGGCGAGGGTCGTATCCTCGCCGACGCGCTCCGCTCGGCAGGTGAGAAAGCCGGAAGAGAGGACCGTTGCGGCGGAGACGAACGCCCCCTCGCTCTTATCGACCGGGATGCTCTCGCCGGTCAGGGCGGACTCGTCCGCGGCGCCCTCGCCCGAGACGACCGTCCCGTCCACGGGGAAATGCTCGCCCGCGCGCACGACGAAGAGATCGCCGATCCGGAGGTCCTTTGCCTCGACCGTCTCCTCCCTGCCGTCCCGCAGGACCGTCGCGGTCTTCGGCCGGAGGCGGACCAGGCCCTTGAGCGCGTCGGTGGTCCTCCCTTTGGAGCGCGCCTCGAGGAGCTTGCCGACGGTGATCAGCGTGACGATCATCGCCGCCGACTCAAAGTAAAGTCCGTGGAGATGATGCGCCGCAGACGCCGCGTCCCCCGTCATCACAAAGAGGAGGACGGCGCTGTAAAGGAAGGCGGCGGAGGAGCCGAGCGCGACGAGGGTGTCCATATTCGGCGCGCCGTGAAAGAGCGCCCGGTATCCGCTTGTGAAGAAGCGGCCGTTGACGATCATCACCGCGGCGGCGAGGATCATCTCGGCGAGCGCGACGGCGACGGGATTGCCGGAGAAAAAGGCGGGCAGCGGCAGAGAGAGCATCGCGTGCCCCATCGAAAGATACATCAGAAGGAGGAGAAACCCGAGGGAGACGAGCAGACGGCGCAGGAGCCGGGGCGTCTCCCGGTCCGCGAGGGTGTCGTCCTCCTCTTGCCGCGCGCCCGCTCCCTTCGGGGCGGCGCCGTAGCCCGCCGCCTTCACCGCCGCGACGATCGCGGCGTCGGAGGCGGTGCCCTCCACCCCCATGGAATTGGTCAGGAGGCTCACGGCGCAGGAGGTGACCCCCTCCACCTGCGAGACCGCCTTTTCCACCCGGGCGCTGCAGGCGGCGCAGCTCATCCCCGTGACCCTGTACTGCTTCATACCGTTCCTTTCCGTCTTACGCCTGTCTTTTTGATGAAATCGTCTTTATTCTACCATAAGGAAGGAAAAAGTCAAGAGCGCGGAAAAGACCGGGGCGCGGTTTTTCTCTCTTTTCCCCGTGCGGGCTTGACACGGGCAAAAAAAAAGTGTAAACTACCTGTGAAGGATCCCTCTGCCGCGCCCGCGCGGAGAAAGGAGACAGGATGACCCCGATCAACACCGAACTTTTTGCCTTTGCCGTCCGCCGCGCCGAAGAAGGCCTCGAAAACGAGCCGGACGCCTTTGCCGCGGATCTCGATATCATCGAAGCGCTGCTGGACCGCTGCGAGATCCGCGTCCTTCCGGAGGACCGTTTTTTCGTCCGGATCGACGTGGAGAACATCCCGCAGAAGATCATCCAGCTCCGCAGGAAACGCTGCGCTTCTCTGCGCGCGGAGAACGGCCTGCAGGAAGGCTTTGACGCCCGCGCGCACACGGGCTCGAACGACTTCGGCCATACCTCCGCCGACTGGGACGCCGTGATCCGGCTCGGGATCTTCGGTCTCCGGGAGCGCGCCGCCTCCTGCGCCGCGCGTTTTACCGGGGAGGAAAAACGCCGCGCCTTTTACGCAGGGCTCTGCCGGACCTACGACGCGGCGCTCCGCTTTATGGCGCGCGCGGCCGCGGAAGCGAAACGGCGTGGGAAGGACGAGATGGCAGCCGGCCTTGCCCGCCTCTGCTCCGCCCGCCCCTCCACGCTTTTTGAAGCGATGCAGACCTCCGTCGTCTATTACACGCTCCAGCAGTTTTTCGACGGCTCCGTCCTGCGCACGCTCGGACGCGTCGACAGCCTGTTTTACCCCTTCTGCGAGGGGGAGGATCCCGCCTTTATCGAGGCGCTCACTGCCGATTATCTCGAGGAGATCGACCGCTTCCGCGCGACCGCCAACCTCCCCTTTGCCCTCGGCGGGCGGGACGCGGCGGGGCGGAGCCTGGTCAATCCTCTCTCCTACCGCTTCCTGCGCGCCTACCGCAGCGCCCGTACGACCTCCGTCAAGCTGCATCTGCTCTGTGCGGAATGCACGCCGGAGCCCTTCCTGGCGGAGGCGCTGGACGCCGTGCGCAGCGGGCGCAACAGCATCGTCTTCCTCTCGGATGAAAAGATCGTCGAGGCGCTGATCCGCCTGGGCGAGGATCCGGCGGACGCCGCCGACTACCGCGTGGTCGGCTGCTACGAATGCGGCGGCCGGGACGAGGTGACCTGCTCCTGCGGCACGCGGGTCAGCATCCCGAAGGCGCTGGAATACGCGCTCAACGGCGGAGTCGACTCCGTGACCGGAAAGAACGTCGGTCTGCCCTCCGCCGGGCCGATCGGCTCCTTTGAAGACTTTTGGAAAGAATTCGAGCGGCAGCTCGTCCGGCTCTGCGAAGAGGCGATGCGCGAGACCGATCTGTGGGAGGAACGGGACGCCGCGTTCCATTCCGCGCCGATCCTCTCCGCCACCTATGAAAGCGCGCTGGAAAAAGGCGGCGACCTCTACTGCGATCACAGCGCGAAATACGCCAATTCCTCGCTGAACGCCGTGGGACTCGCCACGGCGGCGGACTCCCTCGCCGCCGTGCGCCGCCTCGTCTTTGAAGAAAAACGTTTCACGCTCGACGGGCTCGCCGCGCTCCTGCGGCGCGACTGGGAAGGAGCGGAAACGCTCCGCCTGCGGGTGAAGAACAAATTCCCCAAATTCGGCACCGGGGAGGAGGAAACGGACCGCCTTGCGGCCGGGATCGTGAACGTGCTCGACGCCGCCGTAAACGGAAAACCGAACAAAAAAGGCGGCGTTTACCGCCTCGGGCTCTTCTCCGTGGACTGGCGGTGGAAATTCGGCGAGATGTGCGGCGCGTCCGCCGACGGGCGCCGCGCGCACGAGCCCCTCTCCCAGAACACCGGCGCGTCTCCCGGCGCGGCGCGGGAGGGCGCCACGGCGCATCTCGCCTCCGTGGCGCGGCTGAACGCCGCCGCCGTCCCGAACGGCGCGATCGCGGATATCGACCTTCATACCTCCGCCGTGACGGGGGAAAACGGGCTTGGCGCTCTCCTCGCCTCTCTGAGGACCTACTTCTCTCTCGGCGGGTTTGCCGTCCACTTCAACGTGCTCGATCTCAACGTTCTGCGGGAAGCGAAGGAGCACCCCGACCGCTACCCCGATCTGCAGGTGCGGCTGTGCGGGTGGAACGTCCTCTTCTCCAGCCTCAGTGAAAAAGAAAAAGAAGAATTCATCCTGCGCTCGGCGAGCGTATAGACGGAGAAAACGATGACAGGTCTGATTTCCGGGATCAAGCGGATGGAGATCCACGACGGAGACGGCATCCGCACGACCGCGTTTTTCAAGGGATGCCCCCTGAAATGCCTGTGGTGCCATAATCCGGAGAGCATCTCCTTTGCGCCGCAGGTCGCAAAATTCAAAGAAAAGTGCGTCTCCTGCGGGCTCTGCGGAGAACGGCGCGATCCCGGGGCGGCCGAGGCCTGTCCCACCGGAGCGCTGGTCCTCTACGGGCGAACGTACACAAGCGACGCGCTGGTCGATGAGCTTTTGCGGGACGAGGCGTTTTTCCGGAAAAGCGGCGGCGGCGTGACGCTCTCCGGCGGAGAGTGCCTCGCGCAGCCGGACTTTGCTCTGGAAACGGCGCGCAAGCTGCGGGAGCGGAACGTCAGCGTCTTTCTCGACACCTGCGGCTTCGTCCCGCGGAGCGTGCTGGAAGCGGCCGCGCCTCTTACCGACGTGTTTTTGTACGACGTGAAGGCCGTCGACCCCGCGGTGCACAAGGCCTGTACCGGGCGGGACAACGCCCTGATTCTCGAAAACCTCGTCTTCCTCTCGGAAAAAGGCTGCTCTCTGGAGATCCGCTACCCGCTCGTCGTCGGCTTCAACGACGGCGAATGCGAAAAGATCGGCGCGTTTTTGCGGCCCTTGCGCGGGATCCGCAGGGTCAAGGTGCTGCGCTACCACCCCTTTGCCGCCTCCCGCTACGAGGCGCTGGAGATGGAAAACACGCTGCCCGCGCCTCTCACGCAGAAGCGGGACGTGGAAAACGCGGTCAGGCTGCTTCGCCGCTTCGGCCTTCCCGCCGAGGACGGGACCGCGCCGGGCCGTCCGTGACCGAAAGAAAACCGACCGTCCGGCTTTTCGCCCCGCGCTCCGGCGCGGGGCGTTTTTTCCGGCGGCTTCGGCGGAAAAACGCCGTTTTTTTCAAAACGTCTTGCGAAATCCGGGAAAAAACGCTATAATAAAGAAGGATACGTTCCGCCGGAAAGAAAGAGGTGCTCTATGCTGATCCTGAAAAATCCCGCCGGAGAAGAGGTCTTCCGCCTCCTCCCGCCCGTCGCCGAGATCAACGGAAAGGAGATCCCCTTTACCGAAGCGGAGAAGCAGGGGGAAGAAAGCCGCTACCTCTGCGGAACGCTGGAGGTGAACGAGCTTGCGGCGGACCTCGGCAACGGGCTCTGCCGGATCGTCCGGAAGGTGACGAACACCGGCCGCAGCACCCGCACCCTCAAGCTGATCACCGAGGCGGAGACGCTCTACCTCCCCGCGCGCTACCTGATCCCCTGCGTCAACTTCAACGGCAACGGGGAGAGCCGCGGCAAGGAGCAGCACGGCACCGAGCTTGACGGGGAGGACTGGATCTACGCCTACGACCGCATCAGCATCCCCTCCTGCACGGTAAGCGAGGACGCGGACACCGTCTGCGCGCTCTTTGCCTCCGACGTGTCGCCCGAGTCGCTCCGTTCCTCCGCCTCCCTCCGCCGCCTTGCGGACGGGCGGCTCCTGCACCGGATCTTCTACCCCGTGACGGAGGCGCCCCTCTCCTATATCGACCACGACGTGATGGGTCCGCGCTATGACGAGTACTTCACCCTCGCGCCCCGCGCCAGCGTGATCCTCTCCGCCTATCTCTTCGTCTCCCGGCCGAAGTGGAAGAACTACGGCGCCGCCTCCCTGATGGACCGGGTGCTCGACCTCTTTGACAATCTCCGCGCCCCCGCGCACTCCCCCGCCGAGGTATGGAAGCTCTCCCTCGCCTGGTCGGAGTTTTTGCGCCGGGAACTGCCGGACGGCTCCGTGATGTTCGCCAACGCCCTGCGCCACAATACGGAAAAGGGCGCGATCCTGCCGCGCGACCCCGTCTACGAGGCGGGCTGGTCCGGCCAGTGCTTTCTGCAGGCGCGGATGTTCCTCTGCGAGTACGAGCGCGGCGGGGAAAAGCGCTACCTCGACGACGCGCTCCGCTGCCTTGACGCATGGATGAAGACCCAGCGCCCCTGCGGTCTCTTCCCTACCAATTACGCCCGGCACCTGTCCGGAAAAATCGTCCCGAACGACGTCTGCAACTACTCCTGGGGCGCGGCGGAAGCGCTGCGCGCCTACCGGCAGTTAAAGCGCCTCGGCATTGAGCGGGAGAGCTACGTCGCCTTTGCCCGCGGGATCCTCGAGTTTTTGATCGGGCAGTATGACGCGCACGGCGACTTCGGCCTCCGGTACACCATGGACGGGGAGCGCCTCCCCGGCGGCGGCTCGATCGGCGGCTTTACCGTCGCCGCGCTGATCGAGATGTTCCGGACGACGGACGAGCAGCGGTATCTCGACTACGCGGTCCGGTCCTTCCGGATGTATTTTGACCGGGACCTCGAAAACTTCCTCTGCACCGCCGGCGCGATCGACTGCGTCTCGATCGACAAGGAGACCGCCTATCCCTTCCTCTGGTCCGCGCTGCAGCTATACGAGCTGACGGGGGAGGACCGCTACCTCACCGACGCGCAGAAGGTCGCCTATTACTTCTTCTCCTGGGCGTATCACTACGACGCTCTCTATGACGCGGACAGCGACTTCGTCCGCTACGGCTACTACACCTCCGGCGGGACCGCCGTCTCCACCCAGCATCACGCCATCGACCCGTGGGGGGAGATCGCCGTGCCGGACTTCCTGCACCTTGCGCGCCTGACCGGCGACGAGCGGTGGAAAAAGCGCGCAAAGATGCTCTGGAACAACGCCATCCTCTGCATCACAGACGAGGAAAAGATGCGCCGCGTCGCGGGCTTTGACCGCCCGTACGGCTGCCAGAGCGAGGCGTTTTTCCAGGCCAGGTGGACCCGCTACCGCCCCGATTGCGAGCATCGCGGGCATCTCAACGATATGTACGTCGGCTGGGTCGCCGCCTACCGGCTCTACGCCCTCACCCGGCTCGAGACCGAACTGCCCGACGGGATCAGCGCGATCAAATAGCGGCCCAGAAGGAGCCGCAAAAGAAAAACAGGCTGACCTATCAGCCTGTTTTTTCTTTGCGGCGGCGCGGGAAAAGCCTTTTTGACGGCGGTTTGTGAACTTTTTGCAAATATCCCGGAAAAGCCGAGGATTTTTGCCGTTTCAAACGTATTTACAGATGTGAGATAAGATCCGTCCCTTCGCGCGGTTTTTCCGGCGGCTTTTGCAACGCCTCCGGAACGGACGGAAAGCGCGTATCGATCCCCCGGCGCCGGACGGATCCGCTCTTCCTGCCGTTGGCAAAAAACCGCAAAACCGTACGACAGAGGTTGTTGAAATGAAAAAAAGTATTGTTTTGATCCTGGTACTGACGCTGGCTTTTTTTGCGGCATCGTGCGACCGTCCGCTTGATAAAGATTATCCGAACGATTTCATAACGTCTGACTTGAATCCGGATTATCCGATTTTGAGTATCCGTCCCGATTGGCCTTTGTACCATACCGCGGATGAAGTGGTAAAAGCCGCCTCAAATATTTATTCCGGCACGGTTACCGGGATCTCCTTTGCCGTTGTCGATATGAAAACAGGAAGAGTTGACGAAAATCCAAAATCGGCAAGCACGGCGCGTATGTTATATACAATCTATACCGTTGACGTTCAAGAGAGTTTTAAGGGAGATAATCCTTCAGAAACAAAAATATGCAAAACAGGCGGGATGAAGCAGGACAGAGTAAAAGAACAATACGATTTGATGGAGAGATCCGGCATGCTTTCCCGATATAACGGGATACCGATTTGTGACGACGCCTGCAGCCTTGCTGTTGGGAAGACTTATCTTTTCTGCACCTCCCGTACCGAGGGAGACTTTGATCATATCATCAATCCCACGCAATTTGCTTATGACCCGGCTTCCGGGAACGCAAAGAATATCGTTTCGTCAATCGATTGACCTCTCTTTGATTTTCCGGAAGAAAGCGGGAGCTTTCGCTCTCCTATCACACGAAAAAAACGCAAAACGGGCAGGCGCCAGGCGCCTGCCCTTTTCCGTTCGGGAGCGGGAGAAACAGCAGAGAGGCGAAATCCTTTCCTTCCGCCTTGCTCCGTTCCCTCTGCGCAGGATGTTCGCACCTCTGCCTCCCTTGTGTAAAGGGAGGGGGACCGCTTTGCGGTGGAGGGATTGTTTTCCGAGTAAAGGATTTTAAAAAAACGATGTTTTTCTCTCATACAATCCCTCAGTCAGCTCCGCTGACAGCTCCCTTTGCACAAGGGAGCCAAACGGGGAGACGACCTCGGGGAGGAACTTCTCCCGCCGTGCCTGCCGCACAAAAGAGCCGGCTCGGAAAGGCTCCCTCCCGAGGGCCCGATCCCCCGTCCCGAAAGGCTCCCTCCCCGAGGGAGCTGTCGCCGAAGGCGACTGAAGGAGTCAGGGGAGAAAGGGTGACCGCAGGAGAAAGGACAGAAAGAAGAAACTCCTTCCGTCAAAACTCCGTTTTGACACCTCCCTCGGGAGGGAGGCTGACGAAAACTCCTTCCGTCGCGGCAAGCCGCGCCACCTCCCTCGGGGAGGGAGGCTATAAAGACTCCTTCCGTCTCGCTCCGCGAGCCACCTCCCTCAAGAGGGAGGCTGATGGGGACTCCTTCCGCCGAGGGTCGCGCAAACCAAAAAACGCCCGGGCCGTATCGGGCGTTTTTTGATGCGAGGGCGGATATGAACACGCTATATTGTGCAAAAGGAAAAAGCCGCCCGTGCCGTTTTGGGCGGCTTTTGAAGAAGGAGCGTCTTTGATTGCGCTGTTTTTGTTCCCTGCCCCTTCAAAAAGTCTTTTGCCTACTTTTCTTCAGAAAAGTACGGCGGCTTTTGGGGAAGGAGTTTCTGTGTTTGCGCTTTGTCTGCTCCCTGTCCTTTCAAAAAGTCTTTTGCCTACTTTTCTTCAGAAAAGTAGGTTTCTTCAGAAAAGGAAGTTCTTCAGAAAAGGAAGTTCTTCAGAAAAGGAAGTTACCGGATCGGCTCGAAGTCGGCGGCGCCGTGCTTGCAGAGCGGGCAGACGAAGTCCTCGGGCAGTTCTCCCTCGTGGACGTAGCCGCAGATCTTGCAGACGTAGCCTTTTTTGCCCTCGGTCTTCGGCTTTGGCTTGACGTTCTCCTGATAATAGGTATAGGTCATCGTGGGGCGGTCGCTGATGACGCGCGCCTCCGTGACCGAGCAGAGGAACATCCCGTGGGAGCCGAGGTCGACGTACTGCTCGACCTTGAGGGACATGACGGCGTTCGCGTACTGGGGGAGGATCGCCAGGCCGTTATCGGTGCGGGCGAGCGAGACGCCCTCGAACTTATCGGCGTTCCTGCCGCTTTGGAAGCCGTACCGCTCGAAGACGGAGAAGGGCGCGTCGACGGAGAGGCAGTTGACGTTCATCTCTCCCGTCTGGCGGATGACGTGGTGGGAATAATTCGCCTTGTTGATCGTGACGGCGATGCGGGTGGGGTTGTCCGCGACCTGGGCGACGGTGTTGACGATCAGACCGTTATCGCGGACGCCGTCCCGCGAGGTGACGACGTAGAGCCCGTAGCCGATCCGGAAGAGGGCGCGGAGGTCGTTCTTCTCCGCCGCGTCGGGCGAGAGGGCGGCGTAATCGCGGGAGAGCTCCTCCGCGAGCGCGTCCAGCTCCGCCTTGCTCGCGTCGCTCAAGGCGGACTTGATATGCACGACGGTCTCGCAGAAGGTGAGATCCTTGCAGGCGGCGAGGCGCTCGCGCATCGCCTTGGCGGCGAGGGGCGCCCAGGAGCCGTTCTCGATCAGGGCGACGGTGCGGCGCTTGAAGCCGCGCTCCGCGAGGTGGTCGATGAACTCCCGCATAAAGGGATAGATCTCCGCGTTATAGGTGGTGGTAGCGAGGACGAGCTTCGGGTACCGGAAGGCGTCCGCCACGCAGAGGGCGGGGTCGGTGCGGGCGAGATCGCGGACGACGACCTTGGGGCAGCCGGCCTTTTTCAGCTTTTCCGCAAGCAGCTCGACCGCGCGGGCGGTGTGCCCGTAGACGGAGGTATAGGCGATGAGGATCCCCTCCTCCTCCGGCTGGTAGGAGGACCAGAGATCATAGAGCTTCAGATAGTGCGGGAGGTTTTCGGTAAGCACGGGCCCGTGCAGCGGGCAGATGACGGAGATATCCAGCTCCGCCGCCTTTTTGAGGACGGCCTGCACCTGCGCGCCGTACTTGCCGACGATGCCGATATAGTAGCGCCGCGCCTCGTCCTCCCACGGCTCGTCCGCGTCGAGAGCCCCGAACTTGCCGAACGCGTCGGCGGAGAAGAGGACTTTATCGGCGCTGTCGTAGGTGAGCATGACCTCCGGCCAGTGGACCATCGGCGCAAAGACGAAGGTGAGCGTGTGCCTGCCGAGGGAGAGCGTGCCGCCGTTCTCCACCGTGACGCGGCGGGCGGCGCAGCCCTGCCCGAAGAAGTTTTCGATCATCGCAAAGGTCTTGGCGTTGCCGACGACCGCGGCGCCGGGGTAGGCCTCGAGGAATTTTGCGATATTGGCGGAGTGGTCCGGCTCCATGTGCTGGACGATCAGGTAGTCCGGCTTCCTCCCGCCGAGGGCGGCTGCCAGATTGTCGAGCCACTCGTGGGTGAAGTGCTGATCGACCGTGTCCATCACCGCGATCTTTTCGTCGAGGATCAGGTAGGAGTTGTACGCCATCCCGTTCGGGACTCTGTACTGCCCCTCAAAGAGATCGATGCGGCGGTCGTTGACGCCGATATAGCGGATATCGTTTGTGATCTGCATTGCGTATCGGTTCCTTTCTTTGCTCCGTCAGTCCATCACGTCGAAAACGGAGGACTTGCCGGCGGCGTAGCGGGAGATCTGGAGCGCGTCTCTTGCGTTGGCGGCGCCGTCTCCGTTCACGTCCGCCGCAAAGAGGAGGTAAGCCTCTTCCGCCGGGTCAGCCGCGGCGTCAAAAACGGAGGACTTGCCGGCGGCGTAGCGGGAGATCTGGAGCGCGTCCCTCGCGTTGACGGTCCCGTCGTCGTTCACGTCCCCGTAGAGGAGGAGGCTGACTGTCCCGAGGGAGACGTCTCCGTCCGTGACGGAGGCAGGGAGGATGCGCGGCGCGTGCCTGCCCTCCTTGGTGCAGAGGACTTTATAGGTTCCGCTGTCCACGGAGGAGAACGCGAAGGTCTGGGTGAAGCGCTCCCCGTCCCCGTCGCTCCCGTCGGGGGCTGCGGTGCGCAGCGCCTGCTCCCGCCCGGTATCGGCGAGGATCTCCGCGTCGGAGAGGGCGGCGGGGTAGAGATAGACGGACCCGGGGACGGAGCCGTCCGCGCGGGAGGATACGGCGAGGGAGAGCGTGGAAAAGCCGACGTCCGGCAGCTCCACGGCCGCCGTTGCGTTGAGCGTGATCGCGGAGAACTCCGTCACTTCAAAGGAGACGAAGCCGTAGCTGCCGTTCTCTCCGTTCGCCTCGGTGTAGGTGAAGGTCTTTTTGCCCGCCTCCGCCGCCTCGGAATACCGGGGATAGAAATACTCGCGCGTCCCGTCGTTTTTGATATGGACGATCTGCTCGGGCATGAAGCCGCAGGTATAGAGGACGACGGTCATCGGCGAGCCGTCAAAGGCAGAGTCGGCGATCTCGCGGGAGCGGACGGTCAGCACGCCGTTCTCGTCCGCCTGATAGGTCACGGTGGGGACAAAGGTGTAGGTGGCGGTCTCTCCCGGCGTGACGTTCTGCACGTTTGCGGGGACGGTGAAGGTGAGATCGACCGTGCCGGCGGCGACCCCTTCCTCCTCCGCGATCGCGGCGACCAGGTCGTCCGTCGCGCTTTGGGTGATCGCCTCGGTCATACCGGAGACGCCGCAGGAGGCTATCACGGCAGCCGCGGTCTGACTGTCGGGGATCTGCGCGTCGATATAACCGGTCGTATCCGTTACGATGCATTCGCCGTCCGCGATCGTATAGGAGACGGAGC